>QHYM01000249.1 GCA_003223295.1 Acidobacteriota bacterium | reverse complement strand
GAGCTTCTCGCGGAGGGAATGTTCCTGTGCGGCGAGAGGCAAAAACTGCTCATGCCAGAACTGGGCGCGTTCCGCGTCGGGGAGACCTGCCTGGTTGAAGCCCTTTTCGGTCGAGAAATTGCGCGGCCAGAGCTAACGGGGAGAATGAGCCGCGCGGACAAGATGAGAGTTTCGTGAAGAGCCATTAAAAATCTTTTCACGCTTCCTAACCTCAACGCGGCATTTCGTCGCCGGCACGAGGCAGCTTTCCTCCTCGGCGTTTCATGATTTTGTCGAACGTCTTGAAATCCGCACGCGCTTTGCGATCGGCAAAAAACTCAGCAACCTGCAAAGCAGACAGCTTTTCCGCCACCGCTGTCACCACAAACTGATTGATACTGGTGCCATCTTCCTCGCTCTGCTTTTCTACCGCCTTCTTCAGAGAACGCGGCAGCCGCAGTGGATAGGTGGTGATTTCCGTCATTTGCTTATCCTTTCGACCGCTTCCCGCGGCCTCATCACTTCGATCCCAAATCTTGCCGGCGCAGTCCCGTAATCTCGCACGTTAAAGGTAATCAGCAGGTTCGCCCGTCCGTTCACTGCTGTTTCGAGGACCATCTCGTCGCTCGGATCGCGCAATTGCGGCCTCCAGAGATAATGGATTTTGACAGGTTCCGCTATCGCGATTACAGCATCCACAAAGATACGCACTTCTTGCTCGCTTAATCCCGCGGCCAGTTGGTGTTCGGGTCTGACGCAAACGGCTTCGTACTCCATGGCCAACGGCACGCTCAGCAGCAGTGCTACCTTCCCTAGACGTGCTTTGCGAATGATTGCGGCAGACGCACCCGTCGGGCTGCGCATGGCCGCTACGATTGCGTCGGTATCCAAAACGATCCTCACGCAAAAATGATATCACATCTTCTGCGATGTCACTAGGATATCGGAGGGGAATGTCGACCTCCGTTGCTCTGTTCCGATAAATTTTAAGATTGCAGGCAGAAGACCGGACTTCTATTCGGACACGAGAACCATTGGACGAGCCACGCGCTTCATGCGACCGAATCAACATCAATGATGTCATCGCAAAAACTGAGAAAGCGCTATATGTAACGCTTCGGGATTCAAAGAACTCCAATCAAGGACCCGGTCTCAAGTCCGAAGGATAGGAATACAGATGTTTCTCGATGCAGTTGACGATCTGCGTACCTTGGTTGTTACTAGTAAATGTGCGAGACTGAAGGCAATTCAGGGCGATTCGCCGGCGGGAGTGTGCCGCGTGGGGTCGACAATTTCCTCGCTCATCGGCGCTGCTGAAAGCGGCGATGGCGCGGCCGCGGATGAACTGTTCAGCAGCCTGTATTCTGAATTGCACCGACTGGCAAAACGGGAGCTGGCGCGACGGGGATCTCCGGCGAGCCTGAGCGTCACAACACTTCTGCACGAGGCCTATCTCGACATCGCCGCGCGTGAAGGAAGCTGCTTTCCCGACCGGCCGCGGTTCATGGGGTATGCGGCGCGGGTGATGCGTGGACTAATCATTGATCATGCCCGGAGCCGCAATGCGATCAAGCGCGGGGGTGAATTCCAAATCACTTCGCTGAAAACCGAGGCAGGCGAGAATCTGGTCGAGGCCAAGGAACTCTCGGTGATCAGTGACGCATTGGATCAGCTGGCGAAGGTTGAGCCTAAACTGGCAGAACTGGTCGACATGAAGTTCTTCTGCGGGTTGTCGTTTGCCGAGATCGCTGCCCTGGAGAACTTGTCGGAACGTACGGTACAGCGAAGATGGGAGAAGGCGCGCATTTATCTCCACCGGAATATTCGGGCGGATTTGCCAGTCTAATGATAGATGCTCAAACTCAGCCCCGATCAGTGGCAGGCCCTTAGTCCCCGCCTCGACGAAGCGCTGGAGATGACGGGCGAAGAGCGCTCGACCTGGCTGTCCTCCCTCCAGGGCGAGAACCCAACTCTGGCCTATCAACTGGAAATACTGCTTCGTGAGCACCGCGAGCTGTCTGAGGAAGGCTTTCTCGAAGCGAGTGCCTTGGAATTACCGGGTGGGCCTGGTCTGGCGGGTGAAACGCTTGGTGTCTACACGCTGGTTTCGCAGATCGGCCATGGGGGCATGGGCACCGTCTGGCTGGCGGAACGAAGTGACGGACGATTTGAGAGGCGCGTAGCGGTAAAGGTTCTAAACATCGCGCTTATGGGGAAAGGCGGCGAAGAGCGGTTCAAGCGGGAAGGCCGCATTCTGGGTCGCCTGGCACATCCCCACATTGCGGAACTGATTGACGCAGGCGTGTCCCTAGCTGGCCAACCTTTTCTTGTCCTCGAGTACGTTGAAGGCGACCACATTGATCGCTACTCTGACCAGAACAATCTCGACATCAGAGCGCGTGTTCGGTTGTTTATCGACGCATTGCGCGCCGTGGCGCAAGCACATGCCAACCTCATCGTTCACCGTGATCTGAAGCCCTCGAACATCCTGGTGCGAAATGATGGTCAGGCGAAGCTTCTCGACTTTGGAATTGCCAAACTTTTGGAAGGTGAGGGGCAGACCGGGGAGTCACCGCTTACTCTTGAAGGGGGAAGGGCGCTGACACCCGAGTATGCTGCTCCCGAGCAACTGAAGGGCGAGGCTGTAACAGCCGCCACGGATGTCTATGCTTCAGGCGTGCTGCTGTATGTATTACTGACGGGGCGGCACCCAGCCGGTGCGGGACCGCATACACCTGCCGGATTAGTGAAGGCAATCCTGGACACGGAGCCTCCCCGTCCTTCGGAGATTGTGGCGCGAACGCTGACAAATGATGAAGCCTCAGTCACGAATGCGAGAAGACGCGACACGACGCCCGACAAGCTGGCGCGGTTGTTACGCGGCGACCTCGACACGATTCTCGCGAAGGCGCTGAAGAAGAATCCGCGGGAGCGCTACACGACGATCAAGGCCTTTGCTGACGACCTGCAACGATACTTGCGACACGAGCCCATTAGCGCTCGGCCGGATGCGATCGCTTATCGTGCCGGCAAATTTATTCGCCGGCATAGGAGCAGTGTTACTGCGACGCTGCTGGTTACGCTGGCTCTGACGGGTACCGCCGTCTTTACATGGTTCTTTCCCCGTCGCCCCGAACCTTTGCCCCAGTTCAGTCAGCGAAAGCTTACCGCAAACGCCCAGGATTCACCCGTGCTCAATGCTGGGATTTCTCCGGATGGCGAGTATTTGGGCTACGCTGACGAGGAAGGCATGCATTTGCAACTCCTCGCGACGGGCCTAACCCAAAGTGTGGCTTTGCCTCCTGGCGTTCAGCGAGGGGAAACCTCATGGGCATTCGGAGGTTGGTACCCTGACTCCACGCGATTCCTAGCCTCTGCCAGGGCCCCCGGAACGCCATCCACAGTGTGGTCGATCCCGATACTGGGAGGCGAGGCGCGGAAACTTGCTGAAGTTGAAGATATGTTGGGGGGAGGGACCGTTTCACCCGATGGTTCCAACATCGCCTATCAAAGGTTGCGGAGTATCGGTGGAGCGCGCGAGATTTGGGTGATGGGTTCGCACGGAGAATCTCCTCATAAGGTATTGACAGCCGAAAACGAGGCCACAATCCTGGGCATCGCCTGGTCGGCGGCAGGGAATCGGCTTGCCTACCGTTATAGGCGTGATAAAGGTGATCGCACAGACATTATGGTTCAAAGTTGTGACCTCAATGGCGGAGACAGAACGACCATCCTCCTGGACAACCACTTGACGGCATTCACTTGGACGTTGTCGGGACGATTCATTTATTCGCGAAACACGGAAAATGGCTCAGCGGAGTCCGATAATTTGTGGGAGTTGAAAATTGACGGAAAGAGCGGAATTCCACAGGGCAAAGCACACGAGCTGACGGATTGGTCGGGATTTTCTGTTTATAGCTTTAGCGCGACGGCCGACGGCAAGCAATTGGCTTTTCTAAGAGGCAATGACCACGCTTTAGTTTTTGTCGGGGACCTGGCCGGCAAAGAAAGCCCTCTCGTTAACTCCCGCCGGCTGACGCTCGACGACAACTACAATATCCCTGTGGCATGGATGCCAGACTCTCGAGAAGTCATTTTTTCATCGCAGCGAACGACAAACCGGCTGATGTATCGGCAGGGGCTAGAGCAGGGGAGTAGCGCTCAACTCATTACGTCCGGCGCGAACACAAACTATTATCTGGCTCGGCTGAGCCCGGATCGGACCTCGATACTTCTGGAGGGCGCGCCGGTCGGCTCGCACAAGATGGGCCTTTATCGAGTTGATCTAAGCGGTGGCGTTCCTCAGCGATTGTTTGACACTCAGGGGTTCGTAATGTTCTGGTGCACAAACAGGGCTGACAACTTTTGTGTGTTCGGGCAACCATCTACGGGAAAGAATGAGCTGGTGGTTGTTGCATTTGACCCAGTCGAAGGTCCTGGGAAAGAGTTGGTACGGATTCCGCTTGAGGTGGGCACCAGTGCCGATATTGGATTCGACTACTCGTGGCAACTCTCTCCCGATGGTTCGCGAATCGGAATCGTGAAAAGGCACAGCAATCAGATTCGGCTAGTGCCACTTCGGGGAGGGCCGACGAGAGTGATCAGGCTAAAAGACTTCCCCGATCTCCTGGATCTGAATTGGGCGATTGATTCCCAAAGCATGTTTGTGTCAACCCTGCAATCAGGTGGCGCTACCTTGTTGCGTGTTGCCCTCGACGGCAATGCCCAGCCGGTCTGGCGTCAAAATCAGTCGAAGCTCACATGGGGCATTCCGTCTCCCGACGGGCGTCATCTCGCAATCATGGGCGCAAACTCAGAGGCGAATGTCTGGATGATCAGCAACTTTTGATCTGAGAGCGGCCCTACGCCCAAAAGGCTTTCCCACACACGTCCTGCCGGCAACTGTCCGAATCAGGAACTCAAACGCAATAATCTATCAACGGCGCAAATGTTTCATCTCCGCTGTCGTCTTTTTCCTTCCATTTCCGATATCTCAAGTAGGGAGCAATAGTTCCAAGCTACGCTGGGGTCACGATTCAATGAGTCGAGCGTAGCCGTGGATCACGGGGCGGGGCCTTCGAGTTACGTGCACACGCACAATTTAAGTCAAAGGAAGAAGGAGAAAGAAATGAACAACAATTTCAGTAAGAAGTTCCTGGGCGGCGCAGCCGCTCGCATCATTCGTGGAACAATGACAGTGGCGTTGGCAGTGCTGACCGTTTCCGGAATTGTCTACGCCCAAGAGAGTGGCCGAGACAATAGGGAAGAAAGCAAGTTTAGCAGCTCGATCTCGAGCCCAACGACACCCGAAACCATTACACCTCCTGTGGGAACCTCTGCGTTCCTGTTGGGCCGCGGGGTAGGCACGCAAGGATATGTTTGCCTGCCTAACACCACTGGCGGCGTATCCTGGACCGTCAACAATGCCCGTCCGGAAGCCACTCTCTTCACGAATATCTTCGGGGAAGCGGTGCAGATTATCACCCATTTCCTCAGCCCGGTCGTAAATCCAAATGACATTGGCCCGAAGCCGCCACGTTTTGGCGACGTTACCTGGCAGAGCTCCTTTGACAGCAGTCGGGTGTGGGCGCAAAAGAAGAATTTCATTACCGCCGGAACTGACGCCAGTTGCCCAAATGGGGGCTCGATTGACTGCTTGTTGCTGCAGGTGATCGGTTCTGACGACGGACCGACGGGTGGCAAATCACTAACCAAGACTACGTTCATTCAGCGTCTGAACACGAGGGGTGGATCTGCTCCGGCTAATCCCGCTACCGGTTGCCTGGCCTCCAGCGACGTGGGTCACCAGGTACTCGTGCCATACAGCGCTGATTACTTTTTCTTCCGCAACAATCAGTAAAAACTGGGTTGGTTTCGCCACAAAGCGGGCCTGCTCGTGCGGAGAGCCACGATGAAGTGCTCTTCGCATGCGCGGGCCCTTGGCGAACCTGTCTAGAGAGAGTCTCATGAGGATCTGAAAGCGCTACGCAATGAGGGGTCGAATTGGGAAGAGCAAGCGGAGGAGGTGAGCTGTGGAATTCAAAACCGTAGTCATCTGCAGCAAATGTCAGGAGCCCATTGTCTCGGGAGAAGGCTTCGGTTTCGTGTGCTTCAAGATTCCTGGCCAGGAGGGCTACCACTTCTTCCACCGCAGATCTCCTGGCGGGGACTGCTGGGAAGCTTACATGAAGGAAAGCCGGTGAAAGAGGAAGGACTCTACGCGATATGGCGACATTCATAGCAAAGCAGCCAGAGATCAACTTAACCGAGGCAGAAGCCATAGGACAGGCCAAGGAGGGCGTCGCCGCCGCTTTCGAATGCCTTTACCAGGCGCATTGCCGGTGGGTATACAACCTGTGCTTGCGCATGATTAAAAATCCGACGGAAGCCGAGGATTTGACCCAACAAGTATTCCTGCAACTGTTTCGAAAAATCTCCACGTTCCGCGGTGAATCAGGTTTTTCAACTTGGCTGCACCGAGTGACTGTGAACATTGTCTTGATGTATCTACGCCGGAGAAAGCCGGCTGAAGTTCTAGCCGAAGACCTCGAGGGGCGCACCTCAAATGGTGAAGGCTCCGGTGAGCAGGGTTCTAGCGATACTTCGATGATTGGGGCGATCGAACGGCTTAACCTCATGCGAGCAATCCGCAAGCTGCCGTGCGGTTACAAGCAGATTTTCTTGCTCCATGACGTCATTGGATACGAGCACAGCGAGATTGCGGGTCTCTTGGGATGCTCGACAGGCAGTTCCAAATCGCAGCTTCACAAGGCCCGCAAACGGCTGCGATGTCTCTTGCAAGGAGAGCCAGGGCGAGCGGAAGCCAGTGTCGCCGCTGCGTAGGGCGGGAATCCGGTGAGCGCTAAAAAAACCGGCGATGGAAATTATTCCTGTGCGGGACTTGGATCGATTCCCAAGTCCAGTATTGATTTTTCTGAAGCACTAATCCTGCGCTGGGCGAGGAGTGGTTCGACACTCGCCGCGTTAAACTGCCGAAGCCTCAATCTATTCATCCATCTTGTCGTCTTTGACCCCCGGATTACGATATCTCAAGTGGGGGCCAATAGTTTGCCGCTAGGCTCAAAGCATCCCTCACGCCATCGGTGTAGCGGTGAAGCCCGGAACAAGGGCCTTCTCTAGGGACCCCGCAAATGGACAATCTAAGTGAAAAAATAAGGAGAAAGAATTGAACAACAATTGCAGTAAGAAGTTCTGGGGCGGTCGAGCCGCTCGCAGCATCGTGCGTGGACTGCTTGCGGCGTTCGCAGTTTTGACCGCTTCCGGCATCGCCTCCGCCCAAGATACGAAGGACGAGATCACTTTCAACCTGCTGCCGAACCCGGCCGTCGTTGACTGTCTTCGTGCCAATCCTTTCGAGGAGCCGCGGGCCCACGCCACGGTCATTCGTGGCAAGCAGAACGACACGCTCATTCTGGATCTGGACGGGATCAAGCCGGGTCTTGCGTTTGACCTGTTCACCGTCCAAAACAGCTTCTTTCAAGCGAATGGCACCAAGGATCCCAATTTCACGGGAAGCTTTGGTTTGGCCTGGTATCAGTCCGATATCAAGATTGGCAAACAAACGGATGACGGTCATGTCCAGATCAAAACGATTCTTCTGGACGATATCTTCGGTTTTGATCCCGACGTGCACCTGGCTCCGACGAACACGTTCCATCTGGGCTTCTGGTTTGACAATCCTCTGGATGCCGCGGCTCTGCCCAGCTGCCACTTCGACCCGACCAAGCCCACGCCGTTCAACGGCGAGCATAAAGCCGGACCGTTTGCCATGCTCAGTGTTCCTGACGCCCAATCCGGATTGGGGCCACTCTGCACGAACCCGAACAATTCGACAACACCAGCCAGCTGCAACGCAAACTGAAGCTGCCGCCGTGGAGAGCAGGGGCGATGAGCGAATCGCCCCTCTTTCCATACCGGCATTACTCTGGGAAAATAAATGGCCATCGGGATACAATCGCGGGACCGCTCGCGCAGGACCGCATAAAAGTAGACACGCAGCGATTTGTCCCAACAAGCGCGACGGAAGACGATTTCTACCAGCGCATACCCTGGCCTCGAAAGCAAAACAAAATGTACGGAGTACAAATGTGAAAAGGCTTTCCTTGCAGTGCGCGCAGCGGTCGCTATCTGTTGGGCCGATCGCCGTGCTTGTGTTTTTGTTCATCATCGTTGCCCCGGCGCGCACGCAGACCAACGGTTATGAATTCAACGATTCGCATTTCCACTTGACTAACAATGTTCAGGAAGGCCCCAACATTCGCGATTTTGTGAACATGATGGCAAACAAAGCCGGGCGCGTAGCCCTTTTCGGAGTTCCTCTGCAGCAAGAGTGGTTGTACCGAGTTGACGGAGACCGCGCGCCGACATATTACCTGCACTCCGATGCTCCGCTTTACTACTACTCGTTCACCGACGCCTGGATTGCCATGGCTTACAAATCTTTGCCGAAGGAACAACAGGCGCGTTTTGATCCCATGATCACCGGCTTCAACCCCACAGATATGTATGCCGCGGACCACATTCGCAGGGTGCTCCAGACGTTCCCTGGTGTGTTCACGGGCATCGGTGAGTTCACGATTCACAAGGAATTTGTTTCAGCGAAGATTCCCGGCGAAGTTGCAAGCCTGGAGGACCCGGCGCTTGATCGCATTCTCGATTTTGCCGCGGAGGTTGGTTTGGTGGTCGTACTGCACAACGATATCGATATCCCCATTGCAAAGGACATAGCAAAGGACGAATCCGAACCTGCCTACCTTAGCCAAATGAATGCCGTTTTTAAGAGGCACCCGAATACCACCATAATCTGGGCCCACATGGGTTTGGGGCGCTTGGTGGCGCCGCCCAGGGGACACCTTGCCCAAATCGAAGCGATCTTGCGCAACCCCGACTTTCACAACGTTTATGTCGATATCTCGTGGGATGAAGTCGCAAAGTATTTTGTCGCCAGCGAGGAAGCGACAAAGGGGCTGGCCGATCTGATGCAACGCTACCCCAGCCGCTTTCTATTTGGCAGCGATGCCGCCGCGCCCGCGAACCAGGCCAAATATCTGAAGATCTTTCATATGTACGGGCCTTTGTGGAAATCACTCGATACAGAAACTTCCCAGAAAGTTCGTTTGCGGAACTACGAACGAATCTTCGATGAAGCACGGCGGAAGGTTCGAAGCTGGGAGAGCGCCCACGTGCCAGGCCCAAGTTCGAATTGAATAAGGGAGCGATGCTGCTGCAGCGATCGCGAGAGAAATAGGTGAGCTTGTGTATGGCACGAGCAGACGGATCTAGCATGAATCGTATTCTGGTCATTGGAGGGACCGGCACCGTCGGCCGCCAGGTTGTCTCTCGTTTGGCGGCCACGGGCGGGCGAGTCCGCGCGCTAGCGCGCGACCCAGGTAAGGCTCAATTGCCATCACAGGTCGAGGTGGTTCGCGGAGACCTCACTCTTCCTGAGACCCTTGATGCGTGCCTCGAAGGCATCGACACCGTCTTCCTGGTGTGGACCGCCCCGGCGGCCGCTGTTGCTCCCGCTTTGGAGCGGATCGCGAAACGCGCGCGGCGCATCGTTTTCCTCTCCGCGCCGCTCAAAACGGCCCACCCACTCTTCCAGCAGCCTAATGCGGCCAGAGCGATCGGCGAGCAAATCGAGCGGTTGATCGAGACCTTGGGACTTCAGTGGACGTTCCTGCGGCCGGGAATGTTTGCCGCAAATGCTCTGAGCTGGTGGGCGCCGCAAATTCGCGCCGGCGATGTCGTGCGTTGGCCCTACCTCGCCACTCCCACGGCCCCAATCGACGAGCGTGATATCGCCGCAGTCGCAGTCCGCACGTTGTGCGAGGACGGACACGCCGGATCGGAATATGTTCTGACTGGGCCGCAGTCGCTGAGCCAATTCGAGCAGGTGTCCACTATCGGTCGAGTGATCGGCCGCTCGCTACGCATCGAAGAGATCTCGCCAGACGAGGCCCGGCGCGAGTTGCTGACGATCGGGCCTCTGCCCGCGGTAAACATGCTGCTCCAGGCCTGGGGCGCGGCCATCGGCCAACCTGCGCACGTAACGTCCACAGTCGCACAGATCATTGGAGCGCCTCCGCATACGTTCCTCGACTGGGCAACCGATAACGCGGCAGCGTTCCGCGCATGATCGGGAATTCGGAATGCAGGTGAAAGCTGGAATCTGAGGTGCAACCCATGGCGCCCGTTCGTGTAGACTCATGCGTGCGCGGAAAATAGGGTACCGAAAGCCTCCCGCCGAAGGTGGCTGATGAACATCATCAGACTCTCACTGCCCTCGTGCCTCTCGCGTCTCCATGCAAAGTGCCTGTCGCTCCTCATTGTGGTTCCCGCGTTTTTATTTCCCGCCACTGCCTCCGCAAACGACGAGTATTTCCGGCACAGCTTTTTTGACAACAGCCTCACGCCTGATTTCTATTTCTATAGTTCCGCCGCTGCGTTTACCCCCAGCCAGCTGGAGCAGAAAAACTCCAAGTTGCCCGTCGAGACCACCAGGTTTCTCACTCCTCCGAACGCCCTACGCCTCGCGTGGCAATCGCTGGAGAATGGAAATTGGCAGGCCGAAATCCAGCTGGTGAGCTTCCGCAATCGCTTTCCCGAACTGCGCGGGAATACTTTGTTTATCTGGTGTTTTGCTCCGCAGGCCATTGCCGCCGCCGATCTTCCGCGCATTGCTTTTTCGAACCGAGGGGAAGGGCTTCAGGTTGCTCAATTCCCCGGAGGCTTTACGGAAGCCTTGCCACTCGGCAGATTCTCCGGGGACATTCCCGCAGGCAGTTGGATTCAAGTCCGCATTCCCCTTTCCGCGTTTCGCACCACTTCCATTTACGAGTTTCATCCCGAACAATTGCAGAGCATCATGTTGTTGCAAGGCCGTGCAGATGACCTGCCTCACGTACTAATTCTTGACGAGATACGTGTGGATAATAGTGTTGCAACATCCCTCGTAGCCTTGCCCGCGCCGCAAAATGTCCGGTCGACGGGGTATGACCGGCACATTGATATTCAGTGGGATCCGGTTTCGAACCCCGACCTCGGCCGCTACCTCGTCTACCGCTCTCTCGATGGCAAAGATTTCAAGCCCATTGGAATCCAACTGCCGGACATTCACCGCTTCACGGATTTTCTCGGGAAAAGCGGCGTGACGGCCCACTACAAAGTGGCGGCATCCACGGTTCGCTATCAGGAGTCTCCGATCTCAACAGAGACAACTGCCTCAACGCGCGCGTTCAGCGACGAAGAATTGCTGACCATGGTGCAGGAAGCGTCCTTCCGCTATTACTGGGAGGCCGCCGATCCCCACTCGGGCATGGCCCGCGAAAGCATTCCTGGCGACGACCGTATTGTCGCCACCGGTGCCAGCGGTTTTGGCATCGCTGCGCTCATTGTCGGAGCCGACCGCGGATTCATTACGCGTCAGCAAGCTGTCGAAAGGCTGGCCAAAATTGTTGGATTCCTCGAGCATGCGCCACGCTTTCACGGCGCTTGGGCGCACTTCATGAATGGTTCCACCGGACAAATGATGCCCGTTTTCGGAGCCTTCGATGACGGGGGCGACCTCGTGGAAACATCCTTCCTGATGGAAGGTCTGCTGGCGGCGCGAGCCTACTTTCATGGATCAACTCCGGAAGAAATCGCTCTGCATCAACGCATCACCACGCTCTGGCAAAGCGTCGAGTGGGATTGGTATCGCCAGACGCCGGAGAGCCATTTCCTGTACTGGCATTGGTCTCCGCTTTGGACTTGGCGTATCCACCATCCGCTCATTGGCTTCAACGAAGTGATGATTACCTATCTTCTTGCAATGGCATCGCCTACACACGGCGTTCCCGCCAGTTATTACTATTCCGGCTGGGCAAGCCAGGATCCCATGGCTCTCGCGTATCGCGAGGGATGGTCCGGCACCAAGGACGGGAATCACTATTCGAACGGAAACACGTACTACGGCGTAAAGCTCGATGTCGGCGTTGGCACCGGAGGTCCCCTCTTTTTTACGCACTACTCCTATTTCGCTTTCGATCCCCACAGTTTGCGCGATCGCTTCACCTCTTCCTATTTTGAAAACAACCGCAACATTGCCCTGATCAACCGCGCTTATTGCATTGCGAATCCCAAACATTTTCAGGGCTATGGCGCCGACGCCTGGGGACTGACTGCCAGCGACGGCCCGTCCGGGTATGTTGCCCACGCTCCGGACAACGCCAACGACCGGGGCACACTTACTCCCACCGGGGCCCTCTCTTCCTTCCCCTATACGCCCGAAGCCTCCATGGCCGCGCTCAAACATCTTTACCGCGATCTGGGCGCGCAGTTGTGGGGCATCTACGGCCTGCGAGATGGCTTCAACCCTAGCCAGAAGTGGGTTTCTGACATCTACATGGGGTTAAACCAGGCGCCGATTGCCGTTATGATCGAAAACTATCGAACCGGCTTGGTTTGGAAAAATTTCATGTCCAACCCGGAAATCACGGATATGCTGAAGAAACTCGAAGCGGAAACCAGGAAGTAAAAGGACGGAAACAATGGCCGGACAAGACTTGCAACGCAGAGAAGTGCTCCGCATCATGGCCACCGCCGCAGCCGTGTCCAAGTTCCCCGGGTTCGCGAAATGGACTTTTATCTGTTCGCACGACACTGCCGCTAGCGGACTAATTCGGCCGGAGAGTTATCAGCCGCTCTTTTTTTCTCTTTCCGAATACGCCATCGTGGAACGTCTTACGGAACTGATTGTTCCCAGCGATGCCACTCCGGGTGCAAAGGAGGCGGGCGTCGCCGAGTTTGTGGACTTCATGGTTGCGCATGACACCGAACAGCAATATCCCATGCGCCTGGGAATCAGTTGGCTGAACGCTCATTGCGAGCGCTTGTTCGGCAAAGCGTTTCTGGATCTCACCGAAGCACAGCAGGTGTCCGTCCTCGAGCCGTTTGCTTACAAAGGGAAGCATCGCGAGGGCGAAGAGGATGGCCGCAAATTCTTTGCCGCCATCAAAGAACTCACAGTCATGGGTTTCTACACCACGGAAATCGGCTACAAGGAAATCGACAATCCGGCGATGAAGTTTTACGCGAAGTCGCCTGCTTGTCCGCATACGGATGACCCCGAACACAAACATTTGCCTTCGCCGAAATGGTGAGCCCCCATGCCAAAACAAATCTATGACGTCATTGTGATTGGAAGCGGTGCCGGCGGCGGCATGGCCATCAAGACGCTCTGCGAAGCCGGCCTCAAAGTCTGCTGTATTAACGCCGGACGCCGGCTCGATCCCGCCAAGGATTTTCGCCGCCATCGCAAACCCTGGCAGATGAAGTTCCGCGGTTTCGGCGATCCGGCGAAGCGCTCGGAATCCGTTGGTTACATGGACAGCGAATGGGTGCCGGGTGTGTGGGAACACGAAATCCGGTACACGACTGCGCCTGGAACCGAGTGGACCTGGCCACGCTGCTGGGCCGTCGGCGGAAAAACCAATTTTTGGGGAAGATCCTCCGCTCGCTTCGGCGAAATCGATTTCCGCGCCGCCTCGCTCGATGGTTACGATGTGGATTGGCCCCTCACGTATGCGGAGATTGCCCCTTATTATTCCCGCGTCGAGCGCATGATCGGCGTATCCAGCTCGGTCCAGAATCGGCCGAGCAATCCGGACGGCGAGTATCTTCCGCCGTTCAATTTCCGGTGTCTCGACCACATCTTGCAGAAAGGCGCGGAGAAAATCGGCGTCCCTTACCTTCATGACCGCATCGCGCAACTCACCGTTGATCACGCAGGCCATCCCGCTTGTCATTATTGCGGGGCGTGTACCACCGGATGCGACACGGGCTCCTTTTTCTCAACGCACTGGCGTTTCTTGCCGCTCGCCGAAGCCACCAAGAATCTCGAACTGCGGACCGATGCGCTGGCGAAAAACATTCTTGTGGATGAAAACGGCATCGCCAATGGCGTCGCCTACATCGATCGCAAGACCAAGCAGGAAGTGGAAGTCTTTGGCCGCGCGGTCATTGTGGCTGCTACCAATGTTGAAACCGCGCGCATTCTACTGAATTCGAAGTCGCGTCGGTGGCCCACGGGCATTGCCAATTCGAGCGGGCAGCTTGGACGCAATCTGTGCGACCACCTCTACGGAGAATCGGCCTCAGGCCATCTGCCTCAGCTCGCCGGCCAGCCTAGTTTTCCGGACAGTGTCGGAGACAACACCATTGTCTGGATGCCTCGCTGGCAGAACCTAAAAAACCCACACGAGGAAAAATTCATTCGCGGCTACTCCGTGTATCCCGGCGGAGGCTGCGGTGAATACCCCTGGTATGCCACACGGGCGGAAGGCTTCGGCTCCTCCTACAAACGCGAAGTGAAGCGTCGCTATCCGACCCCGGTCAGTTTCACCATTCAGGCTCCCACGTTGCGCTTGGACACCAACTTTGTGGACATCGACCCGGAAGTCAAAGACTCCTACGGGATTCCCTGCGCGCGCATTCATTTTCAGTGGGACGAAAACGTCTTGAAAATGTGGGAGCACTCCAAACAGGTCTGTGCCGATGTGCTTCGTGCGGCGGGAGGGGTAGTCGAAAGCTCGGGCGATTCGCCGAATGTTCCTGGTTGGAGCCTCCACGATACCGGCACCTGCCGGATGGGCCACGATCCCAAAAAGTTCGTAACCAACGCTTTCGGGCAGGCTCACGACGTCCCGAACTTGTACGCCTGCGATGCGAGTGTCTTTCTCAACTGCACCGACAAGACCACCACCATCAGCATCATGACCTTCACCTTGCGCTCCTGCGAGCACTTGATCGAGAAGTTTCGCCGCGGCGACATCAAGTCCGCCTGAACTGAATTGACCGTGTACTATTGCCAAGGCCGCCTTGTCCATGTAGGATGAAAACATGCAAATTCGCAGCCGGAAGAACGCATCCCTGTGCATCTGTTGTAGGTGCTGTACGTGTGTGTCTTCTGGCGCGCGGAGGCTGAGCATCTAGGAATTTCATTAGCCTGAAAGTTTTTGAGCCCCACCGCCAGAAGAAAATGGCCGGTGGGTTTTTGTTTTCCGATGCAAAGTGATCCAACAAATTTTCAAGCGAAACATCTAAGTTAAACGAGGAGAACGAAAATGTCAGAGTACAAACATCCGGAGGTTCTGGTAACTACCGCGTGGGCGGTGCAAAATCTAAATGCGCCGAATACGCGTTTCGTCGAAGTCGATGTTGACACCACTGCGTACGATCAAGGCCACATTCCCGGAGCGGTCGGCTGGAATTGGCAAACACAGCTCCAGGACGGCATCCGCCGCGATTTGATTGACAAGGCCGCGCTCGAAAAACTTCTCAGCGCCTCCGGCATTTCGAACGACACCGCGATCATTCTTTATGGCGACAATAACAACTGGTTTGCAGCGTACGCCTTCTGGCAATTGAAGCTGTACGGCCACAAGGATGTCAGCCTGATCAACGGCGGCCGCAAGAAATGGCTCGAGGAGAAGCGCCCGCTCACCAAGGACGCTCCCAGCATCAGCCCAACCAGGTATCGCGTTGCAGCGACCGACCCTTCCATTCGCGCCTTCAAGGATGATGTCTCCGCGATTCTGGACGGCCGCAAGTCCGGCCAACTCGTTGACGTTCGCTCCGTCGACGAATTCACCGGCAAAATCATTGCGCCTCCAGGCATGACCGAAACGGCGCAGCGCGCCGGCCACATTCCGCAGGCCGCGAATATTCCCTGGGCGCAAGCCGCCAACGAAGACGGCACGTTCAAATCGTTCGACGATTTGAAGAAGCTCTATGGCGACAAGGGCATCAGTGGCTCAAGCGAGGTCGTCGCATACTGCCGCATCGGCGAGCGCAGCTCGCACACCTGGTTCGTGCTCAAGTACTTGCTGGGCTTCGACAAGGTGCGCAACTATGACGGCTCCTGGACGGAGTGGGGCAACCTTGTGGGCGCGCCCATCGTGAACGAAATGCGTTCCGCGCAATCCGGTGTCGCCGCTGCCGCGCACTAAATGTTGCGCAGACTGTCAGCCCGCATCTGCGCTTCGCAATCAGCTGGCGTGTCTTTAGGCGCGATTTTTGAGCAACAGAGTTTGTTGTGCCGAGCAAGAAACTGGGCGGCGGAGGCCAACTCTCTCCGGTCTTCGCCGCTCCAGCCAAAGAAATATTGCATCGGTCTTCACTGACTGAAAGCCGACGACTGAGAACCGAGTTTTAAACTAACGGAAGTGCCCCGGAGGGAAGTGCGATTCTTCTTCGCGAATTCCATCATCTCGCGCACGGCTTCGCGGCGGCCTCCATTGCTCCCAGGTTTGCCGGATGAGGGCGCTGTCGCACGGAGAGCGTGCAAGGCTTGCGAGATCAGCTCTTCTGCCGAGCGGAAGTGGCGCGACTCCAGCTCTTCCTTCACGATTTTTTCTTGTTCAGGGATCAAATGGATGGTCATCGTTCTAAACTCCAGCGGATTCCATGTCCGCCGATGGAAAGATTATACACCTAGGATCCGGTCTGAAAATTGAAACTCGAAATTGGAAATTCGAAACTCGCAAAAAGGAACCGGACATCTCCGCATACCACGCCCTGGCCGGGGTCCCGGTTGCGGACCGGGATGCGAAAAACGCAGATACGGAGAACTCAAGGTAGCGATTATTTTGCCACAACGCCCCGATGCAAGACCGCGGTGCAAAAAAACGCAGAAGAAGAGAAGCTGAGGAAAGAAGAGAAGCTGAGGAAAGAAGAGATAAGAAAACCAAAGACCCAGCCTTGCAAAAAACCAAGCCCGCAAAGATCCGTCACCCTGCGGAGAAGGCAAGGTCAAAATCTTCCCGGCGAGTAAAGGATGTTCCATCCGCCCGCCGGGGGCGGTGCAGTGGTTTTAGGTTCTTCATTTGGTGTATTCACCTGCTCGACGCCTGCTCTGAATCGAATAGAGTGTGTGCCGCGACCGGCGCCTTTAAACGGGAAAAGCTTGCTCAAAAGTGCGTGCTGATGCCGCTCCCAGCAGACCGGAGGTCATCCATGAAGCCCAGGAGTTATGCCGCAGGTGTCTTTGGAAGTTTAGTATTTCTTGGGCTGATGGTCATCGGTTTCCTACCGAAGCCGCTGGCGGAAGCGGCCAGGAAGGAATCCGCGGACGCTCTGAAGACGAGCAAGCAGCAAGTGGTTGAAACCTATGGAAAGCAGCCGCTTAGCTTGGAAGCGAACGTAGGACAAACCAACCGTCAAGTAAAGTTTTTATCGCGGGGCAACGGCTATACGCTGTTTCTGACGCACCGCGGTGAAGCCGTATTGGCGTTACGCAAGCCCGCGCCTAAGGCCGATCCGCGAAAGCCCGCAAGCTTGGCATCTAGGCCAGGCAGGCTGAAGCGCGACGCAGCCGGCACATCAACCGTGGTGCGAATGAAACTGGTTGGCGGGAACGCCAAGCCAAGAGCGGAAGCGCTGGGCGAATTAGCGGGTAAAGCCAACTACTTCATCGGCAACGACCCGAAGAGGTGGCGGACGAACGTTGCGACCTACGCGAAAGTGAAGTATGAGGGCGTGTATCCGGGAGTGGACCTGGTGTACTACGGGAACCAGGGGCAGCTCGAGTATGACTTCGTGGTGGCGCCCGGAGTGGACCCGAACGAGATTCGCCTGCAGTTTCCCGGCGCGGGGAAACTGCGGGTGGACGAGAAAGGAGACCTTCTGCTGGGCTCGCGGGGCGAGGAAGTGCGGTTAGAGAAGCCGATGGTGTATCAGGAAGTGGGAGGAGAGAGGAAGCCGGTCGAGGGCCGCTATGTGCTGGCCTCTGCGAACCGGATTGGATTCCAACTTGGCGTGTACGACCACAGCCAGCCGCTGGTGATTGACCCGGTGCTCGTCTATTCGACGTATCTCGGGGGGAGCGCATACGAGGAGGGCGATGGGATCGCCGTGGATGGTTCCGGAAATGCCTACGTGACGGGATTAACGGACTCGACCAATTTCCCGACGCTCAACGCCCTGCAGTCGACGATCTCTAGCAATTACGTTGGGTTCGTTACCAAGTTCAACCCGAGTGGTTCGGCGCTGGTTTACTCGACCTATTTCGGGGGGAGTGATGGAGGTTGGGGCAGAAGTATCGCCGTGGATGCTTCCGGGAATGCCTACGTGACAGGAGTCACGAGCGCGAGCAATTTCCCAACGGTCAACGCCCTGCAGTCGACCTATGGCGGAGGTTACAACGATGCCTTTGTTATCAAGCTCAACCCAACTGGCTCGGCGCTGGTTTACTCGACCTATCTTGGGGGGAGTGATTACGACCAAGCCTACAGGATCGCCGTGGATGCTTCCGGAAATGCTTGCGTGACGGGATACACAGGATCGACCAATTTCCCGACTACGGCTGGCGCCTTCCAGACGACCATTGGCGGCCTTAACCAAAATGCCTTTGTCACCAAAATCAACCCCAGTGGCGCGGCTCTGGTTTACTCGACCTACCTTGGGGGGAGTGGTGAAGATATAGGCTACGGCATCGCCGTGGATGGTTCCGGGAATGCCTACGTGACGGGTGAAGCCGGATCAACCAATTTTCCGAGTACGGCTGGTGCTTTCCAGACGGCAATTGGCGGTTACAGTGATG
>QHYM01000240.1 GCA_003223295.1 Acidobacteriota bacterium | reverse complement strand
TTTCCGCTCATGTCCTGTTCTGCTCCTTACTCGAGAAAAGTCCTAACGAGTCACCAACGGCCGTGTGTGCCATCCAAACTCGATCTTTATCTGATGCTGTGCGTAACTCGTGAATGGTGTTCCGATCGGAGCTATGATTTGGTTCGAATCCTCGAGATATGCGGTATATGACAAATTAAAGTGCGCATACGGCCCTAGCGCCCTTTCCAGGCCGGCGCCTGCGTACCACGTGTTGTAGCGCGGCGCATTCTGAGCTCCGCTCTGCGCGATGGTGCCGTTCCTAGAATAGCCAAAATGAATTCCGCCGCGCCAATGCCGGTTGATCTGGTGATTCAAACTGCTTTGTACTTGGTCGGAAGTGGCTCCGGTGAAAACGCCGCTTCCCCCGCTGATGCCGTGAGTGTAGCTTCCCGAGAGGTCGGTGCGTTCCGTAAAGGTGTAAACCAGATTTGCTGAGCCTGCGCCTGAGATGTGTTGATTCGAGGTGCCGATCGGAACGCGCAACTGCGTTATTTCCGGTCCGCCAAAAAGCTCTAGAGCGATTCGCCCCGTAATCTTACGTCCGTAGGCGAGTTGCGCCGTGTGGTCTCGGATTGCCTGCGGTTGGCCGTCGAAGTTATAGATGGTAAACCGATACACCACTCCCAGGGTGCTGTTTCTTGATACCTCATATTCATACCCAGCGCTGAAAATCGCATCATTGGTATCCACATTTCCCGGTTGTGTGAAGCGTAGTATGCCGTATGATCCTGCGAAAATCAGCGAGGTTCTGCGATCAACCCGGTAGCCGATCTGCGTGACAAATGCATTGCTGTAACGCGGACCCAGGGCAGAGTAAATGCTTTGGCTCGGTAGATAGTTGCTCTGCATTCCAGGGGCGGGTGTCCCGAGCGTCCCACCAATCCCCGCAAGGGAAAGATTCGTCCCAGCGCCAAATCCGAATTGGGCTTGCGGAAGATATGCATATTGATCAAGAAATGAGAGTTGCCATCCTCGCCACTCGAATTGTTGGACGAGGCCAGCTTGGTGATAGTCACCGTTACCGACAGAGTCATCGGTTGAAAAAAATCCGCCGCCAGAACAGTTAAGGTACAGCTGCGCGTGACGCCACGCTTCGGATAAACTGAAATTTCCTCCGACATAGCTGGTTGAATTCCAGGCGGACACTGCGGGATTCACGTTGCTACTCGATTGAATGAAATTCCCATATTCAAATCCAGGAATCCAGTAGCTATGACGCATCTCCGGTGATCCCAGAGTTGTCGTTTGCGCTCCAGTTAGCGGGCGGTTGTCAGGCGTGATTGTCTGGGAGTCGATCTGGCTCGGATCACCGGACCAATCTCCCAGGGGTGAGTATGTCCGGGCCGCTTGCTTGGGCGGCGCGCCAGGGTCCTGAGAAAAAAGCAGCGTGGGCCCGCAGAGGACGGTCGCCAGTACCATCATTAATCCCGCAATCTTCTTGCCCTCGCTCATTCTTCTTGGTTCCGTTCCCTAGGGCACAACAATGACGTCGCCGGGTTGCAAAACGATGTTCTCTTCCGGCTTCTTTCCGTTGATTGCGTCCTTGTAATTGAACAGGTGCTTGACCTGCTTTCCATTCTCCGTTCGAAGCACGTAGATATTCTTCACTCGCGCAAATTGTGTGAATCCCACGCTGGTAGAAAGAGCCTGCAATACGGTCATGTTTGGGAGGAGTGAGTAAGCGCCTGGTCGTAGAACCTCGCCGCTCACGTAGATACGGCGGCTGTTGATTTCGGTTACGGTCACGGTAACCTGGGGTTCGTTGATGTACTTCTTCAAGCCGTCTCGGATGACGGCGGCGAGTTCCACCGGCGTCATTCCAGCCGCTTGCACGTCATTCAACAAGGGCATTGTGATTTTCCCATCGGGTCGCACCGGAACAGCTCTCGTGAGTTGATCTTCCTTCCATACATCGATTTTCAGGACATCCTGTGGTCCGATCTTGTATTCGGCTGCATCCGTGGTGCTAGGTTCCGCCGTTGCAGTTGTTGGGGGCGCCGCGCCTTTGGAGGTCTGCTTCGCCTGAGAACCCACGTTCTGAGCATGGATGCTTATCGTCCCTAAAAAGCCGCCCAAAATCAGTATCATCAGAACTTTCATTTACGAACTCCTCAACGTTCGCGCACTTTCATTCCATCGACGCCTGCCTGTTTTATCTTGTACAGCAGGGACTTGTAGCTGATCTGCAACTCTTGCGCAGCACGTTTCCGGTTCCAGTGCGTTCGCTCCAATGCCTCGAAAATGAGTTGCCGCTCCACCTGCCTCGAAGCTGCTCGGGCTGCGGTTTTGAGCGATAAGGTTTGCGATTCCCTAGGCGCCTTTTGCGCAGCTCTCGATCTTGTCCTGAGATCTACCAGTGCGACCTTGGGACTTCCCAGCGCGACCATATTTCGCGCCAGATTTCCAAGCTCTCGGATATTTCCCGGCCAGTCATAGGCCATGAGAAGTTCCATCTCTTCCTTATCCAACACCGGTGCTGGTCGAATTAGGTCCGCGGAATGCTTAGCAAGAAAATAGTCCATGAACGCAGGGATATCTTCCTTTCTTTCTCGAAGCGGGGGCAGGTGCAAGCGCACTCCATTGATTCGGAAATAAAGCTCACACCGGAATCTACCCGACGCAACTTCGACCTCCAGGTCTTGCGAAGTGGATGAGATTAGCCGCAGATGTTTCTCGCCGTCTTCACCGGAATTCTCATCTGGCAAAAGCGAAAGCAGCAGTTTCTGACCTGGCAAATCAAGCTCATTAATCCCGTCGAGGAACAGTGTACCGGGATTGTCCCCGTTACCTCCGCAAGCTGCTTGCAAATAACTCCTGAGTTGGGACAACAGCTGCCCGGATTCCAAGGCCGTGCAGCTCACCTTCTTGAGGGGGAATCGGCTACGAGAGGAAAGATTGTGGATTAAACGTGCATAAGCCTCTTTCCCTGTTCCGCTCTCACCCACGAGGAGTACACTGATCTCAGTCTGGGCGATTTGTCCGACGTTAGTGTTTAAACACTGAATCCCCTCGGACTCACCATGGATGAATCCGTGGTGAAATGGCAAATCCAACCCCGAGTTTGTCGTCTTGGCCATGCCTCCAGACCCAAAAAGCAACTCTCCTTCCAAGCTCATAGGCGCGGACAAGGCATTCTGTTTCTGGTAAGTTATTTTTTATCAATAGAGTAGGGCCAATCGAGTGAGTACGGTGGAACGCTAGAGCGACTTGAGGTCCCGTATTCCTGCCATAAAGTGGCAAATTTTTGTCCTTTGGCTCCCTAGGGGCCGTTCTTTTCGTTCATCGTCTATCTTCCCAAAAGGCGCCTTCTGTTTCGCCAGGTTCACTAGGAATCGAGTGGCACCTACAAAGCGGCAGCAAACTGACATACCCATAACGCAAAACGCTGATCAGCTCGCGCCCGCTTGGTATGCTTGGAGGTCTCTTCCTGGCTTTATCAACTGAACGTCCTCATTTTATTTGTACGTAAAAACAGCTTTGCAACTGGCATTCCGAGTTACAATGATTGAATCGTAGGTCGCTTGACTAGTCCAGACGGATGGCTCATCATGATTTTCGTTTTGCTGCTGGCTTCCGTCATACCCGTACGATAGGAGAAGTGTTCGGGATCATCCAGAAAAATGTTATGTCTAAATCGATCGTGTCTACCGCCCTATCCAATGTTCAGCTTGAGCCTGGCTCCATCCCGCGAGAATGGCTTCTAAGTGGCAATCCGGAAACGCGCAGTAAGCTCCTAGTCAGAAGCCATGACTGGATCTCTGACGTTGTCGTTTGGGAATGTGGTGCCGTGAGTTACAGATGGCACTACGACCAAGACGAGGCCTACCTCGTCCTTTCGGGAGAAGGCTTCATGACTGACGACAAGGGCGTAGAACGGCGTTTCGGCCCGGGTGATGTGGCCTACTTCCCCGCCGGAACTGACACGACGTGGCGTCATCCTGATCACTTTAGGAAAATCGCGTTCCTCAAAGAATCCTTTTCTCGTCCCGTTGGTTTTGGCCTCAAGGCATGGAACAAGCTTCTTCGCATGGTTGGCCTGAAGGGGGGAAGCCTGGCCTTCCTGCTCGCCATGGCCGTTATGACCACCAGAAACCCTCGATGATGTTTTGGATAGGTTGCCTGGTCCGTGCCGTCTAGCGCTGTTAGGGGCAGCGACCGACTCTTCGAATCATTCTGAGTTTCAGGAAGGGAGCTGCCAGAATGCAAGCAACCCAGATGAACGTGAGGCTTCGCCCCGGCGACCTTGTGGAAGTCAAGTCACCTGAGGAAATCCTTCAAACGCTGGACAACGAGGGAACATTGGATCGGCTTCCCTTCATGCCGGAAATGATCGAATTCTGCGGCAGACGATTTCAAGTTTCAAAGCGCGTGGTGAAAACATGTACGTCGGGAA
>QHYM01000238.1 GCA_003223295.1 Acidobacteriota bacterium | reverse complement strand
GTGAAGTTGGGAGCGGGCCAGAATTGCAGCAAGGACTGGGAGATGGGATCCCTGACTGCGGCGCGCTCGGCGGCAGTGGGCACGCGAGTGGTGCTGACCGTCGGAGCGATCTGGCGGAAGCCCTCATAGTTTAGGAAGAAGAACATCTTGTCCCTGTAGATGGGTCCGCCCAAAGTTGCGCCATACTGGTTGCGGTGCAGCGGGTTCTTCGTTCCGTGGTTCTTGTTCGTGAAAAAATCTGCCGCGTCGAGGACGGAGTTGCGCAGGTACTCGAAGGCGGTGCCATGAAACTGGTTGCTGCCGCTCTTGGTCACAATACTGACCTGACCGCCGGTACCGCGCCCAAACTCGGCCGTAGCTACGCTGGTTTGCACGGCAAACTCCTGCACGGCGTCGGTGATGCGGAAGTTGCCGAGCGCGGAGTTGATCTGCGTATCAATATTACTGACACCATCGAGCAAGAAGATGTTGGACTGGGAGCGCGCCCCGGACACGTTGAAGCCGCCACCCTGCGTGCCTGCGGAGGAGGGCAGCACACCTGGGGTCAAAAGTGCGAGATCCAGATATTGGCGCGCGTTCAGAGGCATGTTCGATATGACCTGGCTCTCGACCACGTTACTTACGGTGCTCCTGTCCGCTTCCAGCAGGGGGATCGCGCCGCCGGCGACTTCAATGACGTCGTTAACGCTGCCGACCTCAAGCTTGGCGTCCAAGTGAGTAATCTGGTCGACCTCGACCACGATGCCGGGCATGATGCTCTTCTTGAAGCCCGTGGCTTCTACGGTTAGCGAGTACACGGCGGGCGCCAGTTGCAAGAACTGAAATGCCCCATTGCCGTCGCTTGTAGCTTCCACCTTGGCGTTTGTGGCGATGTTGACGAGCGTCAGTTTCGCGGAAGAAATCACGGCTCCGGTGGGGTCTTTGACCATACCGGCAATGCTGCCCGTAGGCGACGCCGAGACGGACGGGGCGAACATTAACGCGAATATACAAAGGAGACTGACTAATGTCGAGGACACTCTGGATTTTTTCATGGATAAACTCCGTCGAGATGTTTGGAAAGTCTTCATGCACCCCTAATGCCAAAAGGAGACAACGCGTTCCGTATTCGTAAGTACCTGCTTCTCTCGCATTTATTCCACAAATTGATAAGAACTTTAGGATATGGATTTACGTAAAATCCAGTTTTT
>QHYM01000239.1 GCA_003223295.1 Acidobacteriota bacterium | reverse complement strand
AGCTCGACATTCCGTCGGTTTCGGCCCCATTGGCAATGGGGACCATCGGCGTCCTGCTGACCGCTCTCGTTCCCGCCATGTGGGCTTACAACGGTTTCAACGACCTCGGCGACCTCGGCGAAGAAATTCTGCACCCTCAGAAGAACATTCCGCGGGCCATCATCATGGGGCTGTTGACGGTGGGTGGTCTGTACCTGCTCGCGAATGTCGTTTACTTCCCTATCTTGCCCTTTGCGGATTTTCTTCGCGTTAACGGCGATTGCTCTGTTTCGCTTGCGCAGCAAAGAGCCAAACCTGTCTCGGCCCTACCGTGCCTGGGGCTATCCGTGGACGCCGCTCATTTTCTTGATTGCGGCAATCGCTTTGACCGTCGACTTGTGGATGGTCCGGCCAGTGCGCTCTTCGTTGGGGTTGGTCGTAATCCTTGCAGGCATTCCATTTTTCTACCGCTGGCGCAAGCCGCTCGCGCCGCCCTCTCTGGCTTCCGCGCCCGAATAGGTTCAATCAATATGACAACGTTTTATCTGTTTGAGCAGCTAGCGGCCCGGCCAATTCCATAGGGGAATGTCCATCTCTTTCAGGCCGGAGATCCCGCTCCCGTTTGCCCCGGTGATTACGTTCAGCGCTTTTAGAGGAACCACAAGGTTGCGAAGCGACCGGTAGTTGGATATGGCCAGGAAGGTGAGCATCGCCGAGCATTATAGGTGCAATCGGCAGCCAGCCACGGTTGGCTGTGGCGCGGTCGCGGTAGAAGGTTCAAGAGTTCGAGGCTCAGGAAATCCTGGTTGCAAAGCTCCGACGAACAGGCATGAGCCTGTTCGTCGGATGGCACGCCGTCCGAACTAGAATTCCACGCGCAAAGCGCCTTGAATCACGCGAGGCCCGCCGCCTACGACGCCCGCAGTCGTGCCAACGGCCGTGGCCGTGGCACTGCCTACGGTTGCGGTGATTTTGCCAAAGTTGCCGCTGCTCTGGTTGGAAACCGGGTTGGCAAAATTCGTGTGGTTGAAAAGGTTGAAGAAGTCCGCGCGGAAGCGCAGATGGACTCTTTCCGTACCCAGAGGGAAGACCTTGGCGACGGCAAAATTCCAATTTTGGAGGCCGGGGCCGTAGTACTGATTGCGGCCGGAAGTGCCTAGGCGCCCAGGATTCGGGTTCAAAGTCAGGCTAGAGAAATACGTCTTGTCGAAAGCGGCATCCGGATTGCGGTTGTTCTGCTGAAGCTGTCCGGTTCCAACGACGTCGGGGCGGTCGTTGAACTGGTTCAAGCCGGTGAAGTCCGCGGAGCTGTTAAACACCGTGAAGGGAGTACCCGACTGGATCGACGTGGTTCCGGAAACTTGCCACCCGCCAAACACTTGGCGGTTGGCGCCAATGTTCCAGCCCAGGAGGCGGTGGCCTGGGCCGACCGGCAGGTCGATCACGTAGGTCAACACGGCACGATGGCGAATGTCGAACGAGGAGGGTCCGCGCTCGGCAGCCAGGTTGTTGCGGTCGGCAAGCCCCGCGCGTTCGCCTGTGGAGCCGAAGTACGAAGAACCGTCGTCGATGGACTTCCCGAGCGTGTATGAACCCAGGAAGTAGATGCCTCGGCGTGCCTGATACCTAGCCGTGAAGACGGCGCTATTGTAGTTGGAGTTCCCCATGGCCACGCCTGTGCCAATCGATCCAAAGAAGGGATTCGGGAAAACCTGAAAGTTAGGTGACTGGTTTCCGCGCTTAGTGGGATCGTTCACGACGATCGCTGGCTGGTTCTGGTCGATAAACAAGCCCAGCTTGTGGCCGGCGGAACCCAAGTAGTCCACTTCCAGGGAGAACGCGCTGCCAAGCTGGCGCTGAACACCCAAACTGTACTGGTAAATGTAAGAACTGCGCATATTTCGATCTTCGGAGCTGATTCCCACCAAGCCAACCTCGGTTGGCTGACCGATATTCTTGACCAAAGCAACGTTTTGGTCGAGCCCGACAGCATAAGAAAATTTCCCGGACGGGTTAGAGAGTGTGGATGGCTGCGTGGTGCCCGCAATCTGAGTTGTCGTCAGGTTGAAAGGCGCGTTCAGGGCCATATTGGCGGGGATATTGTTGAAAATTTCGTCATAACCGATGCGGAATCCACCGCGAAGGACAGTTTTTTCATGACCGAATAGAGATTGAGCGAAACGCGGGGTGTAGGCGAATCCGAGGACGGGCGCGAAGTTGTTCTTATCCAAGTCTACGCCGGTATCGGAAAGAGTGAACGGCGCCTGGTTAAAAATGAGAGAACCCGGCCCGGTCTTAGTCGTATCAATCGAGAGAACCTTGTCGGAGCCCAGGAGAACAGGGCCAACGCCGGAGATGAAGTTGGTGGCCTGGTTGCGGACCTGGTGAATGGCGGAAGGATACTCATAGCGGACGCCGTAGTTCAGGGTGAAATTATCTTTCACTTTGTAAGAATCCTGCCAATAGAGATCCCAGGGATAGCGCTGCCAATAAGCCAGCGTAGACCCAAAGAGGAGAGTGGCCGTGTTCACCTGAGCGATATTTGCCGTAGCGAGAGTGGACCCACCTTCGAAATCCGCGAAGCTGGAGAAGTTGAACTGGCCACGAGCCGATCCGTCCAGGAAGCGCCGGGCATCTTCCCGCCGAACGTGAACGCCCCAACGCCAGGAGTGTCGTGAGGCGCCGAACGGCGCGATCATGGACATGTTGTCAAAGAGTTCGTAGGTATTGGTAATGCGACCTTGAGGGAGGTTACTTGTGCTACCTAAGGGAGCAAAGCCCCCGGCAATGGTTATCGTCGGAAGTCCCGAATCAAGTAGATTCTTGCTGCCATCGACGATGCCCGGAAGGGGATTCCCAGTCGAGTCAACAAAGATCGTGGCAGCGTTAAACCCAGAATCCTGAACGGTGATGAAAGTTTTGTTGCGGGAAAACCCTACACGGACTTCATT
>QHYM01000237.1 GCA_003223295.1 Acidobacteriota bacterium | reverse complement strand
ATGCGCTCGGCAATGGCTTGCAGCGGTCCGCGCGACTCGACCGGGATCCGCCCGACGCGCCGCAGATTGAGCCACTGTAGCGTGGCGATCACCGCGGCGCCGACGACGGCCGCGATCCCGATCCTGGTTCGGTCCTGGACGAGCAAGCCCAACTGTGCGGCGTTGTACCCGTGCATCCAAACGCGCCAGCCCACGACGGCAACGGCGACCCATTGAAAGGCGATTGTCGAGGCGTAAAGAACCAGGCGCTCCATCGAACTGACGTGGGGCATCGCCAGCAGTTTCTTCATGCGGGCGCGGCCGCGCCACGGCAGCAGCACTCCGAGCGCAAGGAAGATGAGCCAGAAGTCCCAAGGCATCCGCAGATAAGAACACTTTCCCCTGTGTTGTTGCAAGCAACCAAAGTGCCCTGATTCGATCCCTAAGACACCATCACAAGTCTTGTGGTGTCTAAAGCAAAGCGCATGTCCCGGACTTCTGACAAACTGCCAATGAGAAGAACTCTAAAGATTGTCGCGATTTTGGTCGTTGTTTTTCTCGTGGCCCCAATCGTGTACTCCACGTTCTCAGGCTACACAATCTGGTATTTTGCCGCTTCACATTCACGACTAACCGCGGACGGCAGGCCGGCACATGGTCGCGTCCATCGCGGCAATGGCGGACAGACAGTCTTCGTAACTCGGACTGACGGAGAAAAGGCGACGACCTATCTGGTGCAGATCCCACACGGTGCGCGCGGCACAGTTTGGAGCTTTGGCAAGTGGGTCGCACCGAGATTCCCAGCTTTTCCGATAGGCGACTTAAATCCACCGTGCTGGACTTTCAAAGTTGCGGAGGAACCAGATACAGGTCCAATAATCCCCCCTCGGAGACTTGCCACCGGACCCAATTTCGTCGAGTTCACAGCTGATGACGGAAGCCGAGTTAGAGCGACTTGGTGACTGACTCCTCGTTGCAAGCAGGAATGTTTATACCTCGCTATAATCGAGGCGCATTACAGCGAGGTGCGGCTTGAGCCATACCGTGAAACTGACGGCCATGGTCAAGGCAGCGGGTTGAGCGGCGAAGCTGAGTCCCAGTTTGCTGGACTCCGTTTTGCGCGGCTTGCCGCGGGCCACTGATCCAAACGTGCTCGTTGGATTCGAAACCAACGATGACGCCGGGGTGTATAAACTCGGCCCGGAAATGGCGCTGGTGCAGACGGTCGATTTTTTCACGCCAATCGTGGATGACCCGCACACGTTTGGGCAGGTCGCGGCGGCCAATTCGTTGAGCGACATTTACGCCATGGGCGGGAAGCCGATTTCCGCGCTGTCCATCGTGGGATTCCCGGATAAGGGCGAGCCGAAA
The DNA here is from genome assembly GCA_003223295.1 of Acidobacteriota bacterium. Lineage (GTDB taxonomy): Bacteria > Acidobacteriota > Terriglobia > Acidiferrales > UBA7541 > Acidiferrum. Next base: position 9,018 of record QHYM01000237.1, on the reverse strand, counting down.
ATCCTCGAGCAGATTCTTCGCGGCGGGCTTTCGAAAATGGCGGAGGCCAAGTGCAGCGTGATCGGCGGGCACTCGATTCGAAACGACGACATTCAGTTCGGCTACGCGGTCACCGGCCTGATCCATCCGCAACGCGTTTGGCGAAATGTTGGCGTGCACACCGGCGATGTATTGGTGCTGACGAAGGCTCTGGGGACAGGCGTACTCTCCACGGCGCTGAAAAAAGATGCCGCTGCGCCCACGGATCTGGAGGCTGCTATCGCTTCCATGTCGGAACTGAACCGCGCAGCCTCCGAAGCCCTTCAGGAGCTGCAGGAGAAAGCCGCGTCCGCGCGTCCGATCCACGCGGTCACGGACATCACGGGATTCGGCTTGCTGGGCCATGCGCGCGAGATGGCCCTGGGGGATTCCGCGCGACACATCGAGGCGGTGTCCCTGCAAATCGATCACACGGCGATTCGTTATTTGCCGGGGGCGGAACAAGCCGCGCGCGAAGGCTTTCTCCCCGGCGGCCTCAAAAACAATCGCGATTTTCTTGGCGATTGCGTGGGCTTCGCGGAAACGGTTCCGCAGGAATTTCACGATTTGCTCTTCGATCCGCAGACTTCGGGGGGCTTACTGATCGCCGTTGCGCCGGAATTTGGCAACGACGCTCTCGCGGCCCTCGATCATCATGGCGTCTCGGCGCGTCGCATCGGCGTCGCTATCCCCAAAGGCAAGCCGCTGCTCTCCGTGCAATGAGCCTGGGTCCCCACATTGAAAAGCAGATCCCTGCCTGCGGCAGGCAGGCCTCCGCGCCGGCGAAGCACACGGCGCTTGCGATGACAGTTACTTGAGCCATGGATACGATCACGCACGGCATTGCAGGCGCTCTCATTGGCAAGGCGGTCTTTCGTGGCGAGGACATGTTCGCCTCGCGTCCGATGAATCGCGGCCGCTTCATTACCTGGTCGTTGATGCTGGGCGCGATTTTTCCGGACGCTGACGTCTTTCGCGACATCTTTTCGCATGACAAACTGCTCATTGTGACCTGGCATCGCAGCATCACGCATTCGCTAGTGCTGCTTCCGCTGTGGGCGCTGCTGCTCGCAGGAATCACGCGGGCGTTCGCGAAGTGGCGCAAGTGGGAAGCGCCTTCGTTTGCGGCGCTGACCGGCATTTATAGCGTTGGCATCCTGAGCCACATCCTGCTCGACCTGGTCACGTCGTTCGGAACCATGATCTGGTCGCCTCTGGAGAGGTCGCGACCCGCTTGGGACATGATTTTCATCGTCGACTTCACGCTAAGCGCCGTTCTTCTTGTGCCGCAACTGCTCGCCTGGGTTTATGCGCAACCGGAAAAGATGTGGCCGCGCGCCCTCCGCGTAATACTGGTGTTCCTGCCCGGGCCATTCTTTGTCGCCCTGATTGGTGAAAAGGCGGGTGCGCCGATTTCGGGAAGAACGGTGCTAACAACGATGGCGCTCATCGCGGCAATGTTTCTCCTGCCGGCGTTGCGCGAATGGGGATTGAAGATTCGATACAGCACGTGGAACCGCGCCGGCTTTGCCGCGGCCCTAACCTATGTAGCGCTCACGTTCTTTGCGCACCGCGTGGCGCTTGCGCGCATCCACAAATTCGCGGAGGTCGATCATTTGCAAGTGGAATCGATTGGTGCGCTCCCGCTGCCGCCGTCGCTGTGGCATTGGGATGGACTGGTGCGCAGCGCGCGCGGCGTGTACGAATTGCGGATGGACTTGAGCGACAGGAGCGCCAGCGAAACGGACCTGCTGGCGCAGGAGCATCGTTATTATCCCGATGCGCCGCCGAATTCCTATATCGATGCCGCCAAGCGCTTGCCGGAAGTCCAGAAAGTGCTGTGGTTTGCGCGCTTTCCGGTGACACGCTTTCACAAGGAAGGACAAGAGGCCGTCGTGGAAGTTTCCGATTTGCGGTTTGCCCGCATGGCCAGCAGCCGTCCGGCAGCGTTTACCTATCGGGTTCGGTTTGACACGACGGGTAGTGTGGTCTCGCAGGGTTGGGCGACACGGTAGCAGCCGGGACGCCAAAAGACCGAGAGTGCCGCGCCTACGGCGCTCCGGATTGCTTTGCTTGCTACCCAGCGCTTACACGCTGGGCTAAAACGTGGCGCGCCTCGGGCGCTTAGAAGAAAGCAAGACGTGGGTGCCTCCGGCGCGTAGGCTTTACCTTGTCGTGGCGAGAAGGCGTTGAAGCAAATGTTGAAAAACGGACAGGCAGGAATGCTTGTCCTACTTTTTGGGCTGTGAGTCGGCGGGATGAATGACGACTTGGCGTTCTTCGCCCATGCCGACACTTTGCGTGCGCACGCCGGGCATGTCTTTGAGCGCCAGATGCACAATGCGGCGTTCGCGCGAGGACATGGGATTCAGGCGGAAGGGCTGCTTCGTGGATTGCACGCGTTCCGCAGCCACACGAGCGGTCATTTTGAGCTCTTCAAAGCGCAGCGCGCGGTAGCCGCCGCTATCGATATGAATTTTTTCGTGGTACGCCGGCTCCAGGCGCAGCGCCCGGAAGGCGAGATGTTCGAACGCTTTCAAGACGTCGGCGCCGCGTTCAAGCAGGACTTCCTTGTCGCGCCCGTCGAGGTCGGCGAGCACTTCCGCTTCGCCCTCGGCACCGGGTCCGTCCTCAGAAACGGCGCGGACGTTCACATTTAATTCGAGGCCGGAAGCACGCACGGTGCTTTCCAAAAAGTTCCGCAGCGCGTCGGCAGTCGCCTGCCGGTCGAGCTTTCCGTCTGGAATGAGTTCCTGGGCCATGGAGCTTTCGAACGGGTCGAGCTTTGTTCTCTCCTGTGAAGAACGCTTTACGATTTCTTGCCGCGCGCGGGCTTGGTAGCAGCGGGCAGCGGATGCGTCCGGTTCAGATACCACTGCTGCACAATCCCCACCACGCTGCTGGTGAGAATATACACCGCCAAGCCGCTCGGATAGGGAATTACAAAGAACATCAGGGCCATTCCAACGGGCATGATTTTCATCATGGCCTGCTGCTGCGGGTCAGTGGCGGTCATGGGCGTCATTTTCGTCGCCAGATACATTGACACTCCCATGAGAATGGGAAGAATGTAATATTGATCTTTTGCTGACAAATCTGTAATCCACCCGAACCATGGAGCGTGGCGCAGCTCAATGGTGCCCTGCAATGCGCGATACAACCCGAACCAGATGGGCATCTGCAGAAGCTGCGGGATGCAGCCGCCCACGGGATTGATGCCCTCGCGGCTGTACACCGCCATCACTTCCTTGTTCATCTCCGCTTTGCGCGGATCGCGCATGGAGTATTTCTTGTATTTTTCCTGAATGGTTTTGATTTCCGGCGCCACCTTCTGCATTTTCAGCGTCGTTTTGTAGCCCGAGACCCTCAGCGGGAAAAGCAGCATGTTCAAGAGTAGTGTGAGAACGACGATCGCCCATCCCCAATTCGGAATGTAGCCGTGCAGCCACTTCAACCCGTGGAACAGGGGCTCGGCAATGAACTCGAACCAGCCGAAATTAATCAACCCCTGCAGAGGCGGGTTCATCTTTTTCAAATCGTCGTAGTCTTTAGGACCGACATACACGCGCACCGCCAGCGGGTTTGCCGATGACGACACGGCTACTTCCGGCACGGGCTCCGGAGTGTCCTGGTCACCTACTTTGACGTTGTGCCACGCCTTCCAGTAGCGGGTCTCGAGCGTTCCCGGCGCGGCGCCGTTTGGAGGAAGAAACGCCGCCGCAAAATAGCGGTCTTCGATTCCGACAAAATCTTTTCCGCCTTGCCACAAGCCGGGGAGCAACTTGTCGATGCCCTCGAGCTTTTTGTGCGGATAATTCGTGATTTTTCCGCCCTCGCTGTAATAGGTGGTCACCGTCTCGATCGGAGCGGGATTGGCCACCGTCAAATCTCCGAATCCACCCAGCCAGACCAGTCCTGACTTGATGGGGCCGCTGTTTAACTTGACGGAAGTTTCTGCGCGCACTACGTAGGTGTGATCGAAATGGAAACGCTTGGTGACTTCGAGATGCCCATCGCTCCAGGTGAATTCCGCGTCCGCCGGCGCATTTAGAGTGCTTGCGGAGGTTGAAACTTGATAAAGCCCTCCGTTGGCAGCGTTTTGCAATTGTTCATCGTCAAGGATCACCGCGAAGGGCCATCCGCCGGTTTGCTGTGAAGCCTCGGGATGCACCACGTCCAGCACGCGCTGCGGCTTCGCGTCATCCAGGTACTTCTTGAGCTTCCAGCTCTTGACCACGGCACCTTGGTTGGAAACTTCCACGCGATAGAGATTGTTTTCGATGGTAATCGTGCGTTCCTGCGAATCGTTTCTTGGCGGGACGCTTGGCGGTGCTGCCGCAGCCATCGCGGCCGGAGTTGCGGGGGCCTTCGAGCCTGGTGCTGCAGGCGGAGTTGAGGCAGCAGGACCAGAATTGGCGGGAGCGGTTTGCGCCGGCCGGTTCGTTTGCGGCGGTTGAACAGACGGCTTTGGCCCAAAATATTTTGCCCAAACCAGGATCACCACCATGGAGAGCAGCGACGCCACAAGAATCCGCAGCTCCGGCGTGAACTTGTCCTTCTGTCCGGGCACGCTCAAGAATGCACCTCATGAGGAATCTCTGCGGAGTGGGTTACGACGGTTTCGGCTGTGGCGTGCTCATGGGTTGGCGCGCCGCGGTTCCAGCTTTCCGGAACAGGGTCATAGCCAAACTTGCGCGAAAGTGGGTGGCACCGCAACAGCCGCTTCATTCCTAGCCAAACGCCGCGCGCCACGCCGAAGCGTTCGATGGCCTCGTAGGCGTATTGTGAGCAGGTAGGCTCAAAGCGGCAGCTCCCCGCAAAGAGAATGGACAAATAGCCTTTGTAGAAGCGCAGCGCCAAGAGCGCCATGCGCACTGGTAGAGCAGACGCTTGTCTGTCCTCTTCGACTTGTCGGCTCGCCATCGTTTGGCTGTTCACTTTCCCGCCTGCGCGGCGCTCTGCAACAACCACAACAAATCCGCGGTCAGCGCCGCAAAGGGCGCCTTGGCCACTGCACTCTTCGGGTGTATGACGATGTCCCATCCCGCGGGTATCTCCATCCGGTGGCAACGCACGATTTCGCGCAAGCGCCGCCGGATCCGATTGCGAACCACCGCGCCACCCAGCGCCTTCTTGATGCTGAAGCCAAAGCGGCTTTGCGGCAGTTCGTTGGCGCGAAAGAAAACTGTGAAGTGGGAACTCGAGCGGCGCTTTCCGGCGCGGTATACCGCATCAAACTCGCCGCGCCTCACCAGCCGCGCCTCGCGCGGAAAGGTCATCCCATCCTTGCCCGCATGGCCGGGCACAGGCGGGCTCCCTCGACTAATCGGGGGTAAGCCGATGGCGTCCCTTCTTGCGGCGGGCTGCCAGCACTCTGCGGCCGCCTTTGGTCTTCATGCGTGCGCGGAATCCGTGCGTCTTGGCGCGGCGCCGGCGCCGCGGTTGATAGGTGCGCTTTGGCAAAGCAATCCCCCTTTGTACTACGCAACCGCGCGGTGGTGCGTTTCACGCGCGATGCGAACAGCCCCACAGCCACTTTTGCGGCCGATTTGGAATTTATTAGTGTATGCGACCCTTGCACACAGGGTCAAGAAAGCCTCATTGTGAGTAGCGGGTCGGTTTGAATTAGAGGGGCGTTATGGACTTCACAAACTGGCCGTCGGCCAGTGTGACGATGCGCAAAGTTTTGTTCGGCCCCTTGGAATAGACTTCAATTTTCCCGGTCAACCCCGCGGCCGGGATTTCCATCGTTCCGGTCATAACCAACGTGGAGAGCTTGGCCCAAGCCTCTTTCCCGCCGCTACCCTTTGCGGATTTCGCGGCAATTTCATCCACACTCGGGAGTGGGCCGTCCTTGGCCGGTGCGGCATTTGGTGTGCTCGTTGACTGCGAAAAACATGGAACTGTGTAGGCCAACAGAAGAACAGAGATAACTGCCAGTTTCACGGTGCTTTTCATGGGATGTCCTCCGCCACTTCCGCGCCATTGGCCTTGAGAAATCGACCACACTTACCAGTTCCACTGAACTTTCGCAATAGCCGTTCTCCCAGGGACTTCCAGGCTCGATGTACAGCGTTCCGGTGCCCAGCTTTGCTAGCCATCCGCGCAACTCCTTTGCCACGAACTCTGGACCGTTGTCTGAGCGAATGTGTTCCGGAATTCCCCGGACAGCATCACGTCCGCCAGTGCTTCGATCACTTCCTATCTTCCCAGTCTTCGGGCCACGCGGATCGCCAAACACTCCCGCGTATATTCGTCGATCAGCGTCAGCATCCGCAGCGTTCTGCCGTCGTGTGTCTTCCCGCTCACGAAATCGTAGCTTACCCGGCTGCCTGCAGGTGAGCTATGATGGAGCGTTATAGCATGAGAATCGCCTCTTGGCTTCGCCACGATGATTGAGCATTGCGTCGCATTGCTCGGGTGTCAGGATAGGCCAACCGACGCCATAGAAGATTACTGCCGATATCTGAACCATTCTTTGCGCCAGCGCGGATTTGAAATGAAGTTAATCCGTGTGCCTTGGGTGGAGCGCGGCTGGCCGGCGGCGCTTCGGGAGCTTGCGCAGCAAGCTCGAGAATGGCGTGGTCAGTGGATCTTTATTCAGTACACTGCGCTTTCCTGGTCAAGAAGAGGATTTCCATGGCGTCTTTTAGGGGTGCTATCGGTCTTGCAGCATGCCGGGGCGCGGATTGCTGTGATTTTCCATGACGCTGAGCCGTATCCGGGCACTCGAACAATTGATAGAGTGCGGCGCCTCATACAACTTTCAATCATGCGTCGCGCGGTGCAGAGCTCGAACGTCGCCGTTTTCACGGTGCCGGTGCCCCTGATTTCGTGGGTTAAAGTTTACCCGCCTAACGCTGTATTCATCCCTGTTGGGGCGAATTTGCCGGTAAGTGCATCATGCTCGTCCGGTTTCCGGGACAAAAGTCATGAAGGCTTGCGAGTCGCGATTTACGGGATCACTGGTGGTGAAGCAGGCAAGAAAGAATGTGTACGGATTGTCGATGCCATGCGTTCTGCCGCCGCCAAGGTCTGCAAACTACAACTTCGCGCATTTGGACGTAACGCCCTCGATTTTGCACCCTTTCTTGTTGAGGAGCTGCGATGTGCATCGGTGGATGTGCAAGTGAAAGGCATACTGTCCGCGGAAGAGGTCATGCAGGAGCTCTGCGGTGCCGACGTGATGCTTTTTGTTCGTGGAGGCATCTCTTCGAGGCGCGGCAGCGCGATTGCAGGTATCGCTTGCGGACTTCCGGTAGTTGCTTATTTCGGGAGCGAAACCGGGCAGCCCATCACTGATGCCGGTGTCATGTTAGTTTCAGAGAAAGAAGAACAGGAATTGCGTGATGCGCTCGTTCGCGTCTTGACCGACGAAGATTTCCGCGCTCAGCTGGCCAAGCGAAGCCGGCTGGCCCAGGAAAGATATTTTGGATGGCCGGCGATTGCGGAGAATTTCGTTCAGGCTCTATCTAGCCGAAGCTGAGCGTCCATGCCTACGCTGAACGCGCGTGGACCATCGCGCTATCCTGAATACCCCGTTCGTTTTCCTGCTGTATGTAAGGACGCTGGGAGTGGCCCTCATCCTGCTGCCCTCACCGTGATTTCCGCAGCGTCTTTTGGCTTTTGCGACGTGGATCGCTACGAGCTTCTAGCCTATTTCTCGTGTTCGGGCGGTGGTGCGTGGCGGTGGCGACGCAGCCAGATGACCGATCTTGACAGGACTCATCTCTCGGAGCCAAGCTTGGTCTGAACTGCAGTGCTAAGGCCGGCGTCACTCTTCGCGTCAGCGAGCGGTCGGGTTTCAGCTTTTCAGTCAAAGCGAGTGATGCTGCAGGCGAAGATCCCATCTGTGTCTCTTTCCACATACTCAACTAAGAAGCTTGGTTTACTTCCAGCACGGCCAGCCCATATGATGGTCGAATTGATGTGAAGTTCTTGTTCTGCACAGGAGAATAGAATGCAATTGGCCCAAAGAGCAGATCGCGTCCGCTCTGCGGCTTGCCGGAGCGGGCGTGCCGGTAGTGGAAGTTGCGCGTATGATGGGCACTAGTCCGGGAATGGTGTCCGGTTGGAAAGAAGAGTACTCCACTCTCTTCGACAGACTGATTAGGAAATCCGCCGAGCAGCTCGACAACACCACTGGCGGCGTCCGCGTCAGACGTAAGGCTTATCTATCTGGCTGCACAGCGAGTGAAGAAGCGAGAGCGAGTTGCGAGCCTGCAAGATACGCTATTCGGTTATTGAAAATGTGACGGCCGTTGCTAGGGAGTTGCTAAGATCGGGCAATGTATTGGCCAATCTTCAAAGACCGGTATATGGTGAAGATGCTTCGTCGACTTTTCTTCCACCTCCCGCTGGTTCGTCTCCCATCGACCGCGAGTCGGCGAATTTGTTGATTCTGGTGAACGCCCAGCTCGCTCAAACTAGCGGGTCGGCGAGTGAGACAATGCTTTCGGGATCCGTTAAGGGGGAGATCGACGAGTTGAGATGGCGGACGTTCGTCGGCAACAACGTCAAGCTCGACGAGCCAATCCTTCAGGACATCGCCATGGAATTTAGCTTGCATGCAGTTCTCGACACGTGGATGGATGCAATTCGTGCTTTTTACACGTCTTCTATGGACGCCTTGCTCTTGGGACATGTTTTGATCCAGAAATCCGGGATTCAATAAGCCAATTTAGGGAGGACAAATTCCTCCGAACACTCTGGTCGAAAGCAATAGGCACCGGGAACACCAAGCATGACCATTACAGACGGGGTGCGTTCGGTGTCCTTAGCCGAATCCTCTGCGACGAAAGTAGTCCAAAATACGTCTGTCCTGCTGATTGGCCGGATCGGGAGTGCTCTGATAGGCGGTGCCAGCTCCGTTCTGCTTGTAAGGTGCCTGGGAAGCGAGCAGTTTGGTGAATTCAGTTCCTTGTATGCGTTTGTCGCCTTGTTTGCTTGGCTGGCAACGTTAGGCATTGAACCGGTGCTGACCCGTGAGGCGGCTCGGCG
>QHYM01000248.1 GCA_003223295.1 Acidobacteriota bacterium | reverse complement strand
AGACTCCCGCGTTTTCCGTGGGATTGAGAGCTGAACCGGGAGCTACGTACACCGTTCCGTTTCCAGAGAATGGTCCGACTACATTCCCTCCGGGCAAGGAAACGAGAGCAGCAAAAACAGTTGCCTTGGAACTTCCCCATGAAACGCCATCATTAGAATCTTTTCCTGTTCCTGAAACGTAACGAACGGCTGCCTGCTGTCCATAACCAGGTGCGGCAAATAGCAGAATCGCTAGAAAGACTTTCTTCATGTTAGTTACTCAGACTGGGTGACATATTGTAGCAAGTATTCGGTATTGGATTGTCCAACCAAACCCTAGGGGAGCGCGCTTGAGTAGGTTTGCAAATTGCGGCAGTGTGCTGCCTCATCCGTGCCTTTAGCACGCACTATGTATCAGCGAGTTTGTCGAGCCTACTTACAATAGTAGAACATGCGCAGAGCTTCATGACGGATTCTTATCATCTGTTCGCACCCTTCACAAATGCTAAGATCAATCCGTATGGTTAAGAAGGATACAACCGAGATCTCAATGGCTTCTCGCCCAGAGAAATTACCTAGCCTTCTCGGGGCTCGCACATGAAACTCGGCACGTGGAGAGATTCGTTCGATTTGTTCCACAGTAGCTGGCGCAACCTGATCGCGACGGCCCTTATCGCGCTAGCAGCCTACGAGTGTGCAGAGCTTGTCCTCGAAGACGATCCCCTTAGGGTGTATTCCACAGGATTGATCGCAATTGGCACTGTAGGAATCCTCGCTATCTTTAAGAACTGGCGACTAGGTTTATACAGTTTCGTAGCGTGGATCGCGGTCGAGGACTTGATCCGAAAATATCTCGGCAACAACATGATCGTATACTTCGCCAAGGATTTCCTTGCCCTTGCGCTCTATCTCTCTTTTTTCATTTCACGTAAGTCCGCTTCCACAAAACTTTACAGGCCGCCTTTCCTAATTACGCTCTCAGTCTTCTTCTGGTATTGTCTCGTTCAGGCTTTTAATGTAAGCGTCAACCGCAGACCGTCTTGACAGCCTGGTTGGTCGAAATCCTGCCTAGGGTTGTTGGCTATCACTTCTAAACCAAGTCGGGTAGCTCGTCCCGCGAGATCAGCAGATGGATTGATCGGGCCTGCCCGGGCGTTCGCGCGATGAGCCCGCGCGCTTCGAGTGCCAAGACCATCTGATGTACAGTTGGCGGTGAAACTCGGAAGTACTGCTGCATTTCGGCCTCTGAGGGCGAGCATCCGTGGATTTTGCCGTAGTAATAGATGAAGGCTAGGTACTGGCCCTGTTTATCCGTGTACGTTTTCTTCATAGCTACGACAGCAAAACGCTTTGCGGAACTGAAGTTGACTATGCTGCGCGGCGTGAGTTCCTGGCGAGCTCTGCGGCGAGGTTCCAAGGCAATGGTTGCTCGACGCGGTTGATGGGGTGATCAGCGATTCGCGAGAGCACCTCACGCAGGTACGCTTCCGGGTTCAGGCCGTTGAGTCTTGCTGTCTCTGGTGAACTCAATCTGCCGGTGCTGCTTGTCGAGTGGGGGTTCCGTGCTTGCAATCATCGAAGTGGAAAGATAGGGATACTCGCGTCCGCATTCCATGCACCACGCACGGAAGAATGGACGCTCGGCGGCGACCTCAGCGCTGCCTAGCGAAGACTTATCCTCGATGGGTTCTGCAAAAAGAGGAATGGGGTTGCGGCACCCGAGGCAGTGCACCATCCAGTATCGGAGTGAAGACTCTTTGCCGCTCATACGGAAACTCCTGCCAACAAGACTAAACGGCCGGGCCCAGGACATCTTCTAGGGGGAAAAGGAAAATACACCGTGGGAGCATTAATCGCAACTGTTTCGTAAAAGGGAAACGAGCGGAGAGAAAGCCAAAACCTGGAGCTCCGTCAAGAAACGATTGGCTTTCTACCAATCCGCGTAGTGCGAGCCGTCGAGGGCCGTTGCCCGGGACTTGGAGTGTACGTCGAAAACGTTCTTGCCTCCCCAGGATGTGGAATCCGGGTCATCCTGGACCGCCTGCAGATTCCATTCGGCGCGCCCGGTCATGGGGTCCACGGGGATGCGGCGCAAAAAGCGGACCTTGCGGTCGGAGCCGGCGCCGATTTGGACTCCCTTGACGAGCGTTTCCAGGTCCGGCGGGTATCCTTCGCTTCCCACTTCTACGCGGATGAGATTGCGGTCCGCGTAATCCTTATAACGATCGATGGCATCGCGGATCTCGCGTAGCGCTTTGTGGAGTTGTGCTTCCTTTGACCTTACAACCGTCATGCGAACAACCGGCAGCGCGGCAGACGCGAGAATCAGAAGGATGGACGAAGCGATGATGAGCTCGAGGAGAGTGAGGCCTCTCTCGGAGCGTCTGGGCTTCTTATTTCCACGGCGCAACGGCGCAATTTTCTTTCCACAAACAAGATCTCGCGCCGGACGTCCAATCCAATTGGACAAAAAGTTCACCCTTCAAGGATAACGCAATTCCGATGCCTGGTGAACGGGGGTTGCGGAAGAAGATGCCAGCAGGCGTTCGAAGATCTGGTGTCGTATTCACGGAAGCGCGATACTGATTATGTTATTATGTAGTTTCTCCGTCCAAGCGATTGCTATCGCTTCCGCACAGGAGGTCCGTATGGGCAGCAAGCTCCGCGTTGTGCTCATTGTTGTGGGCATTTTGGTTGTTTTAATTTTGATTGCCCCGTTCTTTATCCCCGTCAACCAGTTCCGACCCGCGATCGAAGAAAAAGCCTCTGCAGCCCTGGGACGCAAAGTGCAGCTTGGAAACCTCAGCTTGTCACTTCTCAGCGGCTCGCTGGCTGCCGAGAATCTTTCCATCGGCGACGATCCCAAATTCAGCTCTGCGCCTTTTCTCACCGCCAAATCCCTGAAGGTCGGCGTAGAACTCATGCCCCTGATTTTCTCAAAAACCCTGAACATAACCGGCGTCGTCATCGACACTCCGCAGGTCACGCTGCTACACAATCCTGCAGGCGTTTGGAACTTCTCCTCGCTGGGTGGCCCCGCCGCAAAAGCGCAAGCCAAACAGGTTCCCGCTGAAAAAACGCCGAGTGCGGCCGCGGATCTCTCCATAAAGAAACTCGAGCTGAAAAACGGAAGAATCACCGTTGGCGCAACTGATTCCCGGAAGCGCAGCGCCTACGACAATCTCAACATTGCCGCCTCCGACGTTTCTATGGTCTCAAAGTTCCCCGTTACCGTGACCGCGGACCTTCCGGAAGGCGGCAGGTTCAAGCTTGACGGCACTGCGGGCCCCGTGGATCAAGAAGACACCTCGCTTACTCCGCTCAGCGCCAAGCTGGCGATCAGCTCGCTGAACCTCGCTTCGACGGGCTTTCTGGATTCCTCGGCGGGTCTGGGCGGCATTGTCGATGTGGACGGCACCATGACTTCGAGCGGGGGGCAAGCAGAAACCAAAGGCAGCGCCAAACTCTCCAAGGCCCTTCTCGTTGCAGGCGGTTCCCCGGCCGGTGTCCCTGTTACCGTGAATTTCAATACCAAATACAACCTCCGCAAAAATGCCGGCGTTCTGAATCCTTCGCTCCTTAAAATTGGCAACGCGGCCGCGCACCTGGGCGGCACGTATGACACGCGAGGTGAGGCGACCGCCGTCAAAGTCAAGATGGATGCGAAGGACATGCCCGCTAAAGACCTGGAGGCGTTTCTTCCCGCCCTCGGCATCAATCTGCCGAAAGGCGCTTCCCTCGCGGCCGGTACGCTGAATTCGGACCTCGACATCACGGGTCCGACGAACAAGCTCGTCATTACCGGCAATGTCGGTTTGTTTAACGGGAAGCTGGCTGGATTCGACCTTGGCTCGAAAATGTCCGCGGTCACTGCGCTTACCGGGATCAAGACCGGCAGTGACCTCCTGATCGACAAACTCACTTCGGATGTGCACATGGCGCCCGATGGTCTCCAGGCGCAGAATTTCAATGCGGTGATCCCCGCGCTCGGCACGCTGGTCGGCCAGGGCACCGTTGATTCCAAAAACGCTCTCGACTTCAAAATGGCCGCCACGCTTGCCAGCACCGCCACCTATTCCTCTTCCGGTGGCGCGCCAGTTTCAGGTATCGGAGGGATTCTTGGCGCGGTCGGCGGCGGCAAGGGCAACTGCAAAGGCGCCACTATTCCTTTTCTGATTAAGGGCACAACTGCTGAGCCGAAATTTGTCCCGGACGTCGGCGGAATCGCTGCCGGCCTGCTGAAATCTCAACTCGGTTGCGTGGGCGGCGCCACGGCCGGTGCCAATCCACTTCAACAACCGAACCCTGCCGGGAACCCGGCCAATGCCGTCGACGCCCTCAGCGGCCTCTTCAAAAAGAAAAAACCATAAGGTTTCTCACGCCTCCGTCTTGACTCTGTGGAAACTTCGCAATAGCCTCATGCGTCTATTCGAGAGGTCGGTCTCTCTCGGTGCATTTCAGACGGTGTGTCATCAGGAGTCTCGCATGCGCCTAAAACCAACACGCGGGTGTGCCTTGCCAATTCCGCTTGGCGTTCTCCTCGCGATGTTCTCGGTTCTGCCTCCGCTTCATGCGCAGGGTGGTGAGCCGCAATACTTTGCGATTCGCGGCGCAAAAGTCGTGCCCGTTTCTGGACCGCCGATCGAAAGTGCGACCATCGTCGTTTCGCGCGGCATCATTACGGCCGTTGGCAAAGACGCGGCCATCCCAGCCGAAGCGTGGGTGATCGACGGCAAAGGCCTAACCGTCTACCCAGGGCTCATGGATGCTTTCACCGATGTTGGCATCCCCGCTCCGGCTCCTTCGGGCGGAGAAGGCGGCGGTCCGCGGCGTCCGCAAGAGCCGTCGCGCGGTCCTCAGGATCGCCCTGCTTCCACGCCCTGGCGCAGCGCCGCGGACGAAGCGAATCTCAGTGACAAGCGCATCGAAACCTGGCGCAACGGCGGATTCACCACGGTCATTTGCGCTCCGAAAGGCGGTTTCTTCCCGGGGCAGGCTGCGGTGTTGGATCTTGCAGGAGAACGCGCTGGCGATTTGGTGGTGAAGTCACCAGTGGCCATTCCTCTTTCCTTCCAGACGTCGGGAGGATTTGGCGGCGGCTTTCCGGACTCTCTCCTCGGCGTGCTGGCATACATTCATCAGGTTTGGCTGGATACGGATTGGAGCGTCAAGGCGCAAGCCATTTACGAGAAAAATCCTCGCGGCGTCGCGCGGCCCCGCTATGATCGCACCGAAGCCGCTCTCGCCGAGGCGCTTGAAGACCACGCGTTGGTTCTCGTTCCTGCGAACAACACCGTGCAGCTCCGCCGCGCGATCGAGCTCATCGAGCGCTGGCAGGTCAAGGGCGCGATTTATGGCGGCCAGATGGGCTACGAAGTCGCTCCGGAGATTGCGGCAAAGAAACTTCCCGTGCTGATTGATCTTAAGTGGCCCGAGGCGGAGAAAGATGCCGATCCGGAGGCCAAGCCATCGCTGCGAACCCTGCAGTTCCGTGACCGCGCGCCTTCCACACCGGCAGCCTTCGGCAAAGCAGGCGTGAAGTTTGCGTTTTATTCCGGAGGCATCGCCGCCCCGAAGGACATTCTTAAGGCGGCGAAGAAATCCATCGACGCGGGACTTGCGCCTGACGCCGCGCTGCGCGCCTTCACGCTTTCCGCAGCGGAGATTTATGGCGTAGCCGATCGCCTCGGCTCCATCGAAAACGGCAAAATCGCGAATCTCGTGGTTACCGATGGCGATCTTTTCGAGGAAAAGACCAAAATCAAAATGGTTTTCGTGGATGGACGGCGGTTCGAAGGGCGCGAACCGGAAAAGCCCAAGGATCCACCGAAAGGCGATATCACTGGAAAATGGAAGCTCTCCTACACCACGCCGGAAGGCGCTGAGGAATCCACCGCCGACCTCACCATGGACAAGGATGGCGCGATCTCCGGCTCGCTCACCAGCCACCGCGGCACCGCGACCATCATAAGCGGCTATCTCAGCGCCGATAAATTCAGCTTCACCATCAACCTAGTCTTGGACCAGGGTGCCAGCGACGTAACGTTCACCGGCACCTTCGACGGCACATTGTTGAAAGGCTCGATCAGCGTGATGGGCATGGCTCTCGACTTCACCGGAGTCAAGCCCGGCAATGCTGGGGCGGTCTTGGGAGGTGCACAGTGAGGATTTCAACGATGGCTGGCAAAATTCGCTCTGGCCTTCCAATCCTGTACCTCCTTTCCTTCCTGTACCTCCTTTCCTTCCCAGATCCTGCGGCTTCCGCGACTCCGCCTGACAGCCCCTCCGTCATCTTGATCCAAAACGCCACGGTGCTCACGGTTTCTCACGGCACCATCGAGCACGGTTCCATCCTCATTAAGGACGGCAAAATCGCGGAAGTCGGACAATCTATCAAAGCCCCGGCCGGCGCACAAGTCATCGACGCTTCCGGGCAATTCGTCATTCCCGGAATCATCGACTGTCACTCGCACATCGCTGCCGAGAGCATCAACGAGGGTAGCGTTTCTGTTTCTTCCATGGTGACAATGGAAGAAGTTTTGGACTCCGAGGACATCGATATTTACCGCGACCTTGCTGGTGGCGTCACTTCTGCAAACATTCTTCACGGCTCCGCGAATTCCATCGGCGGGCAGACCCTGGTCATCAAGCTACGCTGGGGCCAGCCTGCATCGAAACTTCCCTTTGAGGGCGCCATGCCCGGGATCAAGTTTGCTCTCGGCGAAAATCCCAAGCGTTCGAACTTCAGCATCCCCGGCCAACCCAGACGGTATCCGGCCACGCGCATGGGCGTCGAGGAAACCATTCGTGGCGCTTTCAGCGAGGCCCGCGATTACAAGAAAGCCTGGGACGATTACAACAAACGCTCTGCCGCGGGCGAGAAAAATCTCATCCCGCCCCGCCGCGACCTGAAACTCGAGCCGCTTGTTGAAGTGCTCGAGGGCAAGCGCTACGTGCACTCGCACTGCTACCGCGAAGATGAAATCCTGATGCTTCTGCGCGTGGCCAAGGAATTTGGCTTTAAAGTCCGCACCTTCCAGCACGTCCTCGAGGGCTACAAGGTCGCCGATGAAATTGCCGCGGCTGGCGCTGGGGCGTCCACGTTCTCCGACTGGTGGGCCTACAAAGTGGAAGCCTACGACGCCATTCCGTACAACGCGGCACTGATGACTCGCCGAGGCGTGGTCGTTTCCATCAATTCCGACGATGCCGAAGAGGCCACGCACCTCAATCAGGAAGCCGCCAAGAGCATGAAGTACGGGGGGCTCTCACACGACGAGGCTCTGAAGCTTGTTACTCTGAATCCAGCCATCCAGCTGGGCATCGACAAGCGCGTCGGCTCCATCGACGTGGGCAAAGATGCCGACTTGGCGATCTACAATCACGACCCTCTCAGCGCGTATGCCGTGGTCCAGAAAACGCTGATCGACGGCCGGGTTTACTTCGACCGCGAGCGCGACATTGCCAACCGTGCCGAAATCGAGAAAGAGAAGAAGACGCTCACCGAGAAATTGAAAAAGGCCGAGAAGAAACCCGAAGAAAAGAAACCCCAAGAGAAAAAACCGGAAGAGAAGAAGCTCGAAGAAAAGCCCAAGCCGCCCGCACCCGCTCCTACACCCACGGTGGCACAAGCTGAGGCTTCTCAAGGAGGTGCGCTGTGAGAAGAAAAGCCACCCCTCTCCGCAGCCCCCTTTACTTTTTCAACTTCCTTTGTTTTGTCTGCCTCTTTTCCGCGCCTGCCGCAGGTGCGCAAACGCAACCGCCTTCTGTCTACGCAATCACGCACGCGAAGATCTTTACGCTCGCAGGTTCACCGATTGAAGACGGAACGCTGGTCATCCGTGACGGTAAGATTGCTGCTGTCGGAGCATCCGTGGAAGTGCCCGCCGGCGCCCAGGTGATTGATGCCAAGGGACTGCAAGTTTATCCCGGGCTATTCGATGCGGTTACGCAGATGGGTCTGAGCGAAATCAGCGCGGTCAGCGCCACCGTCGACTCGACGGAGACCGGCAGTTACAACCCGGATGTCCTGGCGGCAACTGCGGTCTCGCCATCGAGCGAACACATCCCCGTCACCCGAGCTTCCGGGATCACCGAAGTTCTGGCAGTTCCGGCGAGCGGTGGCTTTGACTCTGGCGGCGGGCGGGGAACGCTCGGCGGGCAAGCCTCCGCGATTCATCTTGCCGGCTGGACGGTCGACGAAATGCTCGTTAAGAAGAGCGTCGCCATGGTGCTCAATTGGCCCCAAATCCAGACGCAGACTTTTGACTTCGCCACTTTCTCGCGCAAGGAAAAACCCTACACCGAAGCCAAGCAGGAATACGAAAAGCAGGTGAATGAGCTCACGGATTGGCTCGACCGCGCCCGCCATTACGCTCAGGCGATGGAAAAAGGTTCCGTCTCGAAATACGATCGTGATTTGAAGCTCGAAGCTCTTGCACCCGTCGTTCGCAGCGAGTTGCCCGTCTTGGTGTTCGCCAATCGCGCGCGCGACATTCGCAACGCCGTCGAATTCTGCGACAAGCAAAAGCTGAAAATGGTCCTCGCCGGAGGTGAAGAAGCCTATAAGGTCAAGGATCTTCTTCGCTCGAAGGATATCGCCGTTATTCTTCGCCCCATGCTCTCATCTCCCCCTGACGAGGACGATCCCTACGTCCGCGAGCTATCGCAGCCCGCCGAACTGGCGGCCGCTGGCGTAAAGTTCGCCATCGCCAGCTTCGATAACTCTTTCGCGCGGCGCCTCGGACAGAATGCGGCCAACGCCGTTGCCCATGGTTTGTCCCACGACGAAGCGCTGCGAGCCGTCACCATCAATCCAGCGCAGATTCTTGGCCTTGGGAGCCAGATAGGCACGCTCGAACAGGGCAAAATCGCCAACCTTATCGTCACCAATGGCGACCCCTTGGAATTGACGACCGACGTGAAGTATCTGTTCATCAAAGGGCAACTCACTTCGACGGAAAATAGGCACCACCGTCTGTACGAGAAGTATTTGAACCGCCCAAAAGCGTCGAATTGAGCAATCGAAAATGGTGTGGTCTCGCGCCCGCGAGCGGCACAGCATCTATGCCTAAGTGGCTTGCTCCTGCCGCTCGCAAGTAAGCGTCAATTCCTCGATGGCTACGTCACTGCCTTTGGCGTTGAGCGTCGGGCCCGTCCATTTGCTTGGCCAGGCACTAAAAAAATTCCACCGCAGCTTTTCGTTGCCTTGGGAATCCAGAAGCACCACGGAGCCGTTCTTCCTCACCAGGTTTCCGTGAATCACCTGCAAATGCCACTGATAGAGTTCCTGCGAATCAGTGATGCCCCATTTCAGCGTGATGTCAGGGTAAGACACCTTTCCCGGCAGCTTTCGGATCGATGCCACCTCGCCGCCTTCGCGGTACTCGACCACTTCTATTTGCGATCCAAGGCCCGTGCATTCCATGAACCCGGCCTGCTGGATTCCTTCGATTTCGACCCGGAACCGGAAATTCAAATAAGGATCAATTCTCTGGCCGCCTGCCATGGTTGCCTCCTGCTGCCATCCGCCACTGCCGTCTCAGCCCTTATTAATGTGAACATCCTTTTTCCTGCCGCCTCCCGGCTGCCGCGCAAGACAGAAATTCTTCGATTCTTCAGCAACTTTTGCCGGGCTGGCTGCGTTCTATGAAATGAATCCTATGGGAACACTTGCGCCTCGCCGTCTTTACGTAGTGCATCTTCTTGGTGCAGCGTTTCTCTGTTTGGTTGCCAGTTCGCGCCTGGCCTGCGCCCAGGAGCCCCGCAAGATCGTGGAACAGTACGTCAAGGCGGCCGGGGGCAGCCGCGCGCTGTCCAAAATCCAGACGCTGACCATCGAAGGCACCTTCACCACCGACGACGGCAAGTCCGGAACGTACACTTTGGATACCAAGCTGCCGAATCGCTATTACCTCGAATTGCTCGTGGGCGAGCAAAACCTGATTGAAGCCTACAACGGCAAGTCCGCCTGGCGCCGGGACTCGGCAGGAGAGTTCGGCACGCTCGTGGGCTCCGACGGAATGCAACTGGAAGCCGCGGCCCAGTATTATAATTCCCGGCTGCTGAATCCCAAGAAAGAAAAGATGGCGCTGGCGTTTGTCGGAAATGCGCAGGTGCGCGGCAAAGATGCCCTCGAACTGGAAGTGACCAGTGGCACCGGCATGAAACGCCGGGTGTTTTTCGATCCGCAGACCCACCTGATCGTGAAAGAAGCGGCGACGGTCGGCGGCGTTGAGGAAGAGACTGTTTACGGCGACTACCGGACGGTGGACGGTGTGAAGCTTCCGGACGAAATCGAACTGCACCGCGGCGGCGCAAGGTACGAAATCACCGTGACGCGGGCCATCATCAACCGAACCATCGGCGAGCGCGTCTTCGATTTCCCTAAGAAATCCCAGGTGGAATTGCCGGACCTCAAGGCCCTTTTCAAGGAAATAGACGACAACCAGAAGACCATCGACAAGCTCAAGGAAAACTACGCGGGTACCCAAACGGAAGAAGAAACTGAGTATGAAGGCGACGGGAAAGTGAAGAAGCGCGAGACGCGCGAGTCCACTTTCTTCTACCTGGACGGCGATGAAATCACCACGCTGGTGAAAAAAGACGGCAAACCGCTCGACGAAAAAGAGCTAGAAAAGGAAAACGAGCGTGTTCGGAAGCGCATCGACGAACACCAGAAGCGCCAGGCCAAAAAGGAAGCCAAAGAGGAAAAAGCCAGGGAAGAAGGGAAGAGCGAGGACAAAGATGAGCCGGGTATTGAGGTCTTTCTCCGCGCGTGCCAGTTTGTCAATCCCCGCCGCGAGCGTTTTCGTGGTCAGGACGTGTTGGTATTCGATTTCGAGCCTAATCCCGAATTTAAGCCTCACAAACTGGCGGAGAAACTCGCGCAGAAGTTAGCCGGAGTGGTTTGGATTGACGAGAAGGCCCACGATGTGGCTCGTCTGGAGGCCTATTTTGTTGGCGACATGAAGATTGGCGGGGGATTGCTCGCGAATTTGCAACGTGGCACCAGTTTCGTTTTCGAGCAGGCCTTTATCAACAATGAAGTCTGGCTGCCGACCTATATGGAGGCCCACATTGGCGCACGCGTCTTGTTGCTGAAGGGCTTCAAAATCAACGAAGTGATCCGATACTCCGACTACAGGAAATTCAACGTGGAAACGCTTTCCACCATCGCCAAGCCTAAGGGCGCGGGAGGGGGCTCCCGAAACTCCAGTTAAGCCTCAATAACGCCGGCTAAACCCTCAGTCCGCCGCCACCGGCCGGTCCAGCGTCTCTCGCACCCTTTGCGCCAGCGCCCGGGGACTGAAAGGTTTCTGCAGGAAAGAGAGTCCTTCCTCGAGCGTGCCGTTTTCGGCGATCACGTTGTACGTATATCCGGACATATAGAGAACGCGCATGTTGGTATGGAGCGCCGTCAGATGTTTGGCCAGATCGTGTCCGCTCATTCCCGGCATGACCACATCGGTCAATAGAAGATGGATTTCCGATCCGCGTCTTCCCGCCAGGCGCACCGCGTCTTCGGCATTTTGCGCCTCAATGACGGTATAACCCTGTTCGGAAAGGACCATGCGTGCAAGCTCGCGCACCGCGGGTTCGTCCTCCACCAGCAGGATGGTTTCCTTGCCCTTTCCATTGGCCGGCTCGCTCCATGCCACTTTCCGCGGAGTCTGTACGAGATCTTCTACGCGAGGCAGGTACACCTTGAACGTTGTGCCTTTCCCCAGTTCGCTGCTGACCCAGATGTGACCACCGCTTTGCTTGACGATGCCGTACACCGTGGACAAGCCCAAACCGGTGCCGCGGCTGCTCTCTTTTGTCGTGTAGAAAGGTTCGAAGATATGCGGAAGGGTGTCCGCGCTGATTCCCACGCCGGTATCGGTCACGCTGAGCATCACGTATCGCCCCGGTTTGATGGAAGCTTGGTCGTGGGCAATGTCGGAATGCAGTTCAACGTTGCTGGTCTCAATCCACAACTTCCCCCCGTCGGGCATGGCGTCGCGCGCGTTGACAATCAAGTTCAGAATTACCTGTTCGATTTGGCCTGGATCGGCTTTGACGGTGCCCAGATTTTTTTCGATGCGTGTTCTCATCTCGACCGTTTCACTCATCAAGCGGCGCACCATCTTGTCCATGTTCAAAACGATGCCGTTCAAATCCAGCACTTTCGGTTTCAAGACTTGCTTGCGGCTGAAGGCGAGCAGTTGCCGAACCAGCGTGACGGCCCGCTCCGCAGCGTCCGCAATTTGTTGTATGTTTCCGCGAAGCTCGGGATGCGCCGCGACGCGCGTAAGAGCCAGCTCTACATACCCCTTGATGATGGTCAGCAGGTTATTGAAATCGTGCGCCACTCCTCCGGCGAGCCGGCCCACTGCTTCCATGCGGTGAGCCTGCTGCAATTGGTTTTCGAGCAAATGCCTTTCCGTGATGTCGACGATGATGCCTTCCATCAGAGGGTGGCTTTCGCTTCCCGGCACGAAAACCGCGTTGTCGCTCACCCAGATGATCCGGCCATCTTTGCGCCTGAGGCGATACTCCGCCTGAAAACGCTTGGCCCGCATGCAGTTCTCTTCCGCCGCCTCGATGAGCGGGAGGTCTTCTTCAGCAACAAGTCGAGTCCAATTTTCGGAGCCTGCCAGCCATTCTTCCTGTGTGTAACCAAAAATGGCTTCCACTTGCGGGCTCACGTAATGCCATTTGCCGTACAGGCCAACTTCCGCGATATAGCTCACGGCCGCCACTTGCTCGACGAACAGCTTGTACTTGGCTTCGGTCTCCGAGTGCGCCCGCTCGACACGCAGGCGTTCGCTGATGTCCCGGGCTACGCAGACGACGCCCCCCTGCGGCATCGCGGTGATGGCCATTTCCACCGGAATCCGCGAGCCGTCTCGGCGGCTCAGGGAGACCTGTTCCGACCATTTGCCCGTCCGCTTCAGCGAGTCACGAACATGATCTTCAAACAGCGTGACGTCGCTCTCATCGTAAACTTCGCGCCAGCTTTTCCCGAGTACTGCGGAGGTTCCCTCAAGTCCCATCATTTTGGCGAAAGCGGAATTCGCGTACAAGTGGCAGCCGCCATTGCTCAGGATCGATATTCCGTCCGCTGCGGAATCCATCGCCAGCGCATGCGTCATCACCTCATTTGCGCTATTGGCCTCGCGGTATTGGCTGATCCCCAGCCGCGCGGCGTAACAAACGATGGAAACTCCTAGAAGCGAAAAACGAAGCAGCCGCCACTCCATTTGCAGCTGCGATATCTGGAAGAGGATGATGAGAGGCGCCAGCGCCAGCGTGCCGTTTGTCACCAGCAGTTCACCGAGCGCCTGGCGCCGCACCTGGGTACTGCTTCCCTCCGCGGCGTCCGCCTTCCATTGTGCTGCCCACAAGGCTCCCGCGAGAAAGGGCATGGTCCAAAGGAGATCCCGAACTGTACCGGTTGGCGTGGGCTGAATACTCTGCAGATACTGCGCGATGCCCGCGAATATCATGACGAACAAAACGTAAAGGGACAGACCGCCGTAGAGTTTGCGAAGATGGGCTTTCCTGGCGCTCAAGGACCGGAAGCCCGCGAGCGCGGCGACCATGACATCTTCCAGGTTCTCCACGCGCATTTCCCGGAGGAATGCAGTGTGCTGGTCCAGCCGGTGCGCTGGCAAAAAGTAGAATTCGACGAAAATGAAAAAGAAAACAATGCCGATCTGAATGAAGTCGAGAACCATTTCCACGTCGATTTTCGGGGAATCCTTGTCCTGGTCCAGGAACAAGGCCATGGCGATGAACACATCTTCAAACCCAAAGAGGAATCGCACGACGGAAGCCTGAGGCGGTTCGCTGTGCAGCACCACTTCGTAATACATCCACCCGAGGTTCGCAAAGCCCCACATCGAAACGCCCATCCCGACAAGCAGCCAGAAGGGCCGGCTCAAGCCGTGTCCCCGGCGGGACGCTCCAAACACCATCACGGCCGCAAACCCGCAGGCGAAGACTTCCAGGAGGTTGGCAACCAGGGAACCCGTCGTGGAAGTTCCGAGCGTCGCTGTCTCAAGAAGATGCAGCGCGACAACGATCGCGGCAAGGATCAGGGGCTTTCGGGGCATTTCCTCGTCGTACTTTCGCGTTCCGTCTTGAACTTCTTGCTTGAATTTATTCTATGAGGGGCCCGCTCCGGGCGTTCTGCACACCTTTGGCGGATGTGTCCTGCCTGATACGGGGTTTGTAAATCGGTTTAGACGCGTGGCAACGCGGTTCGGGCTTCGGTTTTAGCTGTGCTAGCGCCCTTCGAAGGGATAGCGATCCTGCGCTTGTACGGAAGCCGCGACCCGGCGCCGCAGCGCAACGGTGTTCACCGGCGGCCGCTTGGCGAAGCGCTTCAGCACCGCCATTTGCGTCGTCAGCATATCGCCTTCGTGCACCGCGGCGATGGCACGCCTCGCTTCGCTCTCGACGCGTTCCGCCGCATCGTTGATGAACACTCTTGCGGCATCGATCATGGTCTGCGAAGCGGCTTCGCCCTTGGTTGCCGCCGCTTTCTGCGCGCGCAGCAAGCACGACTCCATGGCATAGATTTCCATGACCACGTTCGAAAGCGCGCCGATCAATTCTTGCTCGTCGGCCAGTTTTTCGCGGAACTTCTGCACCGCGCCGCCCGCCGCCTGCAAAAACATTTTCTTCGCATTGGCCACCACGCGCGTTTCATCCGCCAGAACGCCCTCTGGCACTTCTTCAAAAGACGGTCCTGCAAGAATTTCATCCGCCAGCTTCATCGCCGCGGGAATCAATGGCAACTGCCCGCCCATCGCCCGCTTCATCAGCATCTGGATGATCAACATGCGGTTGATTTCGTTGGTCCCTTCGAAAATGCGGTTGATGCGCGAATCGCGGTACGCGCGGCACACCGGATATTCCTCGTGGAAGCCGTAGCCGCCAAAAATCTGCACGCCTTCGTCCACCACAAAATCCAGCATCTCGCTGCCGTACACTTTGGCGATCGAGCTTTCAATCGCGTATTCCTCGAGCACCTTCATGGTGTTCTGAATCTTGTCGCCCGAGCCGGCGGCTGCCGTCATCGCTCCTTCGATGTTTCCCGCCGAGCGGTATACCATCGATTCCACTGCCAGAATCTGGATAGCCATCTCCGCCAGCTTTTCCTTCATCATCCCGAAGTCGCCGATTTGTTTACCAAATGCTTTGCGCTCTTTCGCGTACTTCGAGGTCGTCGCCAGCACATGCTTCGACCCGCCCACACACGATGCGCCCAGCGTGAAGCGTCCCGCATTCAAGATATTGAACGCTACGATGTGCCCGCGCCCGATTTCGTGCAGCACGTTTTCCTTGGGCACCTTGCAGTTTTCCAGGAAAATCGGGGTCGTCGAGCTCCCGTGAATCCCCATTTTGTGCTCTTCGTTGCCCGGCTTGAACCCGGGAAACGTGCGCTCGACGATGAACGCCGTGAACTTTTCTCCGCCTACCTTGGCGAAAACGATATACACGTCTGCGAACCCGCCGTTGGTAATCCACATCTTCTGCCCGTTCAGGATGTAGTGCGTGCCCTCGGCGTTCAGCTCCGCGCGCGTCAGGGAGTTTTGCGCGTCCGACCCCGCCTGCGGCTCGGACAGGCAGTACGCGCCAATCCATTCGCCGGTCGCCAGCTTCGGCAAATACTTTTTCTTCTGCGCTTCCGTCCCGAAATACACGATCGGCAGCGTCCCGATGCCCGCGTGCGCGCCATGCGTCACCGCGAATCCGCCGTAAATCGACAGCTTTTCCGTCAGCACCGTCGTCGCAATCTTGTCGAGTCCTGCTCCGCCGTATTCTTCCGGCACGCCACCGCCCATCAACCCCACTTCGCCGCCCCTTTTCACCAGTTCCGGCATCAGTCCGGGCTTCTTGTTTTCCAGCTCTTTAACCAACGGCAAAACCTCCTTCACCACAAATTCTTCGGCCGTCTGCCCGATCAGCTTCTGATCGTCCGTCAAATCGGCAGGCGTGAACACGTCGCTCGGCTGCGGCGATTCCAGGAGGAAGCTGCCTCCCTTTGCTGCAGGTTTGGTCAGGGTAGCCGTGGCCATGGTGGTCTCTCCTCGCGGGAACTCTTTGCTACTTGGATCTTGCTGAAAAGGTGCTTCGCGGCGAACAACAAAATCAATTCACCCCATTTTACTCCCGCCCGCTCGTCCAGTAAACGCCGTTCAGTTATTAGTGTCGCATCAGTTTTCCGGTTAGGGCGTAGGTGAGGAGCAACGATAACGAATTGCCTCTAGGGCTTTTACTTTTCCCCTCCAGGAAGGTATAAGAATTGTCGTCGGTAGGGCACGCAACTAGATTGAATCTCATTCTCGTTTTGCTATCGCCCGCCGATACTGGTTCAATTCCAGACTGTGAAAAGGTCACCGCAACCCTGCTAGGTGGGACCGGCCTACGGGCAAATTGCGGCTTGGCCCTGTGGGTTAACACCCCCGCCGGGCCTCGATGGTTCCACCAAAGCAGGGCTCTAAAGGTTGCTAACCAATGGTCGAATTACTCTGGGCAGTGGTGCTAGCGCTCGTACTTTTGGTGGTGGCTGTCAAAGTGTTCCCCGCCAGGCGCGTCACCGTATACGAATACCAAAAGGGATTGAAGTATTCCCGTGGCCGCTACTCCACCACGTTGAACGCGGGACAGTATTGGGTCATCTCGACCTTTTCTTCCATAGTACCGGTTGATATTCGCCCGCGATTTGTGACAGTTCAAGGGCAGGATGTTCTGAGCGCCGACGGCGTCACCTTGAAAGTCAGCCTGGCAGCGGAATTTCAAGTCGCCGATCCCAATGTGGCGATCAACAAGAATGCCGACTTTCAGAATAGCTTATATTTGACTCTCCAGATGGCCGTACGTGAAATTGTGGGCAAGGAGAAAATTGATACTCTTGTTGAGAATCGCGCTGGATTCAGCACGAAACTGGCTGAGTTGACGTCAGGTAAAGCTACTGAGTACGGCCTAAAGCTCATCTCCGCAGACATCAAAGACATCATGTTTCCGGGCGAAATGAAAAAAGCCTTTTCGCAGCTGGTCAAGGCTCAAAAAGAAGGTCAAGCCGCCCTGGAGAAAGCTCGCGGAGAGACGGCCGCCCTTCGGAGTCTGGCTAATGCCGCCAGAATGATGGACGATAATCCTAACCTGCTCCAACTGCGTGCCCTGCAGGCTCTGGATAATTCTTCCGGAAATACAATCGTTCTCGGATTGGCGAACGGAGCCGGTGGTTAGGAAGGGAGAAAAGCTTGCGGCCCCGCAGCAGAATAAACAGAAAGAAGAAGACTGAGTCTCTCAATTCCTTCTGGAGAAAATCTTATGCGAAACCTCTTGTCCGTCGCTCTTTTTCTTGCTCTAGCTGCCACTCCGGCGCAGCAAACTACGCCCGCTTCCCACTTCGACGGCAACTCCTGGTGGGCGCATGTGAAGTTCCTTGCCGACGATTCGCTCGAAGGCCGCAACACGGGTAGCGAAGGTCTCCGCAAAGCGCAGGCCTACGCCGTCGAGCAGCTTCAGAAGGCCGGCCTCGAGCCCGCTGGCGTCAACGGTTTCTATCAGCCGGTACGTTTCACCCAATTCCAGGTCGACGAGTCCAAGTCCTCCCTCGCCCTTGTCTCCAACGGCCAAGCCAAACCTCTCTCCTTCGCCGATGATGGTTTCATCAGTTCCCGTTCCACGCGCGCTTCGGTGAATCTCACCGCGCCTTTGGTCTTCGTCGGCTACGGGCTCAAAATTCCCGAAAAGAATCTCGATGA
>QHYM01000236.1 GCA_003223295.1 Acidobacteriota bacterium | reverse complement strand
ATCTCATAGCGGCAATCTGTGGCAATGTTTTCCTCGGGCTCGGGAGCGACAGACGTCTGAAAAACGACACCCTGCGCAGCGGCATTTGAAGCGCAGAGCAGTATCGCACCCCATAGTAACCTCAATTCTCTGGCCTCCCTAACACTAGACGCCATATCTGACTTATAGGTTCAAGTGGATTTTTAAAAAGATCAGATCACAATTTGTTTCAAGTGATGCCTGGGAGTCGGAAAATCGGAAAGGTTCCTCCCAGTACCACTTCGGCGATTTAGTGCGTTCACCAGGAGTTGTCAAACTGGTCCGTGTGTTCCTGTTCTCACATTGTTCTCCATTGGACACACTTCTGTCTGGAATTCACAGGCATGAGCCCCAGTTTTTTCACGCGTGCATTTGGCACGCAACTCGCTACGTCATGTCATCAGGGGTGTCGATGACTTTCCAAAACAAGCAGTTTCTACAGCTCGTTGTAATCGCGCTCGCATTAGTCACAATCTTTATGGTTCTCCTGATCGGTCATGTTATTTTATGGATCCAGCTGTGCAAGCCACTTCCCGCCGGAACGTGAGCTCGGCATTGCTATGGAGTTTGAGAATGAGAATGATAATTTGTTTTTTTGAGCTTGCTTTTGCTGCTGGGGAGTTTCGGCATTGCTCAGCAACAACGCGAGAGCGACGCATGTAGGTTTACTGTCCAAGGCGAACCAAGTCGCGCGACCGTCGCGGGGCCAGAAGATATCTTACCGCTAGTCTACGTGATCGAGCAGCCGGATTCGCCAATTGAGATCGTTTCTGTCGACCTACGGGGGATGTGGCTTTCTGTTTCCGGCGAGCAACATACAGAGCGGAACTGTGGACAGTATAAAGTCCGGAATCGAAGCGACCGGATCATCGAGCGGGTTGATGTTGAGCTCACATGGCTTCTTCGCTCTAAAGGTTCCTTTACTCGAGGGATTCGCGGCGTCGATGCCTTGGAACATGCCCAGTACCTCATCGGACTCGCTAGACCACTTTGGACCGAACATGGAGCCGTCGGCAAAAACGACGAGGTCCAAGGTTATTGTGTAGCTGGCAAGAGTCCCGTCGGGCAAATACGAAAACTACCGTGCTCCGGCAACCCAGGTCGCTCCGGGCAAGAGATAGTCGTTCGGGTTTCCGTGCGTCTCAAGCTCCTTGGTGGTGACCCGGCGAATATGATTTGCGGTCGTAGGATCGAAAAAAGATGCAGTGAAAACATAGCCGCGGATTGGAGTAGCGGCTACGTTGGTGGCCTGGACAGCGAGCATCTGCTGTCCGCCTTCGTCGCGCCAGACGCCTGACACGAACCTCAGCGGCCCAATGGTCTGAAACTGAATGCCTTCCAGGGGGACTGGTCCTACTGGCGGCAAGATGGGAGATACATACCTCTCCAAGTCAGTCGTTTTTGCGCTGAAGTCCATGCCGTCCATTGTGCCGATGAGTTGATGAGATACCGGCAGCGACGCAGGACCCCAAATGGAGCCGTCCGCAAACCTCAGGACGTCGACCTTTGCCGTGACGGTCAGAGGCGCTCCCTCTGTGGTCTTCACTATCGAGCAGAAAGTACGCGTCCATTCCGCACCATTGACAATCATTGGCTCGCGCAAATCGCGGATTTCCTGAATTACTTGTTCCGTGAGAACCTTGCCGGTCAACGAGTCACCGAGAACCAACCTGACTAGATAGCCGCGAAGCGGTTGCGCACCCGTGTAGTGCAACTGCACGACCATACCCTTGCCAGAATTGCAGCCCGCACTGAGAACCGTTGAAAATTGCGCCGTCACGCTCAGCGGCGAAGACTTTTGGTGATCATCCTGCGCGGCGGTAGTCTGCAGGGATACCGATGGGCCTAAAACCATTGCCATGAGAAACACTGTGGCCTTCGGGCGCATGGTTCGCTCCTCTCGCTTAGAGTGCTGAAGTAGCAGACGCGGCTCAACCAAAGTGTGTTAACAAGTTGGTGGGCCGGAGAATAACGAGGCAAACTCTCGGACTTGAGGACGCAAGGGGCCATAAATTCCCTCCTGGGAAAATACCTGCAAGGAGCTGATTCCCCGGCACCATCACCTATTCGTCGGTGTCCAACGAATCGAAATACGATATAGAATTGTGGATTATCCCTACCTCATTTCCGCTTGGCAGTCTGTTTCACCAATCAACAAGACATTTTTCCTTTTGTTTTGTGGTGTTTCCATCTATACGATTTTTCTTTCGACCTATGTGCTTCTAGTTCTTTATTCGTTCAAGAAGCAGCGCGTGAGCAAAAATGCCAACCCATCACGACCCGTACTCGACATTCTCGGCAAACGTCTCTCGAATCTGCGACAGCTTCATCTCTTTGCCCTATATCTGTTCGGGTTCTGTATTGTGGTCCAAATTCCCAACGCTTTCCGCGTTATCGGCGATTTCAAGGCCTACCCGTTTCATGCGGTCACCAGCGAACTGACATTCCTGCTTTACTGTGACGCCATAATATTCTTGGTCTTCATGCTGCTTCACGCCGTGCAATGGTTCGTCTCCGCCCGCGTCGATACCTTTGCCTCCATGCAGAACGATTGAGTTCCCTTTGCCCGATTAGTCGCGTTCGCGGAAAAGTGGTTTCGGGTGGATTCCACATGTATGCGTACGCTGTTAATCAGGCCGAACGCAGGCTAGACATCATCGGGGTCGGGTAAGCTGCCGAACTCATCGGGGCGACGCTTCACGTATGCAAAGAGCAGGTCCGTCAGGTTGTGCGGGTATGAGTAGAATTCTTTGTCAAGAGCCCATAACTTCTCACGAATGTCTTCAGAAAAATCGGCGGCGGCAGAACGGATACAATCCAGGTCATCCGGTAATCCAGATGGAAATGCAGCGGCAATTGCGCGCTTGCAGATATTTGCGGTCTTCGGGGCGCCAATCTCTTCGAGGGCACGCGCAACAAACCACGCAGAGGCTCTGCCGTTATTGAAGAAATATTGCGAAAAGCCGCCGTTGTTTACTTCAGCCTCTACTTCCCAAATTGCGGAGAACACCTTCTGCGGAAACGACTGTTTCGCAAAATCTTCTTTCCACACTTTGGTCATTGCGGACTCGGATAGCTTGATGAGTATCTTGTTCTTGTCCATGTGGGCGTCTACATGTCCACTCAAGCTCCTGAAACTGCATGAATCATAAGCCGAATTTCCTAGCTTAAGACAAAAATTGGCCCTAACTCCCGGTAAGTGGGGTACTCGTAGAAGTGGCCTGCCCGATTCCGCGACGGATTGCACTTTTCCGCAATCACTGTTTCCCGGGAGTCAGATGCCGTGGATCAGCGGAACTGCAACTAAACAACTGTGAAACCTCCCTTCATTTGCGACCGTCTATGAAATTAGAGCCGACCAGGCAGTGATCAAACAGGCTCTTTTTGAAATCAAGAAGGAGATTCCGGCATGAACCCCTGGACAATATCCCGGACAGCGCTTTTCATTTTTCTGATGACCACAATGGCAGCCGGCGCCGACAAGACACCGCCCACCTATCAGAAGGGGACAATCTTAAACATCTCCAGGAACCATGCGTCTTGTGCACTGGAGGGGATCGGCACACGCAAGCTGATCAGCAATTGCGGTAATTTCCAATCAGGGCAACCGGTGGATTACCGGCTGAAAGGCGATAGGGTCTACATACGCCGGGAGGGCGGCAAGGAGTACAAGTGCAGCATAGAGGGCACGATTGAAAACGTCGCCGACAAGACCACCTATCAGCAGGGCACGATCAAGGGCTGGGAAAAGGGCACCGACATCTATTGGGTCGGCGCCCATGGTGAAACGTTTCCCCGCGATAAGACCGTGTACGAATTGAAGGGCACCGACATGGTTTACCTGATTGACTACTGCGGTTCCTTCCAGGCAGGGAAATTCAGTTTAGGGCAAATCGTGAACTACCGAGTGGACGAAACTGCCGAGGATGACAGGAGGCTCTACATCAGCCGCGACAACGGCGAAGAATACAAATGCAAAATAGAAGGTCAGAAGATGTTGGAGCGCGGCAAAAACGATGTACCTTCCACCGCTCCCTCTCCTGCTGCTCCTCCTGCGGCTGCTGCGCCCGTTAAGCCCTAGCGATCGGGACATTGACGCCGCCCGACTCGGACAGTCAATTGGCTGTGGAGTGGAGTTCTCATCATTTGAACCGACAACCTTTCGCGGCAAATTCCATATTTACGCGAACGCTGTTTACCGGGACTTACCGGGAGTCACGCCGTTAGGCGGGTTTCTTGGCCGTGCCAGTGAATATCGGAAATGCATCAGCGATACGCCAAGAACACGCGAGAGTGTGAATCACAAACCTGCTGATGGTCATCTCCCGCATTGCTGCCACGATTCGTATCCGCTTTGCTTCGTCCTTGG
>QHYM01000235.1 GCA_003223295.1 Acidobacteriota bacterium | reverse complement strand
ATGCTCGCTTCATTTGTCGCCGCCTCATCCGCCGGCGCGAATCCCTCATCGCTCCCCAACGCTTCGCGCGCCAGCGCCTCAAACTCCTTCAAGCTCGGCAGCTCCTCCAAATCGCTCAACCCAAACCGCATCAAAAACTCTTTCGACGTCTTGTACAGAATCGGCCGCCCAATCACTTCCTTGCGCCCCGCCGTGGTAATCAAATGCTTGTCCAGCAGCGTGCTGATCACTCCCGCCGTGTTCACTCCGCGAATTTCTGAAATTTCCGGCGACGTCACCGGCTGCTTGTACGCAATCACCGCCAGCGTCTCTAGCGCCGGCATGGACAGCCGCAGCGGCGGCCGGAAGCTCTTGATGAACCGCCGCACCACGTCATGCTGCTGCGGCTTGGTGTACATCTTGTATCCGCCTGCCACCGCGCGAATCTCCACCCCGCGCTCTTCCGCGGCATAGTTCGCCACCAACTCGTCCAGCGACGCCTGCACCGCCAGCTTTTCTTCGCCCAGCGCCTTCGTCAATTGCGCGATCGTGGCCGGCTCATCCGCCGCGTAAATAATCGCTTCCAGCGCCGCTTTTCGCTCTTCGTTAGTCATTCGAACTCCCTAATCTCCATCCCCTATCTGTACTCCTCATCCACCATTCGAATTGCCCCATTTTCATCAAACACCACATCAAACACTTTGCCCTTCCTCACCAGAATCTCCCCAAACATTTTCTCCTGCACAAGCGCCACGGCCTGCAGCTTCACCATTTCCAGCACCGCCAAAAACGCCACAATCATCGCGTGCCGCGAAGGACACGCCTCGAAAAACTGGATCAGGTTCACCATATTTTCCGCGCTGGCGATAATTTGCCCACGCAACTGCGCGATCATTTGCGCCACGGTGAACTGCTCGTGCTGCAGTTCGATTCGAACGACTTCTTTGCGCCGCTCCAGCACCTGCTGGAAAACTTTCACCAAATCCACCAGCGAAACCACCAAATCGCCTTCCGTCCCTTCGTCGTGGTACAGCGACTTGTCCGGCTTCGACCACACGTTTTCTTCAATCTGTTGTTTCTGATACAAAAGCTGCGCTGCGTTTTTGAATTTTTCGTGTTCCACGAGGCGTTGCACCAATTCCGCGCGCGGATCGGTGGCTTGTTCTTCCGGACTCGCCAACGGATCCGGCGGGAGCAGCATTTTGCTCTTGATGTAAATCAGCGTCGCCGCCATGTAAATAAATTCCGCGGAAACGTCCACGTCCAATTCTTCCAGCTTGTGCAAATAATCCAAATATTGCGCGGTGATCTCCGAGATTCGAATGTCGTGGATGCTCATCTTCTGCTGTTTGATCAAATCCAGCAGCAAGTCGAGTGGTCCCTCGTACATCGGGATCTGAATCCGATAAGCCGGCTTCCCCGTACTCGATTCGCCATTCATGTCGACACTTTTCTCGACAGTTCTGTTCGCTGTGTTTTCGGCGCGCATCTCGGCGCTCTTCTCCGAGCTTGCCTTCTCGGCGTTTTCCACGCTTTTTCCTGTTAACTTGCTCTCTGGCGTTGCCATTCGCTCTTTTTTCTTCTCTGTGGCCTCTGTGCTCTGAACTCTGTGCGCGCTGTGTTAAATCTTTTTTTACGCTTTGGCGCTGCCGGCGGCGCCGTCGATTTCTTTGCGCTTTTTCTCCCAGCCGAAGACGGCCTCGCGAACGCGCTCCATCGTGCCTTGCGCCACCTTGCGCGCCTTGTTCGAACCGTCGGCGAGAATCTCCAGCACCCGCTTCGGATGCTTTTCGTAATCCACGCGGCGCTCGCGCACCGGTCCAATCCACTTGATCAAATTTTCCGCCATCGCCGCTTTGCACTCGATGCAGCCGATCCCCGCGGTCGTGCATCCTTGCCGCACCCACTCCAGCCGCCCCGGCTCTTCCGCCGAGAACAGTTTATGCCAGTCATACACCGGACAAACATCCGGGTTTCCAGGATCGGTACGCCGCTTCCGCGCCGGGTCCGTCACCATCACTTTCGTCTTCGCCCGAATGTCCGCATCGCTCTCGCTCAGCGTAATGGTGTTCCCATAACTCTTCGACATCTTCCGCCCGTCGAGCCCCGGTATCCGCGGCGTCTTTGTCAGCATTGACTCCGGCTCGACTAAGACACTGCGATATTGGACGAATCTATTCATCGCGGTATGCGCTTCGACCGACTTTGAAAATACCTCTACAAAGTTTTCGTAGCCCATTTCCCTAATTGCTTTGCGGAATTTCTCGGCAAGGGCCTCGATTTTTTCCCTGTCGTAGGTCCCTGCGTACCGGCCAACGACAGTGGGCAATCCTTGAAACGTTTGATCAAGAAGCCAAACCGCATTGCTGTTCTCGGGCCGCAATAGTGCCTCAGTATCGATGAAAACTCCAAAATGGTAGTTCGCCTTCCTCACGATTTCTCGGCTCAGTTCCACGTGCGAGACCTGATCATCACCGACTGGAACGAAAAGCGGCGCGCCCGGCTCGCTATAAATCACGATGTCGGCGCATTGCAGCACGGGGTAGCCGAGGAACCCGTAGTTGTGAAGGTCCTTGTCCTTAACGTTTTCGAGCGCCTCTTTGTAGGTTGGCACGCGCTCCAGCCAGCCCAGCGGCGTCACCATGGACAGCAACAAGTGCAATTCCGCGTGCTCTGGAATCACCGACTGCTGAAAAAGTACGCTTTTCTTGGGATCCAACCCCGCCGCCAGATAATCAATCATGATCTGCAGCGTGTTTTCCGCGATCGCGGACGTGTCCGCGTAATCGCTGGTCAGCGCGTGCCAATCGGCGATGAAGTAGAAGCAGTCGTAGGCGGGCCCTTTTTCATCAGCGGAGTTTTGCAGGCGCACCCAATTCTGCAATGCTCCGAAATAATGTCCGATGTGCAGCCGCCCCGTCGGCCGCATCCCGCTGAGCACCCTAGCTCGCTTCCCCTGATCCCCTGTCGGCAATCCTCTCTCCTGTTCTCTACGAGGAGTGCCGGGCTAAAGCCCGGCCCCAACAACGTTAAACCAAAAGCACCGGTCTGAAGACCGGTTGAGAAACAGTTCCTTCATCCTTGCTTAACTCGCCGCCACCTTCTGTTTCTCCGGCGCACCGAGCAGTTCGCGCGCGATGATCATGCGCTGTACCTCGCTGGTGCCTTCGTAAATGGTGATCACGCGCGCGTCGCGGTACATGCGCTCGACATCGGTCTCGCGCGAATATCCGACGCTGCCATGCACCTGCACGGCCTTGTACACCACGCGATTGACCATTTCGCTGGCGTACAGCTTGGCCTTGGACGCGCTCGCGCCCATCTTCGTTGGATGCGCATCCTTCAGCCACGCCGCGTAGTGCGTCAGCCCGCGCGCCGCCTCGATCTCCGTCTGCATGTCCGCAATCATCCACTGAATCGCCTGGAACTCGCCGATATTTTTCCCAAACGCCTTGCGCTGCTTGGCATACTTCACCGTTTCTTCCAGCGCGCCTTGCGCCAGCCCCACGGCCTGCGCCGCAATCCCGATGCGCCCGCCGTCGAGTGCGCTGAGAGCAATCTTCAGCCCCTGCCCTTCTTCCCCCAAGCGGTTCTCCACCGGCACCACGCAATCAGTCAGCAGAATTTCGACCGACGGCGACGATCGCTGGCCCATCTTGTCCTCGTGCCGCCCCACGCGAAATCCCGCGAAGCCTGGCTCAACCAAAAACGCACTAATGCCCTTCCCGCCCGCTGCGGGATCGGTTTTCGCAAAAACAATCAGAACGCCCGCCGCGTTGCCGTTGGTCACCCAGGTCTTTGTGCCATTCAGCTTGTAGACATCTCCTTCGCCGCCCGCTTGCCCTGAGCGAACGCGAAGGGCGCGCGCCTGAATGCCCGCCGCGTCGGAACCTGCCGCCGGCTCCGTCAGGCAAAACGCGCCCAGCGTTTCGCCCGTGGCCATGCGCCGCAAGTATTTTTTCTTCTGCGCTTCGTTCCCGAACAGCAGCAGCGGCGCCTGCACCGCAGAATTCGTCACGCCGAGCGCCGTGGAGATCGCGGTGTACACGCGCGCCACTTCCTCCATCATCAACACGTAGGAGACGGTATCCAGCCCGGGCCCGCCCCACTCCTCCGGCACCAGCATCCCGCAGCAGCCCATCTCGCCCAGTTTGTGGATCGCTTCGGCGGGAAATTTCTCCTGCTTCTCCCACTCCTTGACAAACGGACGCACTTCCGTCTCCATGAATTGGCGGACGGTGTCGCGAATCAGTTTTTGGTGGTCGTTAAGCGAAAAATCCATCAGTCCATTGTACGCGGGGTACGCATGATGCTAACACACGAACTTGGCAAGGACGTAGCGCCGGAACCAGGACAAAGCACTACTGGGGAGGTTTGACGTAAGGCTTTGTACCCATTCGTATAGTTCGGCGTTGTCAGACCCTTCATGGTACCGCTGCAGGAGCTCTTTATGATAGACAAGCACAGTCTCGGCACAGCAAATGGTCGCAACCGCGAGAAGGGCCTGCAACGCAATAACTGACTC
>QHYM01000168.1 GCA_003223295.1 Acidobacteriota bacterium | reverse complement strand
GAAGGCCCGCAATATTGGCACCGCCCCACAATCCGGCACCCAGGTGGACTATGGTGGGATTATCTGTCACTGGTCAGTTTGGTCGAGAGGTTTTGGCACTTGGGTTTCTGCCACTTTGTAAGGGCAATGAGTTGGGGCAATAACCCCAGACCCGATAATCCTTTTGCCTTAGGATCCGCCAGCACGCCAGATTAGTCCCGGCGTGGTCATCCACGTCGTGGGACAAGATGATCCCGCCGGGAACAAGCAAACTATGCCAGACTCGAAAATCGAACCACGTGTTAATGTAATCGTGTATGGTGTCCACAACTATCAAGCTAAGAGGTCTGGATGAGAGCTCTTTTGCTGCTTCTTTCGAAGAACGCCTCACATACACCACGTTGGATTCGTTTGCGAAATACTTGGAAGGCTTCACTGATTCCAGGAGACTCGTTTTCCTTGTATGAATCTATGGCATAAACCCGCTTGACGGTGCGTCCCGCTGGTGCGGCGGTCGTGATCCCCCACCATGCACCGATTTCGGCAATTGCCTCCGGCATTTTCTCGGTATGCGCTACAGCGCCGATTGGCCGCCTCGGAGATCGTGATTCGATCGACATCGAAAGATTTCTGCCCGACTGAAAACCATAGCCTTCATCCGTGATTTGGCGAGCACCATTTACTTCACGCGGCGGCGTATTCAAAAGCTCCTGGGCAATGCGTCCCGACCATAAGACCGAAAAGCTTTGGCTAAACGGTCTGGGCGTTTCAAGTGCAGCCACTGACCGGCCCAAAGCACCTCGAAGCAATCGTTGAGACACAGAAAGGCTTGGAGGAGGTACTGCTCATTCCAAAACCGAAGGTCTTTACGAAGCCACGATTCCGGGTACTCAACATGCAGAAAAATATCACAATCTGCGACAGTCCAGGACTTGCCCAGTAATTAGTCAAGTTCACTTTTTAAGCGGCTTCACGTAGTGCTGATACTCCTACTAAGCTGCTTGTTTGGTCTTCCTTTCACATTCTGGAGCGAGCCCAAGAACTGTCTCTGAAGTCTCTCCGGGTTCAACTCAGTCTGAGCAGCCTGCTTGGCTCTCTCCGTCAGGCTCGCCTGCCACGCGGGCGAACCCGCCAGTTTTTCCAATGCAGCTTTCAGGGCTATCGGGTCATTGTCAGTAATGCACAACGCACGATCTCCGCGCCGCGCCCACTGAATAGCAGAACAATATTCTGGTCCCCAAATGACGATCGGTTTATGAAATTGTGCGTAGTGGGTTATTTTGGAAGGGAAGCTGGTTTCCATGAATCGGCGCAATTGGGGTTCAAAACGCATGGCGACCAGAAAGGCATCCGCCGTGGCCAACCAAACACCGAGCTTCTCCTGTGGAACAAAATCATGCCAAAGTCCGCGCTCCTGCATTTCTTTCCTAAACGGGGCCGGCCATGCCGGATTTCCGCCAATGGCTTCGAGACGGATTCGCGGGTGTTCCTTCATTGCTTCCAAAGCTGTCTGAATCATTCCGCCATAGTCTCCAAGATTGCCCGTGTAAATCACTTTTAGCTGCTCTGACACAGTAGGTTCCCTCTTGGCTTGACTGATTGAAGGCGCGGAGCCGCCGGGGGTGGGATACAGGACTTCTGCCCTTGGGTGAGGCCCGAGTGCCGTCAGCATTCCCTCACACACACATAACGAGACCGCCGAATTCTGATGCAGCGCACGAAACTGTTTGTCAAGCAAGGGCCTCAGCATCTCATGCGTCCCTGACAAGTCCGGCCACCAGTCTTGGAACAGGGTTACTAGTGGAACCCTGCTGGAACGGGCTTCCCCAAGCGCCAATCGCCAAAGGTTCCCGTGGGCCACGGTCATGATTACATCCGGCTTAAATTCCCGGCAGATTTGCGCCACACGGCCTGGTTTGCATGGCAGGAAGTATTCCTGACAATCCAACGCCCAGCGTCTCAAAAATGTTTTTGCAACGCGCTTAAAAATCCGTGAAGAAACCCCATGCTTGAGAACTTTATGGTTGAAACCGGGAACAGGGCCGTCACAGACCACGAGGAGTTCAATTGCGCTCGCGTCCTTAAAGTGATGATAAAGGACAAGCCTGCCGCCTCCTGCATTCCCGGGAACAATCGAAGAAATCAAAATGACCTTCATGCTGATTTAGCCAGCTTCTTGGTCATGTGCCCGAATTTGCACCTGGTTGCAAACCACCGGCTAGCGTTGCCCCAGCAGTGTTTGATACAGCTCAACATAGCGTTTGGCGTTCAGTTCCATGGAAAACTCTTGGGAGGCCACCCGTACTCCTTCGCGGCTGCAGCTTGACCACAGGGGCCGATCATTCAGCAATTTCATGATACAGGCCCGCAGTTCCTCACTGTTGCCCACGGTTGCCACCAAGCCTGTCCTTTCATGTCGGACGCTGTCCACAATCCCGCCTGCCCCAAATGCCGCGACCGGTGTGCCACAGGCAATGGCCTCCAATGCCGTCTGACCAAACGCCTCCTCCAAAGATGGCATCGCAAAGACATTGGCCGCATTGTAAGCCAGCGCCATCAGGTATTCGCTGTTTATGTTTCCCAAATGACGATGCGCAAGGCATTCCAGCAGTGGCGGAAAATCTCTTCCCCAAGTCAGCAGAAATGGCTTCGTCGGCATACCCATGATCGCTTCAATCAGATGGTGCATACCCTTGCGTTTATCATTGGCGGCATCGGCTGCAAAAGATACCACCGGGATCCCTGACGTAATTCCCAAAACCGACCGGGCAAACGCCCGGTCCAGCGGGTGGTACACCGCCGTATCCAATCCATAGTGAATGACCGAAACAGGCAGGCCGGCCAGCAAGCTGCTTTTCCTTGCCTTGTCGGCCAGCCAGTGACTGTTTGCCACAAAGTGCAACTTCCCTTTGGGTCTGCCCCCAAAGACGGCTTGGCGGCGCTCCCAGCCTGTCCGTGAAAAATCCTGCTCTCCCCTGCGATCCATTTTAGGGCAGTGGCCGCAAGCCTCATGAAAACGGGTGCAGCCGCTGGTATAACAACATCCGCCGGTAAAGTTGGCCATTTCGTGCATCGTCACCACGACCGGCAAGGTGGGGGGAATGGATTCAAACAATTTTGGATAATCAATGAAGTTCCAGGCAAATTGCACATTCAATACATCCGCCGCCGGCAGGCCGGCCAGTTCATCGCCGCCATGTTCCGAACGGTCATCAAAGAATTGTTCCCGTATTCCAAACTGACCACGTTGCCAACGCAGCCAATGGCGACGTAAAATACGCCGGCTCCGGATGCCCAGACTGGACGGCGGGGTAAAGGCTGTAACCGCTGCGTCATCGGTCATCTTGAAGCGCACCCACATTCGCGAATCCACTCTCCGACGCAGCAAGGCAGTGTGCTGCCGGTAAGCAGCTATGCAGGCCCCGCCATAACGGTCATAGATTCCGAGATGCAACACTCTCATCGCAAAATTCTGTTGAGAAGTTTGCGCACGAAACCTTTGGCGTTAAATATGGCTAGAAACAATCGTCCTTCCAGGGTCAGCCCGTGACTGCCGCAAAAATGAAGAAAGCCAGCGCGCTCTTTTTTGGCGGCTGCCGATGAATTGAATAATTTGCCGTAACGTTTCTGGTATTCTTTGAAGCCTTGGCGGAAGAAGGCTATATTTTCCGGGCTGAAATCGTATTCCCAGGAAGCGTAGGTCCAGCCCACCTGCTTCTTCAATACCTCAAGCAGAAGCTGCCCATGTGCCTTTGCGAGAAGCTCAGCCGGCGTCAGATCCGGAAAAGCTTGCTCAAGGGCGTCCATGTGCGTTTGAAACGGGATACGAAAGAAGAACGGCGAATGGGGGGAACGAGCAACGCGATTCCCATCACATCCGCTGTAAGTGAACGCCCGAATCATCGCGCCAAAATCAAAACAACAGATTCCCAGTTCACGGGATAATTCGTAGCCCAAGATTTTAGCCCCTCCTCCCAAGGACAAAAAAAGAGTATCAAGTCGATGTACCTTAACGAACTCGCGCAGATCCTCTTTCACCAGGTCTAGATTGGCATCAAGGTCCCGACC
>QHYM01000167.1 GCA_003223295.1 Acidobacteriota bacterium | reverse complement strand
ATGCAACCGCGCGTCTGACTCTGCTTCCCGGTATCCGACAAAACTCAATGTCCCGGCAACGTCGTCCTGAAATTCGAGGCTGACAGGTTGAGTGCCATCGCTCGTAATCATTACCCACGCGCCATCCTTCTGGACTACCGGACAGGAATATGTGCGGCCTTGTTGGTCTCGATAAACTGCTCGCAACGATTCAGACATTTACCAAAGACCTCGCAGGCGTGTACGGAATTGCTCGCCCGTTTCTGAACATCTGCGGCGCTCTCGGGTCCGGGGCAGTGGGGATCGGTGCGGGCGGTTGTGCAGGGGCTGGAGGCGGTTCGACTGGCACGGTCTCAGTGACGAGCGGGATCAATTCCAGCGTATCGCACAGCGTGGAGTATGCAAGATGAAGGGAGTCGCGGTCGAAATCAAGTGCGTGCTCTTTCAGGAATTCGAACATAGCGCTCCAGTTGAGCGGGGAGTCCTCGTACCTGAGGTGAGTCGCCAAGAAAAAGTCCCATGCCTTAGTTTGTTGCTCGTCCATCTCATCCATTCTGTTTCAGTCCTTGGGAGGGGTTGCCTTACGGCATGCAAAGGGAGGCTCAAAAAGAGTCTCCCGATTTATCCCGGCGAGTTGAAAACCACTGAGGTGTTTGGAACCTGCCCCGAAGTCGAGACTGGTTTTCCCGAGCCGTCCTTTACTTGCGTAATAGCTTGACCAGCACCGACAGGGCCTGCGGCCACTCCTGGGCTGTCAAACTTCACAGCACTGCCACTCTTGTCGACAGTGATTGATACGTGTGTTTCTGCCATTGAATCTTCCTTTTCTTGGAAAAAGTTGGAAACTGAAAAACTGCGTGGCCGAAATTGCGGGGCACGCAAAACTTTACGAAGGATTTTTGAAAAGCAGGCGCGTACTGAGGGATGAGTTAAGAACCGTCGTGCTGCCGGTCGCAACGAAATCAGGGATCGTGCCGTTTTTGAAAGCGTTGGTGCTTTGCGCGATTGCGCCGGTCGTGTTGTCGTAGCCAACTGGAGCCTTCCCAAAATCTAAGACCGACGCGACTTTCTCCATGAATTTTACAGCGCAAGCGGGTTACCGCTGTCTCCCAGCAATCCAGGTGGAGGAAGGGATCATTACCGAACCATTGGTCTCAGTTGGACTGTGGAAGATATACTCAGCCTTACGAAGGCGCTCACAAACAAATGAGACTGGAATTGGTGGAGTGGAGAATTAAAGGGAGGTTTAGGCCTTGAAGATTGACCAGAGAATAAGTGGAGCGGCACAACAGCATGTCGGCGTAGGCGTGGTTATCACCATGATGTTCCTGGTCGGCTGTAAGCGCCAGTCGCCACCAAAGGACTCAATATTTCCGCCAAAAGATCTAGCATCTGTGTCTATAACCCTGGCGCGTATGAGCGGTAACCTGCCCAGTCCCTCTTATACCGTTGTGATGCATGGTAGTGGTGCTGTGGAATATGAAGGGAAAGACCGCGTCCCTGTTCTTGGCCGACGTAATACCAATGTGCCACAAGATAAGGTGTTGGCCCTGGTTCAGGAAGTGGACCGAATGAAGTTCATGTCTGCGAAAGAGAGAGATTTTTCTGTCATCGATGCTCCCTCTTTGACGCTGACCGTTTCTGTGGATGGAAAGACCACGCAAATGAAAAGTGTCGCCTCGGATGGTTTTTCGTTCCCCTCCGAGGATGCTGTCAAGAAGATGAGTCCGCTTGCTAGAGCTCAACTGAATTTCATGAAACTTGCAGACGATGTGGGTGCAACCACGGGGATTGAACGATGGACCAAGTGCAGCCCGGCATGCATGATGTATATATTTCACTCCGGAAATCCAAAAAGCTCAAATGGCGAAGCACTCCTGGTGAGTGAAATTGAACGGAAGGAGCCGGAGGTCCTGGGGAACATATCGATCCCCGCGCAAGCTCTGGTAGAGGCAGGAGCGGATGTGAATCTTGCCAATTCCCAAGGTACTACACCATTAATGGCTGCTGCGAAGAAGGGTGACGTAGATTTGCTTAGAGATCTGCTCACCCACGGTGCCGACCGCAACGCGAAAGACAAGAAGGGAAGAATAGCGCTGGACTTCGCTCATAACGCCGAAGCGCGAGCGATATTATCCCTCAACCATGGCACATGATTAAGTCGCCCACCAAAGAGAGTTACGTCCATTCACGAAGGCGGATTCGCTGATGCTAAGAAATATTCCTCGACTCATTAGCCATTTTGCAATGGCGGTTATCGCGTCCAAAGCGCAGACGGTGGGTATCCAACAGAGCTCCCCCAAGGAAGTCCTCGAAAACTTTTGCAAGATGGATGCAGATGGGAAGCAACTCGGCACTGGGCATCAAAAGGAGCTGGTGGGCTTGTTCTATCAACAAAAGCCCCTGACGGAGAGTCTGGACGTTACTGTTGTAAAGGATTATGTAGTGCGCACTTTAGATGTTCGTAGGGATACGGCCCAGGTTATTGTGGATTACAACGTTTGGGGCCGGGTCGATTATTCCTTACGCTTTGCGCGCCTGACGGGGCCCTCCCAGAATCAGCCGATTCAGATTCGGGAGTACATCTCCATGATTCGCTCTGACAAACACCGTGAATTGGGAAGCGACGGGCAATGGCGGGAAGTGCAAGACGTTCTTCAGTGGAGGATCAAGACGATGCCGTCTTCACCTCATGTCGGTGTGACCGCTGCAATGCGCTATGTCCGAGAGATGGGCTTCAGGTCCAGAGACCCTATTGCGATGAGAAATGCACAGGCTACTGTCGCAGAGCTCTCTGCGTTCTTCCAAGCCCGATTTGAGCAAACGACAGAGCCTCGGCAATTACCTTCGACGGTCTTGGCACGGTTCGTTGCATTGCAAACAGAGGGTAAAGGGTTGACGGCCGAAGGTCAGAAGGAATTAGACGCTTTGCTTGTTCAACCTGCGGAATGGCGCACCGACAAAATCCATATTACGCGGGATTTTGTGGTCAGCAACGCCGTTCTCATGGGAGCTAACGGCAATCTTTACGTCGAATACATCGCGCTGGGTGATCTGGATTCCTCGTTGCGTTTCACGAATGGAGTCCCAGGTGGAGTCAAAGTGCGCGAAGGCTACACGCTGGCACTCAGCAATAAATATTCGCTGCCTGGAGCTAAGGGGAAACCCGCGCAAGAGTTGATCGGCCCCAACAGATGGCTGGTTGCTGATTCACCGCCAGAGCAATGGATTACGGTGAATACGGCAATCCGCTACGCCACGGAGATGCGCGACCAAACGACCGACCCCGCCATCAAGCAAAATGCCGACCAGACGATAGCCAAATTAACCGCGATACATTGGTGGCGATAGGTTTTGCCATTCGAATGAGAGATACTGTCATACGGTTTCCCTTTTGCCATTCCCATGAATTATCAGACTACTCCTCCGCCTCGGCCCCTCCCGCCACTCCGGCCTAAACGCTCCGCCTACGGCGGCGCAGGCCTCCGATCCGGGAGGGGCCGCTGTAAGTCAACAAGGCTCTCGTTCCAACGGGCCGTCTCGACACGAAAAAACCTTGCCAGACCTATTCCACTTAACTATTCGGTAAGATTTGAATTTTTCTCCTTTTTCTGCCCCGTTTTTCTGAGGCACCCAAAAGCGAGGGCTGCTGCTTCCAAAGCGAGCGGCTGCTTTATGGGAGGGAACCCAATGGGGTGTGACTTGAACCATCCCTTGGCCGCTTTTGAACCATCAGTTGGCCGGGAATATCGATAGGTAGCGAGCGGCGGACCAAGGGCTTCGGTTCAGTCATTCTGCAGACCGCTAGTTTCTGATTTCGGGCGTTCGCCGACAGAGTTGGGCTTTGCTACCACGGTCAGGAGACGCTTCACATTCTGCTCTTTCGGCCAAACGATGGTTCACACCACTGAAGAGGGCACTTAATGGACTTCGGATTTACAAGACTTACAGGCGCCGAACGGCCAAACGATGCTTCCAGAAATGGCCAAACGATCATTCAAGTCACATGGGGTAAGGGCGGATCCGGGAAAGCAGAAGACGCGAAGCTGCAGGACGCAGGAAGTAGCCCGAAGCAGTGGCCCAGGAAAATGAGTGGCAGAAAAAGGAACAGCCTGTTGAACCCGTCACAAAATCGGGTGGTTGGCTAAAGCACGGGAGCTGAATTGCAGCGCGAAAATGTTCGCGAGAACAGGTGCTTTTTCGGTCTCTGGAGCTATACTCGTTTCAATGAAGAAAGTTCTTCTTCGCTATGCGATTCTGATTTGCGTTCTCTCAAATTTCTCGCGCTATTCTTTGGCTGAAACGCCAGAAGCCAAAACGCTTTTGGCCCTTGCGCCTAGAGTTTATTTCCTTTGTGATTTTGCAATGTCCTTCCACCCATCGCCTGAATCAGTGTCCTCCTGGAAAGCCCTTCAGAGTCCCTCTCTAGACACTGGGAACCTGATTCGCCTCTTGAAAAGCGGAGACCCCAAAATTCGTTCTCTTGCGATTTTCGCTTTGGACCGAAAGAACGACCCACACGTGCTCCCGGAAATTGCCGATTTGCTCGCGGATCGCGCTCCCTCATATGGTTGCCCGATGGCATATGCTGGACCTCTCCCCC
>QHYM01000247.1 GCA_003223295.1 Acidobacteriota bacterium | reverse complement strand
TGACCGGCTGATTGCATCTTCGTTCCTCGGTTACAAAAACAGTTTCAATTACTGGGCGCCGCTGGGTAAGGCGGCGCGGCTGGATCACCTGTCGAGCCTCGAAGCAAAGTTTCTCGCCACGTTGCTGCTCCTTTCGATTCCCTTTGTGTGGGTTGGAGTCGCGATGACGGTAAAGCGCCTGCGGGACGCTGGACAGCCAGTATGGCTTGTGGTGCTTTTCTTTTTTCCGTTCGTGAATGTTCTGTTTTTTCTTATTCTTTGCCTGCTGCCGCCGCGTGAGAGCTCTCCCGAATCGGAAGGGGCACCATGGCCTGGGCCACACGCCCTGGATCGTTTGATCCCGCGCAGTAAAGTGGGCAGCGCATTGCTCTCCATTGGAGTCACAACCGTCCTGGGGCTGGGGTTCGTGGTCCTGG
Source organism: Acidobacteriota bacterium (assembly GCA_003223295.1). Classification (GTDB taxonomy): domain Bacteria; phylum Acidobacteriota; class Terriglobia; order Acidiferrales; family UBA7541; genus Acidiferrum. Next base: position 16,761 of record QHYM01000247.1, on the reverse strand, counting down.
GAACGATAGTGATCGGGGCCTACGGCTGGGGGCTGTTTGTGGCACTGCCATTCTGTTTGGGCATGCTTGCGGTGCTGCTGTACAGCTATCACGAGCCACGAGACTGGGACGATTGCCTCTTCGTATCGGTGCTGCCGGTTGGGTTGGTCGGTATTGCATTGTTCCTCGTTGCGATGGAAGGAGTGATCTGTGTGCTGATGGCCGCGCCGTTCGCATTGGCGCTCGCGGTGGTGGGAGGAATGATCGGCTACGCGGTCCAAGAGCTGTATTGGCGTCCGAAGCGTACGCCGACAATGCTCTCCATCGTGATTCTGATGATACCCGGGACGTTTGCGATCGAGCGAGGCGCAGGATTGCAGGCACCCACGTTCGAAGTGCGCACCGCAATTGAGGTGAACGCGCCACCGGAAAAAGTATGGAATGAAGTCGTGGCCTTTGCGGAAATCCCGCCGCCGCAGGAGTTGCTGTTTCGAGCAGGAATCGCGTTTCCGATTCGTGCGGAGATCTCCGGGCACGGCGTGGGTGCCGTGCGAAAATGCATTTTTTCGACAGGTCCTTTTGTTGAGCCGATCGAAGTGTGGGACGAGCCGCGTTTGCTGCGATTTGGTGTGACCGCGAACCCGCCGCCGTTGAATGAGCTGACGCCTTACGGGCACATCGACGCACCGCACTTGCACGGATACTTCGTCTCCGAGAAGGGGCAGTTCTCGCTGACGGCGCTACCGGGAGGGCGCACTCGCCTGGAAGGTACGACCTGGTATCACAACGCGATGTGGCCTGCAGAGTATTGGCATTTGTGGTCGGATTACATCATTCACAAGATCCATTTCCGTGTGCTGGAACACATTCGCGCCGAAGCGGAGGCTGCGAACCGGTAAGACGGTGCTCTCAACGCAGACAGCGAAGAGTTCGCAGAAACGAAAGAGCCGAGAACAAAGGAGCAGTCCTTGGATCGCGACAAAGAACAAGTCACTGCAGAAGGCGAAAACAGTTCCAATAAGACTGTTGTGATTACGGGAGCGTTCAGCTATACGGGGAAATACGCGACGCGCATTTTGCTCGACCGTGGATACCGAATCCGCACACTGACGTATCACCCGGAACGCGAAAATCCTTTCGGTGACAAGGTTCAAGTTTTTCCTTACAACTTCGACAATCTCGAGCGGCTTACGGAAACACTGCGCGGCGCTTCCGTGTTGATCAACACCTATTGGGTGCGTTTTCCGCGCGGCAGGGCCACGTTTGAAGTCGCCGTACAAAACACGCGCACGTTGCTTAGCGCCGCGAAGAGCGCCGGTGTGCGCCGCATCGTCCACGTAAGCATCGCCAACCCATCGCTGGAATCTAACCTCGGCTACTACCGCGGAAAGGCGCAACTGGAGAAGGAGGTTTTCGAGTCCGGTCTTTCTTATTCGATTCTTCGGCCAACCGTCATCTTCGGCCTCGAAGACATTCTCATCAACAACATTGCCTGGTTCGTGCGGCATTTTCCGGCGTTTGCGATTCCCGGCGATGGCCGCTACCGGGTCCGTCCAATCTATGTGGAGGACATGGCGCGGTTGATTACGAACGCCGTCGAGCAAAGAGAGAATGCCGTGCTTAACGCCGTTGGACCGGAGATGTACACGTTCGAGAAACTGGTGAACCTAATTGCCGAGCAATTGCGCCGCCGCGTTCGTCTGGTTCATGTACCGATGCCTTTGGCTTACCTTGCTACGCGCGTGGCGGGCTGGCTTGTCGGAGACGTGGTCCTCACTTGGGAGGAATATAAGGGGCTGATGGATGATCTTCTCGCCCGAGCGGGTCCATCAACGGGCGAAACGCGATTGAGCGAATGGCTGGCCGCGAATCGAGAGCAAGTTGGTCGGCGCTATGCGTCGGAAGTGGCACGCCACTATGCGCGGACAACAAGTGCATCTGAGCGCGAGACGCGCGGCTACGCGAGTGCCGCCGTTGACCGGTGACTCGCTCGCCTATCCCTGAGCTAGGTATTTTTCGAGAGGCTCCCAATAGTTCGTTCTCCACCCTTCGGCGAGGTGCTGCCCATCGCCCTGGGGGAAGCCGGTATGGTCAAAACCGAGTTTGGTGCCCGAGCCTTGCTCGGTGAGATCGAATCGCGCAATCGAGTATTGACCCGCCCCCCAGCTAGCTGCGCGCCAGGCCTGGACAATTCTTTCGTTGGGCACCAGCTCGATGTGCCGGCCCGTGACGTAGCCGCCAAACGCGGAGAAGGCCCCACCCACTTCCGGGCTGATTTCCACGGGCTTGCTTCCCGGCACCATGCCTGCGGCTTGCATGGCCGCGCTGAGCAGCACCACCTTGTTGAATTGTTTGGCGTCCGTTAGCGCGTCATAGACGCGCTTGCGGCTCGCCTTAAAAACGACTTCCTGATGAATGGCTTCACACGTATGAGAAATCTCGTCGGCACCGCCTGCCCATGCTTCGATGGAAGCCAAGGTGAGACAACCGAATACGCTAGTGGCCCCGATGATCACTTGGCGCCGAGTGGCTGCGCTGGCCAATATTGGCAGGTTCTTTCTGTCGTGCATCATTCCCTCCACGATTCCTGACTATTAGCTGCAACTGCGGGCTGCCCGCAGCGCCTGCATGGGAACACGAATCCAAAATATGTTCAAAATAATATTTTGCTAGGCGCACGGAGGCCTCCGGGGCATACTCGGTCGCCAAGCGATCGAGGAGGACCCATGCCCTATCCCGCCGGACACCGCGCAGAAGTAAAGAGAAAAATCATCGACAGCGCGAGGAAACTATTCAATCGATATGGATTCGAGAACGTCTCGCTGCAGCAGATCATGGCGGGAGCGGGGCTGACTCCCGGAGGATTCTACAGTTATTTCAAAAGCAAGAGCGATCTCTATGCGGAGGTCCTGGGATGCTTCTTCACCGATCCCAACTGGAAGAGTTGCTGGGAGGGCGTGCATGTGGATTTGTCCTCCACTGGCGTGGGGCCGCAAGTGGTGCGCGCGTATCTTTCGCGCCAGCATTATGAAGACGTCGAGAACTCGTGCCCCATGGTGGCCTTGCCGACCGACGTGGCGCGCAGCGGGGTCACCGCCAAGCGGGCTTTCGAGACTATATTCAAGGCAATGGTCAGTGTGCTGGAACGCAGCCTGACGGATAAGAAAGGACCTCGACGCACCAAGGCCCAAGCCATCGCCGCGTTGTGCATCGGTGGGATGGTGGTGGCCCGGACCATGGTGGATCGCGAACTTGCAGACGATCTAAGGGGCGGTTGCACCGCCATGGCCCTCAAACTTGGGGGCTGGGAGAAGCACAATGGCCGCGGTATACGCTAAGTGCGACTTTGGGGATGGGAGCTCTCCCCCTAGTTTTTGTGTAAACCCACAATTCTTCCAAGGAACATTCATAGCAGCGTGAACGATTTCGCCAAGGACGATTTGCGGGCATCGAAGATCGACTGGCACGGCGAGAATGACTGGGAAAAGGGGGATCGAGATTCACAATTGTCTTCCCCCTTTGCGGCATTAAGGGCGTTTACCGGCCTGAAAACCGGAGCTAGGGCGCCGCGACCGCGGTGCGGTTACCGGGGACAATTTGAGGCTGGTAGGCAAAGACTTCGCGACTGGCCGAATTTACGTACACCTTAAGCCAGTTCACGTCGTTGGTGCCATTGCTCTGGTTATCGCCGTAGGTTTCGACGCGCGTAAAGTTCTCGAGGCGCCGGCCCTGGTCGTCCAAAAAGGGCTTGTCCACGCGGAAGTAATGCGAGTCGCCGTGAACGTAGGCAACCGGCTTCTCGAAGGCGACGACTTCCGTTCGCAAGGCAAGCAGAAACTGTTGGAAACCGTCGGGCTGGCCATCGGTCTCCGCCAGGGTCTTGGGGTTGCGCAGGGGTCCGCGCGTACCGTCGGTCAGGTCGAAGCCGGGATCGACCTGCGAAATCAACATGATCGCCGCGGAATGACGCTGTTTGGCTTCGGCAAAAGTCTCCAGGAGCCAGGCAATGTCGGCGGCGTTGCGAGCCGCAAATTCAGCGGGATCGGGAGCCGTATCGCACAGATTGTTGCAGGAGCCCTGAATGTTCAGGGTGGCATAAGTGACGCCACCGAGGGTCCACCGGCGATTTTCGACGCAGGGGACACTGCCGCTGACACCGAGGCAAGGAGGAGCCGATTGCACTTCCTGGTGGAGGCGATGCTGCCCGAGCGAGAAAGGATCGCTGAAAAAGACGGCGCGCTCGTGGTCGAGGCGTTCGAGGGAGGAGAATCCGCCATTGGAGGGACGGTCGCAGTCGGTCCAGTCGTTATCGCCGGGCGTGAGGATCGCGGGAGCACGCAACGAATTGAAATATCCCAGAGCTTGCGTGTATAAGGCGTCGCTGCAAGTCGTGGGCGTGGTCGAGTTGGGCGTTCCGTTGCCGGCCTTGAGGTCGCCGTCGTGCACCGTGAAGGCGAGATCTTGTGAGTTCATGTCTGCGATCAGGTTGGGGACGCCGGTGATGGCTTGGACATCGGAGTAGGGTAAGTCGCCCCAGAGGCCGATGGCGTAGCTCGTATTCCCTTCGTTGTTTCCCTGGCTATCGTCAAGCCTTCCGGCACCCATCAGGCCTGCTCCACCTGCGAGCACAAGCAGGGCCAGAGCGTATAAAGGCAATTTCTTCATTTTTTGCCAACCTCTTTCGTGCCGGTGGAACGGATTCGCTTGCTTCGTTAACATGCTGGCATTTCCTCCCGGGCGCATTAGCGCTGCATTACCGCGAACGAGACGGACAGGGACACCCTATGACCCGCTCCCGTGGAGGAAGAATCTAGGCGAGTCACCGGCGGATCGGTTTTACAGAACTGTGAATGGTGTGTTTAATCCCAGAGCGCGCCACGGCGGGGAGAGATGAGGACATGATGGATGCAAAGGACTTTCGGCGGATTGCGTTGAGTTTGGAGGGCGCGGAAGAGGGCTCGCATATGGGGGCGGTGGACTTCCGCGTGGACGGGCGGATTTTTGCGACGCTGGCTTCGGTAAAGCAGGGCTACGGGAATCTGATGCTGACGCCGGAGCAGCAGGCGGCGTTCGTGGAGGAACTGCCCGAAGTGTTCCTTCCCGTCCATGGGGGATGGGGAAAGGGGGGAGCGACGCATGTGCGGCTGGCGGTTGTGGGCGAGGGCGTGCTGGAAGGGGCGTTGCGGACGGCGTGGAAGCTGAAGGTGGAGAAGAACGCAAAGGCGGGGAAGAAGGCTAGCCCCAGGACAAAGAGGATGCGAACAAGAAAGACCGGACACAAGAAGCAATGAGGGGTCGGCGTGCCTTTTACAGATGAATGCAGCCGTGAAGAGACGGGAAAAGCAAACAATTAAAATCATCGATAAGTAAAGGAAGATCTGTTAGAACGGTTTGTCATGAAGTCACAGGGCAGAAGGGGTTTGTTCATTTGTGAAATTGTTCTCCTGCTTACTGTTTTCGCCTATTTCTACGGACCGGCCCTCGGGATTTACTATGCGACGAAACGCGCCGTTAAGGATGATCCATCTTTTGCACGTGTCCCTGAACCCCTGCCTACCAACAACATCGCACAAGCTGCGAGCAAGAAGCTCACATTCTTCGACGTGGAGTTTCGTGTGCCCTGGAATGGTGAGGTACAGATAAAACAATGGCAGAGAGTGGTAAGAATTCAATTCATTGACGGACAGTTTGTAATGCTTTTCGACCCTTCTTCTCGGGTCGATAGAATAAAGGTTCTGGCTGCAAATAGCCCGGGCCATGATTCTGAAAGGGTCTTTGGCAGAGAGGCATTGCGCTCTAACTACGCCTTTCTAAGCGCAATACTGAACGTCACTCCCAGGGATATTTCGCCCTGGATGCCCCGAGTTGAACTCGTTCGAAACTCTGTTTTTCTAATGCTTAAGGGAGCAGAGCTAGCTAACACACAGACAGCGCTATTTCGGTTCCAGAATGAAAGAGTGAAGGGTTTTCAGAGAGGCGATCTCGCTAGATCGCCCTCTGTAATCCTTGACGCTTTCGACGACGCCGATCGAGAGTACGAGATCTTTGTGGGGACAACCAAAGACACAAAAGGCCTTGTGAGTCAGGAAGATGTTAATTTGATTTTGTCCACGCTGAAGCCAATACAAGCCAGTTCACGTTGACCAAAAGAGGCAGACCTCATCAGTGACAAACTAAGGGCGGCCTGCCCACCGGATTGGGTTCAGGATTCGGAGAGGATGCGCTTGTAGTAGGACTCGTAGATGGGGATGACGTCGTTGGCGCAGAATTTTTTCTTGGCGTTGATGCGGGCTTTCTTGCCCATTTCGCGGCCGCGGTCGGCGCGGGACAAAATTTCGATGGCGTGGCGCGCCGCTTCCTGCACGTCGCCGGGTTCCACCAAATATCCATCCACACCATGCTCGACGACTTCGGGCATGCCGCCGGTGTTTGTGCCGATGACGGGAACTTCGCAGGCCATGGCTTCGAGGGCGGCGAGGCCGAAAGATTCGAGCTGGGAAGGAAGCAGGAAGAGGTCGGCGACCGCGAGCTTGTGATACACGGCATCTTGCTTGCCGAGAAAGAAAACGTCTTTTTGGAGCTTGTTCTTGCGGACGAGGTATTCGGCGGCGCCGCGGTCGGGGCCATCGCCGATGAGGACGAGCTTGGCGGGCATTTTGGCGCGAACGAGAGTGAAAATCTCCACGGTGTCTGTCAGGCGCTTGACGGGACGGAAATTCGAGAGGTGCATGAGAATAGGCTCACCGTTGGGCGCCCATTGCGCCGAGAGGCCTTTGTCGGCGGCGCGGCTGTAGAGATCGCAGTTCACGAAGTTGGGAATAACTTCGATGGGGCGCTTGATGTCGAACTCTTTGAGCGTCTGGCTGAGAAGGTAGCGGGAGATGCAAGTGACGCCGTCGCTTTGCTCGATGGAAAACTTAGTGATGGGGAGATAGCTGCGGTTGCTGCCGACAAGAGTGATGTCCGTGCCGTGCAACGTGGTGATGAAGGGAAGGCGGCGCGGCGCGGCCATCGAGCGCGCAAGCAGGGCACTGACGGAATGAGGAATCGCGTAATGTACGTGGAGAAGGTCGAGCGATTCAGACTCGAAAACTTCGAGCATTTTGGTGGCGAGTGCCAGCGTGTAGGGAGGGTGATCGAACAGGGGATAGGAGACGACTTCCACTTCGTGGAAATGGATGCGCTCGCCGTCGGGATTCAGGCGGATCGGCGGGGCGTAGCTGATGAAATGAATATCGTGGCCGCGGGCGGCAAGCTCGATGCCAAGCTCGGTGGCGACGACGCCGGAGCCGCCGTAGGTGGGGTAGCAGGTGATGCCGATGCGCATAGTTTTAGTTGTCAGTTCTCAGTTTTCAGTTCTCAGTAAATCAGATTCTTTGCGACCCGACGGTCGAGACCTAGAACGAGAATCCGCTAAAACTTGCGAAACAACAAAACTAATTCTCAGTGAGTCAGCAACGCCGAGCGCAGGTACGATACAACAGATTCGTTGGCGGCCACCAAGCCGGGCTAAAGCCCGGCTTCTACAAATGCATAAAAACGACGGGTCTGAGACCCGCCACTACGGGGCAACGGGTTGCAGGGCCTGGTAGCTGAATGCTAGAGTCGCGCGCACCGGGGGGCAGAATCCCGGTGGTGCGGCATCTAATAGACGCTCTTATTTAGACGTTTGGCTGGGGAGAATCGTGACACGACTTTCTGGGAAGGTAGCCCTGATCACCGGCGGAGGTACAGGGATTGGGCGGGCCATCGCGCTGGCATTTGCGCGGGACGGGGCAAGCGTGGCCGTAGCGGGGCGCAGGCTGGATAAGTTGAAAGCAGTTGCCAGAGAGATTGATCAGCAGGGCGGTGCGGCGCTGGCCCTGGAGTGCGACGTGACGCGCGCAAAGGATGCGGAACGGGTGGTGCGCGAGACGGCCAAGAAATTCGGAACGCTGAACGTGTTGGTGAACAATGCGGGCACGCTAAGCGTTTCGACCGTGGACAGCATCAGCGACGAAGACTGGGACCGGGTGATGACGGTGAACGTGAAGGGGCCGTTTCTGATGTCGCGGGCGGCGCTGAAAGAGTTTCGCAAGGCCGGTGGCGGAGCCATTGTAAATATCGGGTCCGTGCTCGGGCTGGTGGCGATGAAGGATCGCGCGGCGTACTGCGCCTCGAAAGGTGGCGTGACCATGCTGACGAAGGCGATGGCTCTGGATCATGCGCACGAGAATGTGCGCGTGAATTGCATTTGCCCGTCCATTGTCGAGACAGAGTTGGTGAAGGGGTTGTTTGACGACAGCGAGCAGGGGAAGCGACTGAAGCAATCAAGGATGGGGACGATTCCGCTGGGACGCTTTGGGAAGCCGAGGGACGTGGCGGAGCTGGCGGTGTTCCTGGCTTCGGAGGAATCGTCGTGGCTGACAGGCACGGCGATACCGCTGGATGGGGGGCTGACAGCGTTCTGAGTTTTCAGTGGTCAGTTGTCAGTCTTCAGTAAAAACAAGAATTGAGAAGAGGAAGCGAGGTTGGTCAGAGCTCATCGTCGAATTCTTCAGACGGAGCAATGTGTCGACTGACTCGTTTTCGACGATTCTTTCCTCTTTCTTTTTACGGGAAACTGAGGACGGAGCACCGAAAGAGCCTCCGATGGGAAACGAATGAAAGTCAAAGCCAAGCAATCGACGGAAGAACGGTGGGCAACGGAACTGGTGCGCGAGCGGATGAAAGAAAGCCAGGCGATTGTGCATCTTGGCTTCGACGTGGAAAAGGTCGAGAAGGGGCGGGCCATTTTTCAGTTGGATGTACGTGCACACCATAAGCAGCTTCATGGCGTCGTGCACGGGGGGATTCTGGCGGCGCTGGCGGACACTACGGCGGCGATCGCAGCGTACACCGCAGTGCCGAGGGGAACGGAAATCGCTACGGTGGAGCTGAAGATCAATTACCTGGAGCCGGTGCCGGGCGGGCGCATAAGAGCGGACGCACGCGTGTTGCGTGCCGGAAGGAATTTTGTTGTGGCCGAGTGCGAGATCTGGAATGAGGATAAGTCACTGGCAGCAAAGGCGCTGCTCACGTTCGGAGCAGCCGCCGGACACTCGATCCAGGAATAGAAAAATTACTCTTCCCCGCCTTGCGCGGATTCCTCTCCGTCCTTGTACACGTACTTAATGACCCGCTTGAAAATGAGCAGGTTCGGGCTGCCTTGGCGTGTGAGCTTGATGCAATCGCGGTCATACCACTCAACGGTCCCGCGAAGGACCTCGCCGTCTTCCAGAACAACGGCCATCGGCGTGTGAGACTGCATCTGCTTGACCCAGTAAAAATTCTCGGCGTGGGTGATTTCCGGTGGTGCCGGTTTTTTACTTGGTACTGGGCCATTGTGCGGAGGGCGGGGGGCGCTTGGCTCCTTGATGTCCGCAAACCCCGGACGAAACATGCGACGATTCACCATGACTGCTCCTTTTAGAACACCTCAGGGGTGGAGTGACTGTTCTTAAGATGCGCGGGCAGCGCGTTAGGTTTCAGTCTAGCGGTTCCAAATCGCACAGGCCAGACTTTATTCGCAAAAAAATTAAAGGCAAGGCGCGGAACCGCCCGAAGACATGGGCGCAAGGGAGGCCGCGAGGGCATCGAGGCCGAGCTGGCGATTCAAGTTGCGGCGCGCACCGGCGTAAAGCTCGTCAAAACCGGCGATAGCGCGAAGAACCCACGCAGAATCGACGGATTTGCTGAGCAATTCCAGTTCTTTGGCGAGATTCGTGTTGCGGAGAACAGGTTCCTTCATTTTGGACGTGAGCTCGAGCAGATCGGTGAGCAATCCGTAAAAGACCCCAAGCTGATCCTCAAAGGAAGACTCGCGGTCCTTGGCGAGAGCGGAAGTATCGGCGAACAATTGGGCGAACCCTTGACCGTGGGCGGCGCGCTCCAGGATGCGGAGGGCATTCTTGCGGTTCTGGGCGGCTGCGGCAACGTCCATTTCGATGGCCAAGCCGGGGCTGCCTTCGGCCAGTTGGGCGGCGAGCTTAACGTCCGCAGGCTTGCGAGCGGTTTTTTCCTTGAGGATTTTCTCCACAGCGGCCTGGGGAAGCGGCGCAAAGTGGAACTGCAGGCAGCGCGAAACAATGGTCGGCAGAAGCGCGTATGGCGAACGAGCGGTAAGGATCAGAGTGGCCGAGCCGGGGGGCTCCTCGAGGATTTTCAGGAACACGTTGGCAACGTTCCAGTGCATGGTTTCCGCGCCGTCGAGGACGAACACGCGGCGGCGGCCCATTGGCTGAAAATACGCGGCGCGCTGAACCGCGCGCAACTGGCCGATGCGCAGCATGGGCCGCGCGACGGGGCTTTTGAGGCGAACGGGATCGGGAACGAGCGCCCAGACATCAGGGTGCGACTGAAGGATCAACGGAATGCGCTCGACAGTGGCGGCGTCGGCGCTCTCGCCACGTTCGACAAGACCCTGTTCGATGAGCTTTTGTGGATCGGCCAGCAGGGAAATGCGCTGGCAAGTGGCGCACTCGCCGCAAGAGTCGTCGGTCAGGCGTTCACAGTTGGCGGCCTGCGCGAACATGCGCGCAAGCGTGAATTTACCGACGCCACGAGGGCCGGTAAAGAGCAAGGCCTGCGGGACGCGCCCGGTGCGGAGAGTGCCGCGGAGCGCCGCGACGATGCGTTCGTTGCCAAGAAATTCGGAGAAGCCCATCAGCGGCTGCCCGGACCGGCGTTCTGAAATACTTGTGTGGAAATGACGGGGTTTACCGAGGCGAGAACATCCTGGGCAATCTCCTTTGGTGCGCGCATCGCGGCTTGAGCGGCGTCGAAGCACTCGATAGTGACCCAGGGAGACTCGCGCGCGAGCAGGTCATAGATGCCAGCCGCAAGTTCCAGGTGGCGCAGGCTGGCTTCCAGGATGTCTTGCTTGGCGGAGGTGTACGCCCGCTCCGATTTCTTGGCCACGAGCGCCTGAGCTTCGCGCGGAGGCACGCGCAAGTAGATGATGCGGTCTTCGCGCGGGAGGCCATAGATGCCGTACTCCAGGTGCTCGATCCAGCGGCGAAAATCAGCTTGCTTGTCGGGGGGGACGCGCGCGGTCTGGTGCGCGAGGTTCGACCCGATGTAGCGGTCCACCAGAACAATTTGGCCGTTGTTGAGGGCAGCTTCGAGCTTAGGCTTGGCTTCGAAGCGGTCGCCGGCGTAAAGGAGAGCGGTGAAGTGTGGATCGACGGCTTCCAGCGGGCCAATATCGCCATTCAAAAATTGCCCGACCATCTTGCCGAACCAGGACTCGTACTGCGGGAACCCTGTGGAATAAACGGAATGCCCGCCGCGCGCGGCCAGGAGATTGTGAAGCAAATCCATCTGCGTGCACTTGCCGCTGCCGTCGATGCCTTCGAAGGCGATGAGCCTGCCGAGAGGGCGTTTGTTGACTTGTGCCTTCACTTCCGCCTCGTTGAGATGGCAACCGAGTCCCTCGGTTGTCTGCGAGCAGTCTAACTGCTGTGGTTCTGCGCTGCAACGCCGCGCATGTTAGGATTCGAATTTGAACATGGCGCAAACTTCGATTCGACAAAACTTGCTTCAGATCCAGGAGAGGATTGCCAATGCCGCGAATCGCACGGGACGGCGCATCGAAGACATCACGCTCATCGGCGTGTCGAAAACCCATCCTGCAATCACCATCCAGGAAGCCTTTCAGGCAGGGGTACGGCACTTTGGCGAAAACCGGGTGCAAGAGTGGGAAGTAAAACGCGTAGGCACCAACAATTTGGCCGCGACGTGGCACTTGATCGGTCATTTGCAGGGCAACAAGGCGGCCAAGGCGGCCAAGTTGTTTCACTGCGTGGATTCCGTCGATGATTTTGCCCTGGCGCAAAAGCTGGACCGGGCAAGAGCGGAAGCGAGCGTCCCTGCCAAGCTGCGCGTGCTGATCGAAGTGCGAGTGGCTAAGGAAGAAACGAAGAGCGGTGTGGAAATCGCCGCGCTTCCGCAGTTGGCCGAAGAAATCGCCACGCTGCCGCATTTGGAGCTCGCTGGACTGATGTGCATTCCTCCTTACTTGTTGGAGGCAGAACAGGTACGACCCTATTTTCGCCGTTTGCGGGAGTTGCGCGAGGAGTTGCAGACCAAGCGGGGCTTGCCGCTGCCCGTTTTGTCGATGGGCATGTCCCACGATTTCGAAGTGGCCATCGAAGAAGGTGCAACCGAAGTCCGCGTGGGGACGGCGCTGTTCGGAACGCGCGCAATGAAATAGGGAGTGCAGCAGGGGGCGGGATGCTGGAGATTCAAGAACGAGACGGTGCAGCGATTTTTGCAGTGCGCGTGCAGCCGCGGGCGAGCAAGGATGAAATCGCCGGTGAGATGGGCGGCGCTTTAAAAGTGCGGCTGCAAGCTCCGGCGGTGGAAGACCGCGCGAATGAAGCTCTCGTGGAATTCCTGGCGCAACTTTTGAAAACGCCGAAGACGGCTGTTAGAATTCTCAGCGGCGATCGAAGCCGCATGAAACGCATTGAGATTCGTGGAGTGACGCAACAACGGATCCAGGCGCTGCTGGCCGTGGAAGCCTGAGAAGACTGTTGATTCATGTTGTGTGATGAGAGCGTGCCCGCCATGGGGCGGGCCAGCCCCAGGGAGCGTATTCAACAATGACTGCGAACATTCAAGGAATTCAAGCTGATTTGCGCGGCGCCAAGCTCGATGGCTGGCTGTTTTACGATTTTCGCGGGCGCGACCCCATCGCACAACACATTTTGAATCTGCCCAACGGAATGCGAACGCGCCGCTGGTATTACTTCGTCCCGGCCAAGGGCGACCCGAAGAAACTGGTGCACAAGATCGAAGCGGAGTCGCTCGCAGCGCTGCCGGGCGACACGCTGTATTACGCGGGGCAACACGAGCTGCACAAGAATCTCAAGAAAATGCTGGGACGGGCGAAAAAAGTGGCCATGCAATATTCGCCGAAGAATGAAATCCCCTACGTGGCTATGGTGGACGCGGGAACCGTGGAACTGGTGCGGGGCGCAGGGCCCAAAGTGGTGAGTTCCGCGGACCTGGTACAGAAATACGAAGCCTGCTGGAGCGCGGAGCAAACGGAGTCGCACTTTTCGGCGGGGGTGATTATTGACCGCATCGTGAGCGGTGCTTTTGAACATGCAGCGAAGTGCGTGCGCGAAAAGATAGCGCTGACGGAATACGATTTGAAACAGTGGATCCTGAAGGAGTTTGAAGCGGCGGGAATTTGGGCGGAAGAAGGTCCGGACATCGCCGTGAACGCGCACGCGAGCGATCCTCATTATGGTCCCACGGCGGAGTCAGCAGCGCCGATCGGTGAAGGCGATCTGTTACTTCTGGACGTTTGGGGCAAGAAGAAAACGCCCGGAAGCGTTTATTATGATGTGACCTGGATGAGCTACTTGGGAGCGAGGGTTCCGGAAAAGTATGCGAAGGTTTTTACCGTGGTGCGCGAAGCACGCGACAAGGCGGTGGACTTGATTCGCACTCATGTCGCCAAGGGGAAACCACTGCAAGGCTGGCAGGTGGATCAAGCAGCGCGCCGCGTCATAGAAAAAGCCGGATACGGCAAATATTTCTTTCATCGCACCGGCCACAGCATCGGAGAAAAGGTTCACGGAAACGGCGCGAACATGGATGGCTTGGAAACACACGACGCGCGACACTTGATCCCTCACACGTGCAATTCCGTGGAACCCGGAATTTATTTGCCGGAGTTTGGCGTGCGCACCGAAGTGAATGTTTACATTGATGAAGACGAAGCGCGCGTGACCGGTGCCGTGCAGGACGAGATTTTGGCGCTGCTGTCATAGTTCCAGCAGAGAAGGAAGCCATGGCCGAAGGCGAAACTTCAGCGGTAGCTCCAGCGCGGGATTCGAAAAGCGAGACGATGGCTTTCGTTGTGGCCGCGGCCGGCTGGCTGGTACCGGGACTTGGGCATGCGCTGCTGAAAATGTGGGGCCGCGCCGTGGTTTGTTTTCTCACCGTCGGTGTCCTGGTGATGGTCGGAGCGGGGATGCGAGGAAACCTTTTCACCTCAAGAGGGAATGACGCATTCGATTCTCTTGGATACATTGCGGATCTGGGCACGGGGAGTTTTTATTTGGTGGCCCGATTGCTTGAAGCGGACGGTCCTGATGTGTCGCACGCCGATGGCGATTACGGGACAAGATTTCTTGCCACCGCCGGAGTGTTCAATTTGTTGGCGGCCCTGCACGCCTACGAAGCAGCGCGAGGCCGCAAGGCATGATGGCCCACCTGCCGTCGATCGCATTGAAGCTCAGCCATTTGCAAGCTTTGGTGCTCTTTGCCTTGGTGATTGCGATTGCCTTCGGATTCCTGGGACGGCGCCAGCCCATCGAGCGCCTGAAATACATCCTCTGGACTCTGCTTCTTTTTCTGTTGATTGGCGTGGGAATAGGCTGGGCGATGTATCCCTTCTCGCACTGAACGTCGCGTCGTTGCTAGATTCCTGATTTCCTGGCTGAAGAGCGAATTCTTGATGCCGCACACTGACTCGCCTTGGATGCTTATGGCTCTGAATGAGTCACTAGCGATTCGCCGGATGAATTGACACTGTTTTTCAGCGGATGCTATTGTCGTTAAGCAGGCCGAGGTAGCTGAGTGGTAGATCAGTTGATTCGTAATCAAAATTTCCTCTAACGCAGGAAAACGTTCCCTAACTAAAACGGCGCGAGCTCGTCCACGCATGAAGGGTCAACGCGAGGAATTCCGGGAACGACGGACCTCGACCTGAAAACTGGCAAGCTCCTCGATCCCCATTTCCCAATCGGCATCCAATGCTCAGCACTTGCGCCCCCCTGCTAGCCCTTGGTAGCGGGGAAGTGAAGACCGAAACAGTCTACTCGGGTCGCAAGAGGTCGGCGTCATTATGTAACTCTCGGCCAGATCGGCAGTAGAATCTACTTGCCATGGCTGCTGAAGTGAAGCTCGAGCTGATCATTGAAGCCCTCGAAATGGCCGACGATTCGGTCTCATCCTATCTGGACGTAGAAACAAGCGAAGTGCGTTCGATCACGGAAGAGGAGTTCGAACTAGCAGAGGATCCACAGACAGTCATCGAAGAATTGCCAGACTGGCAACGTGAGTCGGTCAAAATCGCGCGGAGCATTCAGGAAGAGGAGGGCAAGCGATACCTGACGCTACCTGACAAGTTCGACGTCCACGAGTGGGCCATCATGGATCGCTTCTCCGAAACGTTGAAAGACGCACGGTTGCGGAATGATTTCCATGACGGCATTCGCGGTGCAGGTGCCTTCCGCCTTTTCAAATGCCTACTTACTGAATACAACTTGTGGGACGCTTGGAATCGGTTCAAGCAAGTCGAACTTCGGCAGATGGCCATCCAATGGTGCGAAGAGAACGGCATTACCTTCCGTCAGCTTTAACCGAGATGGAAGAGGGAAGAGCAGCGATACACGTCCGGTGAGACTAGATACAATCGCATGAGCTTACCGCACAGTCTCAGCAGAGGGAACTTGAGGCATTTAGTTGCGGTCTGATCTGGCGGGGAACGCTGAGTCAGGGACAGGCCGCTCTGCTACAATAAAGGTACAGCATGGTAGATTCTCTCGACTCGGGAGGTAGAGCGATGAGTGTGTTGCGTTCCCAACCGATGGCTGAACAGGGAAAAAGAGCCCGTGCTTGGCGCGAGCGGCTCGTTGAGAACGCTGTGGCCAATGTCCGCCTCGAAGGACTGGAACCTAGTCCGAAGGCGCTGGAGATTTGGCAAAGCTACATTGAGGGTGAAGTCTCCGTTGAACAAGCCGGGGAACTGATTCGAGCGCTCCCGACAGGTGTGTAGTTTCCTCGATGAGTTCCGACCTGTACGTTTATCCGGGTACGACGGTCCTGAAAAACATTCCTGGGATTCGTAATCAGGAAATACTAGACCACTTTGAAGCGGACCGAATGGGACAACGGTCCTTAGAGCTTATAGAACGTCCGCTATCTGGGCTCTTCGATATTGAACACCTGCAAGGAGTTCATCGTTACCTGTTCCAAGATGTCTACGAATGGGCCGGAGTTTTTCGAACGGTAGACATCGCAAAAGGGAATTCATACTTTGCGCACGTGCCGTACATCGAGTCTACGTTGAGAGACTTATTTGAGAGATTGTCCAAGAGCGATTCGCTGGCCATGTGGCAGACATTCTGGGAACATTGAACGCAGTGCGTGCTTTTCGAGAAGGAAATGGAAGAACCCAGCGAGAATTCGTGCGAGAGCTCGCGTATAAGAACAGCTATTGTATTGATTGGAACAAAGTTTCACGAGAGGAACTGTACCAGGCGAGCGACGCAAGTTTCACGCGTGGTGACAGCACGCTTTTCGAGAAGTTGCTGAAGGGCGCAATCGAGCCGATTGACCCCGACAGGTTCCTGCCACCGGATGCAAGGAGCACCTAGGGGGGTGCGTGACGTCGGCAATCGGCTCCTAAGAATAAACGGTGCCGTGACAGTGTGGGATTCTAAACAACGAGAGGGCAGCGTTCTAACCAGCTGAACTGCGTCCCAGTCGGGCATCGATATCACCTTTACGTCGGGCAAACCCTTCAGGCAAGTGCGGGAAGGCGGCCAGTATAGATTACGCACGCTCGCCTACGCCTATCGGATCGCGGAGGGGCCAACGTTCGACGACCAGTGCCTTTTCAGGTGGGAATATAACGCGCGGGAGCACAAACAGAGTCTTGCTCCTCGCCATCACCTGCAGCTCCCGGCAACCATAAAGTGCTTCGAAAATCGCGAGCTGGACGCAAACAAGCTGCACATCCCG
>QHYM01000165.1 GCA_003223295.1 Acidobacteriota bacterium | reverse complement strand
CTCTGAAAACGTTGCTCGCGAACTTTGGCATGATCCCGCCGCGGCGCTCGGCAAACGTATCCGCGTCGCTTCTAAGGACGACTGGCGGGAAATCGTCGGTGTCGTCGGCGACGTTCACGATGAAGGCGTCAGCAAACCGGCCACCACTATCGTTTATTGGCCCCTCCTGATGGATCACTTTGAGAGCGACGATTCCATGTCCATGCGCGAAGTCGCCTTCGTCATTCGCAGCTCTCGCACCGGCTCGCAAAGTTTCCTGAACGAAGTCCGGCAAGCCGTCTGGTCCCTGAACCCGAATCTTCCCCTGGCTGACGTTCACCCCATGGACTTTTTCTACAAGCGCTCGATGGCTCGCACTTCCTTCACGCTCATCATGCTTGGCGTAGCGGGTTGCATGGCGCTGTTGCTCGGCGTCGTCGGCATCTACGGCGTCATCGCCTATTCCGTCTCCCAGCGCACTCGCGAAATCGGCATTCGCATGGCTCTCGGCGCGCAGCACCAAACGCTCACCGGCATGTTCGTCCGCCACGGGCTCTCCCTCACCGCCATCGGGGTAGCCTGCGGACTCGTGGTCGCTATCATCGTTATGCGCTTGATGTCCTCGCTGCTCTTCAAAGTAAGCCCTGTCGATCCGGTTGCCTATGGTGCCGCTTCCCTCGCCCTGGTAGCCACGGCGTTCCTCGCGAGTTACCTGCCCTCGCGCCGCGCCTCCGCCGTCGACCCCGTCGAAGCCCTCCGGGCCGAATAGGCCCCCGGCATCATCTTCATCGCGCGCAAAGGCATCCCACTCAAAACCAAGTGACAAAAGCATGAAAAACAAACGGGGAGGGGCGGCTGCCCCCTCCTCGTGACGATCAGGCATCCTATTTAATAGTTGCCGCAATCTGGCTAACGTTTATTACGGGTCCACGGGAAATTGCCTGCTCACGGTGACCCCGTTGTAGGAGGCCGTGATCGTAACAATGGTTCGCGAGGTGACGGGGCTTGTGTTTATGGTGAAGTTCACATACCCCGAGCCCGCCGGGACGGTTACAGAAGGCGGGGCCGTCGCTGCAGGATTGTCCGTCGACAAGGAAACAGCTATGCCTCCCGCGGGAGCACTGCCCAATTTTCAGGCCCTTTGCTTTGATCACGATCCAACTGTACCGGGAGTGGGTAGTTGGCCTATTAACAAAAAATCTTCCCAAGGAAAGAGCTCCCAACGGAAATCTCGGCAAGAAGAACTTTGAGTCGCGGATGCCGTATCCAAGCCCTTTAGAATGCGCACTTACAAAAACGCGAGGGCGTACCTCAGCGGTTGCGGCCACGGTTGCATTTTCCGCAGGCTCGCCCAACAATGAACGTGTAGCTCAGGCCGAAGTTGTCTCCGGCGCCGTCGAGTATCTGAAACTGATTACTGAAAACTGACTACTGATCACTGATTGACACACGAGGTTCCCATGCCAGAAGCCGTCATCGTCTCTGCCGTCCGCACTCCCGTGGGCCGCGCTTACAAAGGCTCGCTGCGCGCCACGCGCCCCGACGATCTCGCGGCGCTGGCCATCAAGGAGGCGCTTGCGCGCGTACCGGGTCTCGATGCCAAAGAAATTGACGACGTGATTCTCGGCTGTGCCATGCCCGAAGGCGAGCAAGGCATGAACGTGGCGCGCATCGCCGCGCTCCGCGCCGGCCTGCCGGTGGAAACTTCCGCGATGACCATCAACCGCTTCTGCTCTTCAGGCTTGCAAGCCATCGCGCTGGCCGCCGAACGCATTCGTGGCGGCTCGGCTGAAGTCATCGTCGCGGGCGGGACGGAGTCCATGTCCATGGTGCCCATGGGCGGTAACAAAATTTCGCCGAATCCCTGGCTCGTCGACCACTATCCTGACGCGTACATCAATATGGGACTGGGGACGGAAAATATTGCGCGCAAATTCGGCATTACGCGCGAGCAAGCCGATGAGTTTTCGATGCATTCACACAAGAAGGCGCTGGCCGCCGTCGCCGCCGGAAATTTCAAGGACGAAACCATTGCTGTCGAGGTGAACATCACTTCGGTTCCCAACGGCAACGGCGCGTCGTCCTCCTCCGGATCGGGGGTGCCCCATCCTTCGCGCGGGGTTGGCTCGAAGGGTGGGTCGGTCAAACCTACGACGCAGACTTTTGTCTTCGCAAGCGAGGAACTTCCTCGCGCCGATACCAACCTCGAGGTCCTCGCCAAACTGAAACCCGCATTCCACGCCAAAGGAACGGTCACGGCGGGGAACAGCTCGCCGATGAGCGATGGCGCAGCGGCTACAGTGATCATGTCTGACGCACGCGCGAAATCGCTGGGCGTGAAGCCGCTGGCGCGCTTTGTTGCTTACGCCACCGCCGGTGTTTTGCCCGAAGAGTTCGGCATCGGCCCCGTCGCTGCTATTCCCAAAGCGTTGAAGCTCGCCGGACTGTCGCTGAATGACATCGCGGTCATCGAACTCAACGAAGCGTTCGCGGCACAATCTCTTGCCGTCATCAAGCAGGCGGGGCTCGATCCCGCGCGCGTCAATCCCAATGGCGGCGCCATTGCCCTTGGCCATCCGCTCGGCTGCACCGGCGCGAAACTCACGGCCAGCATCATCCGCGAATTGCAGCGCCGCCCCGTTAACCAAGGGCGCTACGGCATGGTGACCATGTGCATCGGGGGCGGCATGGGCGCCGCCGGCATCCTCGAACGCCTGTAGGCGCCTGGATCCAGGGCGAGACCAATGAAAACGAAAGAAGTTAAGTATCGCGGTGGACTCCTACAATAAGCTTTTCCGTTCCGAAGCATTGGAAGGAAAGGTATTGAAGGCCGTGGCATCTTCTACGAGGATGGCCCCCATACTGGAACACTTCGGCTAAATGTAGATCGACCCCTGTGTGGCAAATTGCTAATCCAATACCTCCCGAACATTTTCCGGTCGCGAATTTTGCGTACTCAGTTCTCTCTGGCCTTGAACAAGAGCCTAAGATACGGTCAGAGAGTGAATTCTTGGACAAGCAAATCCGAGAGGCAAAGTTTTATCCAACGCTTGCAAACTAGCGCAATACGTGAGTACCGGAAAGTGGAAAGGCACCAATGAAAACGTCTTTTTCCTTGGCCTTGCTCTTGCTCGGCTTCTCCGTAGGCGCGCAAGCACAGGAGCCGGTGTCGCTCGCGCATGGAAGTGTACCCGGCGAGCCGCACCATCACTTGAAAATCGAAAATGAATATGTCCGCGTGTACTACGTCGAAGTCCCTCCGCATGAAAATACTCTCCTTCACCAGCACGACCACGACTACATTTACGTTTCGCTCGGCCCCTCCGACGTGGTCAACGCCATCCTCAACAAGCCCGAAATCCATCTTCAACTCAAGGACGGCGAAACGCACTTCACGCGCGGCGGCTTCGCCCACGTCGCTCGCAACCTCGCCGACACTCCCTTCCGCAACATCACCATCGAACTTTTGAATCCCCAAGGTGAGGCGCGGAATCGGTGCGAAAAAGTGATCGACGGACGGCTCAATGACTGCCAGAGTTCGGGCGCGTCAACTCTCCCCGCAGACTCGCCGCTTAAGTTCATTGCGCGTGCAATTGCAGTGAAGCCCTTGTTTCAAACGGATCGAGTCTACCTAAAGTCCTTTTCGATCTCACTCCCTCAGACATATGGCGAGCCTGACTCGCAGCATCCGCAATTGTTGGTGGTGGAAAACAAGTCGGAGGCGAAAGTTGAATTCGCAGGAGAGACCTCTCAGTCCCTTCAAGGCGCTGAAGTTCTGTGGCTCGACCCCCGAACAAAGTGGAAGATCGTTACTCCAGGAGGACAAACAACCAGTCGGTTCTTGTTGCTCGAGTTTAAGGAAGATGTGGCGGCCAAGAAATTGTAGCCGCTAAGCGTTCAGTTGGCTAGAGGCCGAAGACGTAGAGGCCGAAGACGTAGAGGACGCGGTCGGCGGCGATGGCGATGCATTGATGGCCGTCAACGGTGAAAGACACGGGATTGGCGATGATGGCTCCGCCGGTCTGGAAATCCCACAAGGGTTTCCCGGTGCGTGCATCGAGTGCGTAGAAATTCCCTTCGTCCGAGCCGGAGAAGACCAAGCCGCCCGCAGTGGAGAGCACGCCCGCCCACGGCGGCGAATGTAATTTGAATTCCCAGCGCAAATCGCCGGACTCGGCTTGCAACGCTTTGATCGCGCCCCAAACATCGTCCGGCGGCAATTCATCTTCGCCACCGCCGCCGTCGATGCCGTGGCAAAGAGAGCAGCGACCTTCGAAGACGAGTTTGCCCGCGGCAAGATCGGGTTGGGCAGAAGAAGGCGATGGGGACGGCGACTGCTGGGGAG
>QHYM01000166.1 GCA_003223295.1 Acidobacteriota bacterium | reverse complement strand
CTTGCACAGGCTCGCGGCGATTCCGGGCGTCGGATCCGCGGGAATCGTCTCTGTGCTCCCCATGACCTTCGGAGGCTGGCACGATCCCGTCTTCATTGAAAACCGCACTTATGCCGAGGGCGAACTTCCTCCGCTCCGCACCTTTCGATTCGTTTCGCCCGAATACTTGGACACAGTCGGCACGCCGCTGGTGGCCGGCCGAAAAATCACCTGGAACGACAC
>QHYM01000101.1 GCA_003223295.1 Acidobacteriota bacterium | reverse complement strand
GGTGGAAAGGGTTGCGGCTAGGTGTGTATCGCGGCAGTCACGCCGTGAGTTTGCATTGAACGCCAGCCAGCCAACTCTTTGGCGTTTTGGATACAGTGAAGGACGCTCGTGATTCGATCCGTGCATCTATCGGATGCCAAGAAGCACTTTGGGTTGTTCAAAGAAGCGATGGTTTTCGTTTCGTCTAGAGCTCGACGCTGTGAGGTCTAACCTAGAGGTGACGGTTGAGTCCTACATCTGAAGCCTCGCGGGCTTCTGATCTAGACGACGACCAGGGATCGAATCTTCGAAGAATTTGCTTAACTCGCTTGTTTGCAATGCTTACGAGATTCGACCGAAAAAGCGCAATCGACGCTTCTCGAAAAAAGGCACGGCTTTGGGTGGATTTGGAAAAAATGGAAAATGAGGCAGCGGCCTAAGTCTTTTAGAATCTGGAGCGGGCGATGGGGATCGAACCCACGTCCGAAGCTTGGGAAGCTTCTATACTGCCATTGTACGACGCCCGCTCTTTTCCAGTACTTTGCCATTATACCCAACAACGGATACGCTCGTACAGATGCACCTCGCGTTCAGCCACCTAGAGAATCCTTCGCCTTTTTTGAAACTTAACCGCGACCTGCATCCAGCTCGCTTCACGTGCATCGGGGAATGTCGCCTTTTCCCTTTTGCGCTATAATTTATTGATCGGTATTTTGTGGCGGCTTTGACGCTGGATGGGATCACAGGACGACATGACTCACATTGTTGCTGGCAATACGGCTCCTGATTTTTCTCTCAAATCTCTCGACCAAAAGGAGTATTCACTTCGCGCACTTCTCGAGCGCGGCCCGGTCGTCGCCGCCTTCTTCAAAATCTCCTGTCCGGTCTGCCAGTTCACCTTCCCGTTCCTGGAGCGTCTCCACCAACGCTACGGCTCCAGCAGCGCCACCTTTCTGGGCATCTCCCAGGACGACCCGCGCGCCACGAAAAGCTTTGCCTCCGAGTACGGCGTCACATTCCCTCTGGTTCTCGACTCAGACGGGTATCCCGTCTCTAACGCCTATGGCCTCACCAATGTCCCGACGATTTTTCTGATCGAACCCGACGGAAAAGTAAAACTCAGCTCCATGGGTTTTGACAAAAAGGATTTGGAAACCATTGCCGCACAACTCGCTGAACGTCGCAAGATTGCGCTCGCGCCCCTGTTTCGCCCGGACGAAGTCGTTCCCGCCAACAAGCCTGGCTGAAGCTCCAAGAACTAGGTCCGGTCCGGACCTGTTCGGCACCGCGTCTCCGCGGTCTCACCCAGCAAAGAATTCCAGGCTCAATCCAATTGCCCCTCAAGCCAATCTTTCTTGTGCTTTGGCGGCCGCTTGCGTTTGTCGGGAATCACGCGCGTCACCGCCGGCGCAACGCCAGATTTGCGCGCCACGCGACGCGCCTCTTTTCCCACGTCGATTACCTTCTTCTTCCGCCTTTTCATTTCGCCGGCAAGGTTAACGCACCCGCGCGGCAGAAGGAAGCAGGCAAAAGCGCAGCTGCCGCCAACGGCGTGGCTCCACGCGTCACTGGAACTATGTTGAGGCTCTAAAAGTTGAGCATGAGCTGTAAATCAATGCGGCGGTTCGCTGTCGATGAAGAAAATGGTCCACCCGCCAGACCATTGGACTCGCCAAACAGCGGCGAACTCAAATTGCCGATGGGATTCGAAACGTTCACATTATTAAAGAGGTTTCGCGCGTTGACGCTGAACGTCAAGTTATAGCGATTGTTCGAAGGGTTCCCTCCAAACATTCCTCCGCCATGTTCCCCGCCGCCACCACCGCCGCCGTGCCCGCCCGGCCCGCGGCCAAACGTGCCTCCACCGGGTCCGCCGCCTCTCGCCGCTGTTTCTTTTTTCTCGCCAAACCCAAATGTCTTGCTCACGCGCAGATTCAGCGTGAACCGCCCCGGCCCCGTCGCCTCATTGATGGGAATGACGGTTTGCCCGGGCTGCGTCACCAGGTTGAAGCAACCATACACAGTGGACATCACGCCCGAGTCACCGCACGTGCCAGCGGTCGGGCGCGTATTGAACACTCCATTCCCGAACAAGGGCGTCTGCCCGGTAACGATATTAAAAGGCGAGCCCGAACTGGCGATCATGAACGGGCTCAAGCGAATGCCCGCCGGCATGCTGATCGTGCCGCCGACAAACACTCGATGGCGCACATCGAACGATGCGCGGCCGTAGTCTTCTGCTATGCCACAGGGCCCGGCGCTCGGGCTCGCTCCGGAAACACACGGGTCCGAAGGAATGTAGCCCGCGCCGGAAGTATTGCTGTTCGCATAGCTCAAAGTGTAATAGCCCCATAGCGATAGTCTGGTTCCCGCCTGCACGCGACTGTTCACGATGACCTGGTTCTGCTTGAAGATTCCCCCGGACGTATATTCGTACTGAATCGGGGAGAGAGGCGGCTGGCCCGGCGGCTGCGCATTTACGAAATTCGTGAAGAACTGGTGCACTCCGCGTGAATTGAGGTAGGTGACGGAAAGATTCGCGTATTTACCCAACTGACGCTCGATGGTGGCCCCAGCCTGCATGATGTACGGGGTCCGCAGAACGGGATTCACGGTGTAGACGATCTGGGGCTGAGAACTGGACTGCTGAATTGGTGTTGTTTGGTTGGCGTCAAAAAACGCAGGGTTCTGAACGAGAAATTGCTGCTGAATCAATCCATTTTGCAGTTTCTGCTCCAAGACGAGGTCGGAAGCAAAGCGGTCGTAGAAAATGCCGTAGCCTGCGCGCAGAACTGTTTTGGGCGATTTATTTTTCCCCTTGCCACCTATCGCCCACGCAATGCCAATGCGCGGCGCGAAATCCGCATGATCCCCAAGATTATTTTGCGTTTCATAGCGCAGCCCGGTGCTCAGCGTCACGTTGGGCCGAATGCGCCAGTCATCCTGGAGAAACAGAGCGCCGTCAAACCAGGTGACGCCCGCAACGGCCATCCCGCTCGCATTCGAATTCAGCGAATAATAACTTGCACCGCCGCCATTCGCAGTGACCGGATTGCCGTTCTGCTGATTGGTCAGCGTGATCATGTAAGCTTGCAGCCCCGAAATCACCGGGCAGGAGCTGGGCGGGTTCGGCACATTGCAGCCCGTCACAGTAGGATCGGGCCGGGCCCCGAAAACGTACGACCCGTTAAACTTCGCGTCCGACGCATTGTCTTCCGTCGATGCACGCAAACGGCCTCCATACTTGATCGCGTGCTTGCCCGCAGTCACATACGTGATGTTCTGCAGCTCGTACCGGTTCAGGATGTCGTTGTACAAGCCTCCGCTGTTGCCCCCGGTCGTAAAAGCCCCCTGAATCGAGATCGTGGGCGTCGTATTCAGCGGATTCTGATTGTTTCCCTCGCGAACGAATTGAAACCGCGTTTCGTTAATAGTGCGAGGACCCAGAACCTGCGTGTCTGTCATCTGAAATGTATGCTCGGTTTCGAGTGAGTTGTATCCCAAGGACGGCAAGTTGAAGGAGCCGATGCCGTTGCCGCTTTCGTTGTTGCGCCAATATTGGTAACGCGCGGTCAACGTGTTGTTCGGAGTGACTTGAAAATCGAAACGCTGGCTCACGTTCGTGCGCGTGCGCGGATTGGGAAACGCGCCGGTAAACTGCGTCTCTTGCAATGTCGTGGGATCCACAAAGGGTGTGTTCACCACCGAGAGCTCGTTGAGATTTCGCCGTTCGATGTTGAAGAAAAATGACACCTTCTTGCCCAGCGCACCGCCGAGATTTCCGTTGTACTGCGTCGAATAGTAGCTCGGCGGCGGTCCGCCGCCCTCGAACGGGTTTTTCGAGTTGAACGCCGTGGTGTTGCCCATCACCCAGAACTGTCCGTGGAGCTGGTCCGTTCCCGGCTTGGTCAAAATCTCTACGCGCCCGTAGCCCAGTTTGTCGTACTCCGAAGAGAACGGGTTCTGATTGATGCGAATCTCGCGAATCGAAGCCTTCGGCGGGAGCTGTCCTGCGGTAAATCCATCAATATAAATCTGTCCGCCGTTCGGTCCGGCCGATGGTCCCGCCAGCGCCTGCAATTCGGATTGCAACTCATCCGGATCGTCCGAAAGCGCCTCGAGATCCTTCCCTTTCATCACGACCGTGCCAACATTGTTCGAGGGATCCACATCCACTTTCGTGGTCTCGTCGGTCACCTCAACTTTTTGTTCCTCAATCTGGATGGTCAGGCTGATGTTCACCTGCTGCACTTGGCCCGCCGTGACCTCAACATTTTCTTGCGTGAAAAGAGCGAATCCTTTCGCGACAGATTTCAGCGTGTAGGCACCCGGTGCAAGTGCTTTGAACTCATAGATTCCTTCTTTGTTCGTAGTTGCGTCATAGGAAACCCCGTTCGCGTCGGTCAAGCGCACGGAGGCTTTGGGAATCCCTGCGCCCGAGGGATCGCTCACTGCTCCCGTCAATCCTCCCGTACCGCCAGAGGCCTGTGTCCCTGTGGGCCCGGTCGCGGGCGCCTGCGCGTAGGAACGCTGCGCATAGAGAGGAAGCAGGAAAAAAGATAAGAAAAATGCACTTATAGTTCGAAACAGCGGAAAGCTCATCAAATCTCCTAACTCTGTGAGATTGCGTTTCAATTGCGCCCCATTATGGGTTCCCTGCCTCGCTGGGCGCACCGCTAAGGCTCCACGGCGAGAGGATCGAGGCGCTGGTATTCGGCGAAGCTTCAAGAATGGGTTCCACTCCGCCCAGCAGCGTGATTGCTGTCGGAGCGCCGTTGGGGCCGCCCTCGGTAGCGACAATCATCACTGCGTCACCCTTTTGCAATTCCGCGAGGGTCGCCTGGGGCATGCGACTGAGGAATTGTTGGAAGTCTCCGCCTGCGCCGCCGTTTCTGCCCGGTCCACCGGGACCAGCGGCCCCGGCACCGCCGGTTTGCGCCTCGCCGGTTCGCGCCGCTTGCGTCGCGCTCGCGTTCGAACCTCCGGGAGCCGGTGAATCTGCCCCTGCCCTTTTCAAGCGTGCGGCAATGCCCTGGGCCATCGGCAGCGGCAGCTTGCGAACTTGCGAATCCGCCGTAATGCGCACGGTGACGGGTTTCTTCGTCGTCAGGTCCTGCACGGTGACGCTGTTCGCCGAAGCATCGATCGAAGAAATCGTTCCCGCGATATTCCGGAAGGTGCCGCTAACAATTTCGGCAGCCGTCAATTCGCTTCCCTCTGCGCTGCGGGTGCCACGCGCGCGAAGCTGATCGCCCGGCTTGATTTGCTCGAGCCCGACGGGCTTGGCATCGTCGAACTTCACCGAGTCCGGCGCATACCGCCGCAGGATCGTGTCCTTCGAAATGTGGACGGTCACCGTCTTCTTTTCGCCCGTTCCCTGCTGCACAATCAAAATCTTGTTTGCCGCCGGATCCACGCCGCTCACCAGCCCTGACGTGCCTTGCCTCCGCCATTCTTCGCGCTCGCGGGCCTGTTTCTCCGCAATGCTCGCCTTTTTCATTGCGATCACGGCCGTCCCCAGCACGGTTTTTCCGTCTTCGGCAAGCTGTCCGCGCACGAGAATGCGGTCTCCCGCGAGCAACTCCTTCAACTCAATGGGCACAGCTTCCTTCAAATCCTTTTGCCCGGGCTCCACGCGAACCAGCTTTGCCGCATCTTGCACCACGACGGTTACGTCGCCTCCCGCGTCGGTCGTCAATATAATGTTGTTCCCGGAAACCGACTTAATTGTTCCCACGGGGCGCGCCGCATTCGGAGCTTGCGCAGCCGCAGCTTGCGCTCCGAATGCCGACGCTCGCCGAGCCGCGGCAGCCGCCGCGCACGCGACCACAAACATCGCTAGGAATAGGAAGCCCCTTGTGCACTTCGGGCTACAAAACACCATCGGAATGTCCACTCCTCCTGGATTTTTCAGATGACCCGGCGCGACGGTTTGGGGTCTTCGCTCCCGGCTTACGCGCTGCACATCGACGTGACGCGTAATTGTTAGACGTACTCCCGCTTACAAACCGTTTCACGGAGGGCGAGGAGTAGCCTTATCAATGCCGGCCTAGTACTCTGCTTGAGACTAACCCGTTCCTTTTGTTCACCCTTTTCAATCATTCCCATTGATTCAGGGCATTCATTTTCAGGCTAGAATCCGGCCATTGAGCCGTTACCAAAGGGCGACGTCCGGAGAGCGTGCCCCGCGCTTGGCCAACCCCAAGGGGCTTGACCATCCGCGACAACGTAAAGCCTGCCGTCACTTGCTCGAAGTGGGCAGTCTTCCCTGGCACCGTCGTTCCTCAGAAAGGGGGCTCTTCTGCAATGCATCGGATCCTGGTTTTCCTCGGTTGATATTACCCAAATTGGTTACCAGGAAGATTCTGAGACTCTCGAAATCCAGTTTTCCCGCGATGAAGTCTGCCAGTATTACAACGTTCCTTCGGCTGTCTACGACGAGCAAGATACATCGTGTACAGCACATTATTCACGGCGCAAGCTACGACCGGAAGGTCAGCGTCTCCCGGAGAAACATAAGCAAGATGCTAGATGGACATGCGCCGACTGCCATACGTACGCCGGTCTCGGCAAAACGAGAGGTGATGGAATAAGATACAAGCCCAAACACTCCGACCTTGGTTAGTGAAATGGCGAGCACGCCGAATAGGGTAATCACGAGCGTATTCCATCGTCGAGCTTCCAACTTATCGTTAATAAGTTCCCGCAAGGTCACAACGTTGCCCACGGGCTGGTCTCTGTCGATGTCCCCCCGTGTCATCTGGCCTTGGACTCCGCATCTCCGGAACGCGCGTGCGGTCGCAGACTCCGATCCTCTCGGAGACATTCGCATTCCTCTCTCCGCGGTTCACTTGCAACTTTGAGCTGTAGACTGTCGACCCCGCAAGTGCTTTAGAATGCGCACTTACAAGACGCCCGCACAGCTGTTCATTCTAAAAGACTTATGCCAAATGCTAATTCCTCTAGAATGCGCAGTTACAAGAATACGTGGGGGGAGGGCTCAGCTTCTGGTTCTGGAATTTCGAATTTCCAATTTCGAGTTTCTAGCTTCAGCTCTGTTCCAGATCACGTTTCCGGCTGTAGCGGTAGGCCAGCGCCAGGCCCCCGCTCATGAACCCGGCAGTAGGCAGCAAGAGCAGCAGAACTCCCTTGTTGACCGCTCGCTGTCCGCCCTTGGAGCTGGCCTCCACGTAGCTCGAACACAAGGTGCATCCTTGGCTGAACGCGGGCGGCACCGCGCACAACCCGCACAGGAAAACAAACGCGGCCAGAAATGCAGTGTGGAGTTTCATTGTGTTACCGCAGTCCATTTTACTCGCGACCCTTCCTTCACTCCAGAGTCCTCACTTAACTCCCAGCGTAATAATACGCTCTGCGTCCGGAAAGAAGAAGATGGTCATCAGGATGAGGCACGCCACCACCGAGCACATCGTAATCCACTTCATCCGCGAAATTTCATACCGCAGGTGCATGAAGAACCCGATGATCAGCGCTGCCTTGATCAGCGACAACCCCATCAGAATCGTCAGCATCTTCGTCGGCGCCATGTTCTGATACGTCAAATACACTTCAATCGCCGTCATCACCAGCAGCGCCGCCCAAACCCAAAAGAACTGCGCCTTCTTGTGATGCCGTTGCTCTTCCGCAACGCGTTCCGCGAGAGCGATTTGAGTAGCGTCCATTCCTTGCGCCTCCTAAATCCTTGCGGACATCAAATACACCAACGGGAAAATGAACATCCACACCAGGTCCACGAAATGCCAGTACAGCCCAGCCACTTCCACGTCCGACGCATCGTAAACCTTCGGCTTCAGCCATAAAATAATTGCGCACACAATCGCCGAGAGCAGCAGCACGTGCGCGCCGTAGTGGAAGGGGCTGTAAGCCGGAGTTCCCAGCCAGGCGATCAGCCAGAGCGCCAGCAGAATCGGAATGAACTTCTTCCGCAGCGCGACCACACCGAGATATACGATGCCCAGGGTCACATGCAGCATGTGCATGCCGGTCAAGGTGAAAAAGGTCGAAGGAAATTGCGGCACGCTCTTCGCCACATTGGCGAACTCCGCGTTCACTTCATGACCGGGAACCGGAGGGAACATCGGCAGCGTCAGGCCTTCGGCGATCAGGTTGCTCCACTCTCGTCCATGCAGAATCACGAACCCGGCCCCGCACGCGATCGTCGCCAGCAGCCACAGCGTTTGCATCTTCGCGTCTTTCTGAACCGACGCGCGCACCGCCAGCACCATGGTCAGCGAACTCGTCAGCAGGAAAGCCGTCATAATCGTGGCGTTGACGATGCTCTCGGAGTGGAACGGCGTCGGCCAGCCCGCCGTGGAAATGCGCCCGTAACTATAGGCATACAGCAGCGCCCCGAACGTCAGCGAGTCCGACATCAGGAACAGCCACATCCCGATCTTCTTCGAATAGGTTCCAAACAGCGACGGCTCGTACACCGACGGGATGTCGTGCCGAACCACGGTTTCAGCCATGCTCGAGGCCTCCTCGTGAACCTTCGCTTACTCCGCTTATCCGGCAAACTCCAGAAGACACAAAATATAGACCCACAGGGCCGCCATGAAATGCCAGTACCATCCGGTGACATCCACGACGATGCTTCGCGTTGTTACGGACCGCTGCAGCGCCACAAACAGGCCCGCCACCAAAAGCGCCAGGACGCCGCCCATCAGGTGAACCGCATGCGCTCCCGTCAGCAAATAAACAAACGAACTGCTCGGCGTCGTTGCGACGTAAAAGCCATTGGCCGCCAGTTGCTTCCACGCCATCCATTGCCCGAACAAAAACAGCAGCCCGAGCGCGATGGTCATCGCCAGCCACGGCGTGCTTCCTTCTGCGTTCGCGGGAACGCCTTGCGGCGATTTCGTGGTAGCGGCCGCGGCCGCAAACTTGCTCTGCCGCCGAGCCAGTTCCATTCCCACACTGCTCAGCAGCAAAACAACGGTATTGACCAGCAGCAGCGCCGGCAGTTTTACAGGAATCCAGTCATGTACAAGTTGATTCGTCCGCGGGTCCAGTGTTGGCAGCCCTTGCCGCACCACGTACGCGCTGGTGAACGAAACGAACAACATGAAGACTGGCGTCAGCGCAACCAGCAATCCGAGCCGCGCCCGCCGCAATCGCGTGGGGTAATCGGGCAATCTTCGTCCAGGCCGGCCGTCGCCACCGCCTCCAAAAATCGGTGGCGCCCCGCCGTCCTTGCCCCGGGAAACCTGGGGTTCATCCAACGTCGCGGTTGTGCTGAAGCTGGCCATGACCGGATTAATGTTTCGCCTCGACCGCCGCATCCGTCTGCATTACGAAATCCTTCGACGTTCCCGGCACGCTGTATTCATAAGGACCGTTGTGCACCACCGGTGTCACACCGCCGAAATTGTCATGCGGAGGCGGCGTGGCGGTAATCCATTCAAGAGTGGTCGCCTCCCACGGATTGTCGGCGGCCTTCTCGCCCTTTTTCATGCTCCAGAAAAGGTTGATGACGAAAATCAACTGGCTGGCAATGGTCACGAACGCCGCAATGGAGATGAATTTCTGTACCGGGGCCAGGGCGTTAATCCAAGCCACTTCCGTGCCTTGGGAATAGCGCCGCAAACCCGCGGCCATGCCGTAATAATGCATCGGCATGAAAATGGCGTACGCACCAATGAAGGTAAGCCAGAAGTGCGCTTTCGCCAGTGGCTCATTCATCATGCGCCCGAACATTTTCGGGAACCAATAATAGGTTGCGGCAAAAATCCCGAAAATCGACGCCACGCCCATGATCAAGTGGAAGTGCGCGATCACGAAATATGTTTCGTGCAAATAAATGTCCAGCACCGGTTGCGCCAGGAACGGGCCGCTGATTCCACCTACAACGAAAAGCGACACGAATCCAATGGCGAACAACATCGGCGACGAAAAACGGATCTTTCCTCGCCACAATGTTCCCAGCCAGTTAAACGTCTTGATCGCCGACGGCACGCCGATGCCCATGGTCATGATGGAGAACGCAAACGCACTGTACGGGCTCATCCCGCTCATGAACATGTGGTGGCCCCACACCATGAAGCCGAGGAACCCGATCGAGAGTATGGCGTACACCATCGCTTTGTAGCCGAAAATGGGCTTGCGCGAAAACACGGACAGCAACTGCGAGCACAGTCCCATTGCCGGCAAAATCGCGATGTACACCTCGGGATGCCCAAAGAACCAGAACAGGTGCTGCCACAAAAGTGGCGAGCCGCCTTTATGTCCCGTGAGTACTCCGTTCACTGTGCCCAGCGGCACAAAAAAGCTCGTGCCCAGGTTGCGATCCATCAACAAAAGAATGCCGGCCGAGAGCAGCACGCCGAACGCCAGCAATCCCAAAATTGCGGTGATGAACCACGCCCAGCAGGTCAACGGCATGCGCATCAAGGTCATTCCCTTCGCGCGCATGTCCAGCGTCGTGGTGATGAAATTCAGCGCGCCCATCAGCGCGCCGATGCAGAAAATCGCGATGCTGATGATCCAGAGGTCCGCTCCCAAGCCCTCGCCTGGTCCAGCCGATGGCAGCGCGCTCAGCGGCGCGTAACCGGTCCAGCCGTGCAACGGCGCCCCGCCGGTCACAAAGAACGCAGCAATCAGGACCAGGAACCCGAGGAACGTTGTCCAGAACGAGAGCATGTTCAGCACCGGAAACGCCATGTCCGGCGCGCCAATTTGAATTGGCAGGAAATAATTTCCGAATCCTCCCTGCGGCGCAGTGGTCAGCACGAAGAACACCATGATCGTGCCGTGCATGGTCAGCAGGCTGAGATACGTCTCCGGCTTGATCTCCCCGAAAAATGGCAGCGACGCGTTGGGCCAGACCAAATGAATGCGCATCAACAGCGAGAGAAACATGCCGGTGAGTACGGCCGCCAGCGCCAAGAAGAAATACTGCAAGCCGATGACTTTATGGTCCAGGCTGAAAACCCATTTTCGAATGAAACCTTGCGGGGCTGCGTGCGCGTGAGCGTCGTGGCTAACCATGTTATTGCTTCTCCGCCTCCCGTGCCGCCAGCCATTGACTGAACTCTTCATCGCTGACGACTTTCACAATTCCGTGCATCTTGTAATGGCCGAGACCGCAAAGCTCGGCGCAGGCAAGTTCAAATTCCCCGGTTTGAATCGGCGTGAAATGCATGTGGATCGCCAGCCCCGGCACAGCGTCCTGCTTGAAGCGCATCGCCGGCACAAAGAAACTGTGAATCACATCGTGCGACCGCAGAATTACTTCCACCTCGCGATTCACCGGCACCACCATAACTCCAGTAATCACGTCATCTTTCGAAGCGGGATCCACCGTGTCCAATCCCAGTGCCCCCGCTCCGCCCAACGAAGCGTCCTCCAGCTCCGGTTTCGTTGCGCCAAATTTTCCGTCCGGCCCCGCGTAACGGAAATACCACGCAAACTGCATTCCCGTAACTTCCACCTGCACGGCGCCAGGTTTGGCGGCATCGAACCGCTCGGACGCCCAGATGGATTTACTCGCCAGGTTCAGACCGACAAAC
Organism: Acidobacteriota bacterium; assembly: GCA_003223295.1. GTDB lineage: Bacteria > Acidobacteriota > Terriglobia > Acidiferrales > UBA7541 > Acidiferrum. Next base: position 45,901 of record QHYM01000101.1, on the reverse strand, counting down.
AAAATGATCGTGAGGATGGTCCATACGACCTCGAGCTTGGTGTTGCCGTGCGAATACTCTGCAGCCTTGGAGCCCGCGCCGCGGTCGCGGTACTTCCACGCAAACCATCCCAAGGCCAGCTGCGCGGCGATGAACACCGTGCCCATAAGAATGTACGTGGTGGTGAAATGGTGATCGATTCCCGCAGCCGCAGCGGAGGCTCCTACTGGCAGCCACCAAGTTTTTGCAATGATGAAATACGAGCCGATCAGAGTGATCAGCCAGATGACAACCAGCAATGCGAGGCCCATTAAGCGGAACCTCCCCCAGTTTTATCTCTCAGCATTTCCCACCGAGCACACCGAATTTCCCGCCACTCACAGTGGGAATCCAAAACGGGGCGAATATATCACAGGTTTTTCTCGAAGCAAGCAAGTTCTTGCATACATCTTGTTTCTGCTGCGCAGCTCTACTCTATTCCAGGCACTGATTTTTCTGTCCTACAAGGACAAATCTTCTCAACGCAAACTTGCATTGACGAATTTTTTCGATTTGAGTAATATCCGGGTCGAATCCTGGGGGGCCAGTGAAATGTTTGGGGCCTCGCGATGTTTTCTGAAAATGCCTTTCCAACTCGATGGGCAGCCGGCGCTGGAAGCTGATTGGCCCTTCGGGTGTGATTCTTCTATTCATCGGTCGACAAATTTCAAAAACTTTTCGCGATATCAGGGAGAGCGGCGCATGCTCGCTTGCTTCCGTGCAGGGCTCCGCTCTTTTTACAGTTTGAATACGGACCACGGGCTCGAGGGTTAAGAACTCAGATCGTAAGGGGAACACGGCGGCGCAAGCGGCTGCCGCGCAAGAATTTCGAGCGTCACTATTGAGGAGGTTCTGCATGGCGGCCCCGGATTCGGAAACGGTCAAACCTAAACCGGAGGCGGCAAAGCCGGCCGGTGGAGTGGACGCGACCAAGTACGTCGGCACTCCTGCCGTGGGAACGTCCAAAGCGGCGGCCGCAGCCGGCGTGGCAACCGTGGGGCCCGAGCCGAGCGCCGCGAACGAAGGACGACGCCGCTTGGTTTGGGTTTCCGTCACTGGCTTCCTCGGCGCCTGGTTCATTGCTTTCCTCCGCTTTTTCCTCCCGCGCACACTTTTTGAGCCTCCCACGATTTTCAAAATCGGCTATCCCTCCGACTACGCGCTCGGAGTGGATACCAAGTGGCAGCAGAAATACCGCATCTGGGTAGACCGCACTCCGGATCGCATCTTCGTTATTTATGCACGTTGCACGCACCTTGGCTGCACACCGGACTGGAAGGCCAGCGAAAACAAATTCAAGTGCCCCTGCCACGGCAGCGGCTATGACAACGAAGGCGTGAACTTCGAGGGCCCCGCGCCGCGTCCAATGGACCGCGCCAACGTGCAACTCGCCCCCGACGGCCAGATTATCGTGGATACTTCGCGCCTCTATCAGTGGCCCAAGGGCCAGCCCAGCCATTTTAGTGATCCGGGATCTTATCTGCCGGTGTAGCTATGGATGTGGAAGCTAAGGACGGGATTGGCCCGGCTCGTCTTGTGGGAACACGAAAGGATTCTTGAGCGTCGAGAAACGGGAGCGCAGAGATGCCTGAAGAGAACAAGGGAAACGCCAACAATGGCAAGTCGGAAGGCCTGCTCAAGCGTGTCACGACGGGCGTCAAGGAAGACCTCGAGTCCCTTAAGACCGATCTGCCCGCCAAAGCCAAAGAGCAGGTTGAGATTCTGAGCAAGCCCACAAAGACTCAAGTCTATACTTCCATCTTCCGCCACAAGCACGACGACACGCCGCGCAACCGCGCGCTGGGTGTCCTCTCCAACGTCTTTCTCCATTTGCATCCCGCCAAAATCAATCGAGATGCGGTTCGCTACAGCTACACCTGGGGCATGGGCGGCATTACCTTTTATTTGTTTTTCGTGCTGACGCTGACCGGTGTGCTGCTGATGTTCTACTACCACCCGAGCAAAGTACAGGCCTTCCGCGACGTGCTCTACCTCGAACATGACGTCCCCTACGGTAAATTGTTGCGCAACATGCACCGCTGGGCCGCGCACTTGATGGTCATAGCTGTGGAGCTGCACATGTTCCGCGTTTTTCTCACCGGTTCCTATAAGAAACCTCGCGAATTCAACTGGACCGTTGGCGTGATTCTCCTCGTGCTGACGTTGCTGCTCTCCTTCACCGGATACCTCCTGCCGGACGATCAGCTCGGCTTCTGGGCCGTTACCGTCGGCACCAACATGGCGCGTGCCACTCCCCTGCTGGGCCATGAAGGCCCCTTCGGTTCGCAATTGGGCATGACCCCTTATAATGATGTGCGTTTCGGGCTGCTGGGCGGCTCGATTGTCGACGCCAACGCCCTTCTCCGTTCTTACATCTGGCACTGCATCGGCATCCCGATCATCGCCTCGGTCTTCATGATGGTGCACTTCTGGCGTGTGCGAAAGGATGGCGGCATTTCCGGGCCAGCTCCGGTGGTCCTCGACTCCGAAATCAAGGAGGCGAAGAAATAGCCATGGATTGGAAGCAACTCTGGGAAATCCTCTCCGCCGCGGACAACGTTCCGATCATCGCCATGATCCCGTTGCTGGCGTTCTATATGTATCTCGCCTGGAAGCAGGCGCACGCCAATGATGTCTTGATCGAACAGCTCGCCGGTGACGCCGCCCTCGCCAAGACGCATCACCGCAAGAGCTGGCCTTTCCGCCCCGGATGGCAGAAAGAAGTCCACGTCTGGCCGTTTCTCCTGCGTGTGGAATTCCTAGCCGCCATCATCGTCACGATCATCCTTATGATCTGGTCTATCACCTTAAACGCGCCGCTGGAAGAGCCGGCCAATCCCAACCTGACCATGAACCCGGCGAAAGCGCCTTGGTACTTCCTCGGCCTCCAGGAAATGCTGGTTTATTTCGACCCCTGGATCGCCGGCGTGGTAATGCCCACGCTCATCATCATCGGCTTGATGGTGATTCCTTATATTGATACGAACCCGCTGGGCGCGGGCTACTACACTTGGAAGCAACGTAAGTTTGCCATCGGCACTTTTCTTTTCGGTTTTGTGATTTTGTGGGTTTCCATGATTTTCATCGGCACTTTCATTCGAGGACCCGGCTGGCAGTGGTTTTGGCCCGGACAGAACTGGGACCACAACCGCCTCATTTATGAAGTGAACCGCGACTTGCCGGATCTTTTCGGAATTACTTCGAATTGGGCCAAAGGCATCTTCGGCGCGGTCGTCGTCGGTGGCTATTTCGCCATTGGCGGGATGATCGTGAATGGCTTGTTCCGCCGCAGCAACCCCAAGGATTACAAGCGCATGAGCCTGCTGCAGTACTCCATCATGATGACTTTTTTCCTCACCATGGTGGGCCTGCCGATCAAAATGCTTCTGCGCCTGCTCTTTCACATCAAGTACGTTTGGATTACGCCCTGGTTTAACGTGTAGGGGCTCGCCCGCCGGTGGCGGGTGGCCCGAAGTTGCGGTGTTTGGTATCGGTTGCGGCTCCGTCCGCAAGTTATCAGGAGGAACTGGTGCCCGAGAAGCCCATCCCCGAAAACGACCCGATCGTCAGCAAATCGCTCGCGCCGCATTACCTAATCTCCATGATCATCCTCATGGCCACGCTCTTCTGGGCGCTATGGGATGAGGATTTCGGCCAGCGTCCCTGGAAAGCGTTTCAGCATGAATGGAAAGACCGCTATTCCACGTTTCTGAAGAGCGCGCGCACGCAGTCCGCCGAATCTCAAAAGGAAATTGAAAGCAGCGCCGAATATCAGAAGCTCAAGCAAGACTCTGAGGCCGCCAGCCAAAGCGCCGCCCCGCGCATCAAGGAAATCAATGACCGGCTCCGCAATTTGGGCGCAGAGCTTCTGGCAGTACAAAACGTCTTCACCGATCGCCGCGCGTACGTGAACGCCTCCACCTACGACATCGAAACCACAAGCAGCGCCTCTTCCAAACAGAGCAAGCAGCGGGACTTGGATGAATACAAGAGTAGGTCCAGCGCAGTGGAAATGCCCGACGGAAAGAAACGCACCTTCAAGAACTTCGACGAGCTGGAAGAAACTTACAACGAACTTCGCAACGAGCGCACGCAACTGAGCGCGGAACTGGGCGAACTGCTCAAACCCGTCAATGCAAAGAAAGAATTGATGGATTCCTACCTCACCGATCACATGGTGAACCTCACGCCCTCCCAGTTGCAGAATTTGCAGAACGGCGTAGAATCCCTGACGCCGCAAGTCCGCCAGATCAACGTAAACGAGCACGCCGCAAACCTGGAAAGAGAAGACAGCGCGCAGATCGTCGACCGCTGCGAATCCTGCCATCTCGGCATTCGCGAACCCGTCAAGCTCACGGCCGCTGCAATGTCCTTGAAAGGCAAAAAACCCGACGAATTCGCGCGCGCCTTCACCAGCCATCCAGAGCCAGACTTATTGAAGATCCACGATCCGGAAAAATTCGGCTGCTCGCCTTGCCACCAGGGGAATGGCCGTGCCACCACTAGCGTCGAGAAGGCGCACGGCAACTACGAGCACTGGCTGTGGCCGATCTTCACGGCGCAAAACTACGAGTCAGGCTGCCAGATTTGCCACTCCGCGGACATGGTCCTGGTGACGAATGATGTCGGCTGGGTGGTCAGCGAAGGCAAAGATCTTTTCCGCCAGCGCGGCTGCATGGGCTGTCATCGCTACGAAGGTTACGATAAGGAACCCGAGGACCTGCTTTCCATCGGTCAAGAGATCAAGCTCCTCGAACAGCAAAAGAAGGACAATCTCAAAACTGCCGGCGACTTCATGCGGCAGGCGGACAAGGCGCAATCGAATGAAGAAGCCAACCGCCTGAACGATCGCGCCGTCGCGCTTAAGGTCACCAACAGCAAGGTCGATCTCCGCATCATGCAACTCGACCGCACGACGAAGAGCCTGTTCCAGGACATGAAGAAGGTCGGGCCCAACCTCAAAGACATTCGCCTGAAGCTGAACAAGAACTGGATTCCTGTCTGGTTGAAAAAGCCCACCGACTTCCGCCCCACCACCAAGATGCCGAATTTTCGCTTAAACGATGACCAGATTAAGGCCATTTCGGCCTACGTCTGGCAATCGGGGCTGACCGATCCGCTGCCAAAGCACAAGCCCGGCAACGCCGCTCACGGCAAGGAATTGTTCGAAACGCGCGGCTGCCTCGCCTGCCATTCCATCGGCGAAGGCGACCAGATGCAGGGTGGCACTTTCGCGGCAAATCTTACGCGCGTCGGTGAAAAAGCGAATTACGACTATCTCGTTCGCTGGGTCCACAATGCGCGGGAGCGTACGCGCCCCTATTGCCCCTACGAGAAGAAGGATATTGGCCCCGAGGATTACAAGAAGAAGGGATTGCCTTTCGTTTTCGACCTCGACCACAGCAAGTGCCCGAACGACGGCCACGAGCTCCAAGTCCAAAACATGACGGTGATGCCGAGCCTTCGCCTTGCCGTTTCGGATGCTGAGGACATCGCAAGTTATCTCATCACGCTCAAGAAGCAGAATCCTTCCGCGTATGCCGACGCTTCCTTCATGGACGATCCGAAGCTCAAGGCGGAAGGCAAGAAATGGATTCAATTCTTCGGTTGCGCCGGCTGCCATGAGATTTCTGGCCTCGAAGAGGAAGGCCGCATCGGCACCGAGCTGACCACCGAAGGCAGCAAGCCTGTCGAGCGCCTCGATTTCGCATTGCTCACCGAAGTCGCCGAGCGCGGCGGCAAAGAACCCATCACCGATTCCGAAGATCTCGCGCGTTTGCCCGAAGGTCCCGCGAAGGAACCCTGGTACGACCACAAAGGCTTCTTCGAACACAAACTCGCCGAACCCAATATTTGGGACCAGGGCAAAATCAAGCCGCCTTCCGAACAGTTGCGCATGCCCAATCTGCACCTCACCAAAGAGCAGGTTCGCGCCCTCACAACGTTCCTTCTTGGCAGCCAGGAGAATCCGCTTCCTCCCAGCTATCAATACCGTCCGCTCGACTATCGTAAGGATATTCAGGAAGGCTGGTGGGTGGTCAAGAAATACAACTGCCTAGGCTGCCACCAACTCATTCCTGGGCAAAAAACCATCCTGATGGGGATGGCCCGCTATCAGGACGCGCAGGAACAGTTACCGCCGAAGCTCCTCACCGAGGGCGCGCGTGTCGATCCCGACTGGTTGCTGCGCTTCCTGAAAAATCCAGCGCTCAATGACAAAGATACGAATCGCAATGGCATTCGCTCGTACCTTCAGGTGCGCATGCCCACGTTCTCGTTCTCTGAAAACGAGCTCGGCAAACTCGTGCGCTTCTTCCAGGCGCTTTCGCGCCAGCCGTTCCCTTACATTCCGGAAGAAGTTCCCGTGCTCACCGCCAAGGAAACGGAAATGGCGCGGAGCCTTTTCAGCAGTACCGCCGCGCCATGCTTGAAGTGCCACGCCACTGGCGACCCGTCGCATGATCGCATCGCGACCGCGCCGAATTTCCTCCAGGCACGCGGCCGCCTGAAGCCCGATTGGATGGAGCGCTGGATGATTGATCCGCAAGCCATCAGCCCTGGCACATCCATGCCGTCAGGTTTGTTCAAGCGCCAAAACAATCACTGGGTCTTTTCCGGCCCGACGCCGCCCTCGTTCCAGGGCTATGATAAGGACCATACGCGGCTTCTCGTGGATTACATTTTGCAGCTCACGCCCGAGGAGCAGCGGCGCGTCGCCTCGGCGATGGGCCGTGCGTCTGCCGCCAACAGCCAACGATCGCCTACCGCCAACGCAAGCGGCAATGGCGGTCACGGAGCCGGCAAATAGATTTTCAATTTCTGTGAGATTTTAATTCTCAGGAGAGAGAGCAAAAATGAAAACAAAAACCTGGACGACAATTCTCAGCATCCCCGCGCTGTGCGGACTCGTCCTCCTCGCGGGCTGCGGCAAGAAAGAGGAAACTGCGGAGCAGCCTGCGGCCACGCCCGCCGCAGCTCCAGCCGCCACGCCGATCGATCCCGCGACGGCTGCCACCGTCAGCGGCACCGTCAAATTTGAAGGGGCCGCGCCGGCTGCCCAGAAGATCGACATGAGCCAGGATCCCGCCTGCAAAGGCGCGAACACGGCCGAAGCCGTGGTCGCCAGCGGCGGCCATCTCGCCAACGTCTTCGTTTACGTGAAGGAAGGCCTCGGCGGCCGCACCTTCGACATCCCGAAGGAAGCCGCCACGCTCGATCAGAGCGGCTGCCGGTACCATCCGCACGTGCTCGGCGTGATGACCGGCCAGACGGTCAAGATCGTCAACAGCGATCCGACTACCCACAATATCCATCCCACGCCAAAGGACAACCGGGAGTGGAACGAATCGCAGGCGCCGAAGACAGCTCCCCTAGAAAAGAACTTCGCGCGCGAAGAAATTCTTCTTCCCGTGAAGTGCAACCAGCATCCCTGGATGAAGATGTACGTCAACGTGGTGAAGAGCCCCTTCTACGCAGTCACCGGCGCGGACGGCAAGTTTGAAATCAAGGGTCTTCCGCCGGGCGACTACACGCTGGCCTTCGTCCACGAAAAGCTCGGCGAGAAAGACGAAAAAGTGACGCTCGCGGCCAAAGACAGCAAGACCGTCGACGAGACGTTCAAGCCATAGCATGAGATTCTCCGCACCAGTTTCCCAGTGCGTGTGTGAGGAGGCGCCTTGGTTGCCGTGATGCTCTTGATCTCCATCGTGCTCGGCCTGATTCCGCTCGCGGGCATTGCCTGGATTTTTCTCTCCGATACGTGGAGGACGGTCGACGGCCTGTTCGAAATTCTCATCATGCTCAGCCTCTCCGGCGTTTTCTTTCTCAACACCTTTTTGGAGCTGCGTGGGAAGAAGCCAAGCGGGCCAGCAAAGCCCGGTGGGCCCTCCGACGAAGGTTAAGCATCTTGCTTGCAGAAAGCCGCGCTTGCGGACAATTTGTCATCCCGATCGAAGAGGGCGATCTGCTTTTCTATTTGGTTGGCGTCTCTAACCAATCCCTCGAGTAAACATGGCCATTTCTTCGCGCTCTTCCAGCAACGGTGGCACGGAAGCATCCGTGACCGAAAACTCCGCCGCGCAAGCCGGCTCGCCGCTGGACAAATCCCCCCACCGCATGTCCACGCGCACGCGCCTGCTCTTTTATCTCACTGCGTGGCTCATCGTGCTGCTTCCCTTCCTTTTTTGGTGGAACACCTGGTTCGGCCGCCAGCTTTCCGATCAACAAGTCACGCAATACCTGACGGACGACAAGCACCCGCGCCACATCCAACATGCGCTCGTGCAAATTGGCGAGCGCATCGCGCGCCGCGACGCGCTCGCCGCGCGATGGTATCCCGAACTTATTCGCCTCGCCACGCATCCCGTCGAAGAAGTGCGCAACACGGACGCCTGGGTGATGGGCCAAGACACCGCAGGCGCCGGCTTCCATGACGCCCTACTAAAAATGTTGCAGGATTCCTCGCCCATGGTGCGGGGCAACGCCGCGCTCTCGCTCGTGCGCTTCAAGGACGACTCCGGGCGCTCCCAAATCGTCGCGCTCTTGCAGCCTGCCCACATCCTCGCGCCCCGCGCGGGCCGCGTCATCGACACGGCCCGCGCGGGGACCGCCATCCGCCAGGGCGGCATCGTCGCCAAACTTCAACCCACGCCGCCGTCCGCCGCCAATTCGCCGAACGGCGAATCGTCGCTCGAAGTCCGCTCGCCGATCAGCGGCCGCGTCCACGCGATCAGCGCCCCAACTGGTGCCGTCGTTGCCACTGGCGCCGAAATCGCCACCGTCGATCCCGGCGACGAACAGGTCTGGGAAGCTTTGCGCGCGCTGTATATCATCGGCCGCGCTGACGATCTGCCCGCGATTCGTCCTTATGAACGCGAAGCGCGCGACATTCCCGATCGCGTCCGCCAGCAAGCCTTGCTCGCCGACCAAGCCATCCGCTCCCGCGCCTCCGCCCAACCGTAATTAGTCAAGACGCGTCGAAGAAGAACCTCTCACCAGCGCATCGCGCAAAGAATGTTCGTGAACACGAGGCCGTTAAACCTCTTCAGAATGGACCATGAGACGTGTTCGTGGGGAAACTTGAAGCCTACAAAGAAGCGCTCTTTGCCGACTCTTTGGCAATACACCACCTCGCCCCGCACGGACATTTCCTCCTTCATCGGAATCACCTCGACCTGCTCGCCACGCTGCCAGGCGCTCGTCGAGTGTACGCGAACGCCGTGCGCGCTGACGTTGTCCGTATAGGTTCTTTCACTCTCGCCACTCTCGCCACTCTCGCGCCCCATCGGCACGAGGTTCACCTCCATCATGATGGGTAGCCTTCGTTCTTCCCTGCCGTTCAATCGGGTATTCGTTTCCATGCTGTGCGCGCCTTGCTGCGCAAGCTGCGTTGTTGGTCTGCGCAAACCGGGCTGGATCTCTTACAGTGAGGTTTCGCCCGGCGCCTGACTTCCTGCGCGGGCGGCTGGTTTCGTAATGTTGCGTCTTATCTCTTTCTCTTGGTGTTCTAGAGATCTCCGGGCTGTTGCACAAACTTTAAACATCGTCCTGTGAGATAGCAATCCAGTAAAAACCTTAGTACCTCGTAGTACTCGATTCCGTAATACCCGGCTGGTACCTCCGCCCGGCTCCACGACAATCATGCATTTGCACGCCACTTTTTGTAGGGGCACAGCACTGCTGCGCCCTTTCTACTGTCTTGAGGTCAAAGCTGGATGCTTCGCTGTTCGTGACGTGGCGCAAGAAAAGCCGGACCTCGCGAGCATTCGTGCGCTGGCACCTTTACCGTTTCACCGGCGTCCTTTCCAATAGCTCGGCGTATCTCTCCCTTTACAGGCAGCATGTGTCTGCCATCGCCTATAGCCATGAACGAGCTTTTGAAGGGATGGCCGTCAATCGTGCCTTTGACCCGGACCAGGCCGCGTGTCCCGAAAAACTTGACGGAATTTGGCCAGACCATATACGTCCATCCGCCCTTGTGGCTCTTCTGCAATCTGGCAGAAAACAATTTGTTCAACATGTTCGCCATCCTTCAGACGCTCCGAGAATCTACGTCCCAGCATACGCACGCGACTTAGGTTCTAGACATCCCTTCACCTAGCGCCATTTCTTGAGTTGCTGGTCGGTGGCCGTCCTTTGATCCAGGCAAGATCTTCTTGGCGCCTCATCCCTTTCTGGGCTTGTACACAAAAGGTGCGCCTCACCGCGGGGAACGAGACAGGCTCCGAAGCCGCGTAAGCAAAGCCGCGAGATGCGGCGAGTCTTGCTCCGTCAGGGCCGTGAATTTCAATCCCAGTCCGTGGCCCGGCTCACTATGCCGCACGATGCCCTCGACCCGGATTTGGCCTTCCTGGACCAGAAAATCGAGCCTGGCTTTCGTGCCTACAGGCTTTGGACTTGCGGTAGCAATGAACAAACCTCCCGTGCTCAGGTCCCGGACGCGTGCGACATCATCGATACCGTCACAACGCCAATAGACCCACACGCCGTCCGGCGACTCGACCCGAGAGGTATGCCGCCGCGAATAGGAAGGTGTTTGCGGAGGGGACTTCACAACGCACCCTGGGCCTTGCACGGCTGGAGGACGAACTGAGATTGCAGGCTGCTGGAAAACTACTCCTCAAATCTGTGGAAAACAAGGGAAGATTTCCGCCACCGCCTGACGCGTTGCGCTGAGCCATGGGCGGTGACAGGCCCGTTAGGCGAAACAGCTAGGAGTCGCTCCGCCCGATTTGTTTTGGGTGCCGCACTCTCGGTTATGAGGGTGCGGGTTTTGAATTGCCATTCCCTGTCTGGCTTATATCCCTCGCGCCATTCACCTCGCCATCCGAAACCATTCAACCCTCGATTTCGACCTTCCTTGGAAATGACTTAACTAAACGATATCGCCATGCTATTCTCCCCCTGTTGCCCAGGCCCAAGGCCTGCATTTTATGTGTCCCCGCCCCGCGGTCCCCAAAAACTCCCCGCTAGCAGTTTACCCAGAGCTTCCAGGTGTCACTGACCGCGAGTCACCCCATTGCTCTCCCTTTCTTTTCAATCAATTACGAACTCCCCAATTTGCAAGTCCTCTGTTTTGATGACGATCCAACAGGACGGGGGGTGGGTGGAGGGTGGACCCCCTCCGCTCGAGCTTCGTTCATTTTCTTCTGACGTCTTTACATCCGTACTTCATTACTTCCTCTGAAGCCCCGCCTCTACAAACGCAGCCCCGCTCCCCCCAACCGCGCGGACGGCTGTTCGGAAACTGCTCTTCAGGACAGCTGGCATGCGCTGCCCCAGGAGTTACGCTGCAGCCTACCGCCCTATTTCCAATGTTTGAGTTTGGGAGGCGTAATGCGCAGCCCCAAGATCGTGCTTGCCGTGGCCCTCGGTGCTTTGCCGCTCGCTTCATTCCCTGCAGCGGCCCAGCAGCCTCAGCAGGCGTTAACCCCAGAAGCCGTGATCGAGAAGCTTGTGGCGCAAGAACAAGCCGAGGTCGGCCTGCTCCGCCAGTACTCCCCCTTGGTCGAGACCTATATCCAGTATCTCCGCCCGGACAATCAGACGGGGGCAGCCCCCAGCGGCGACAAATACTTCCTGGGCCGCGCCGCGCTATCGCGGGGCGTCGAGCTGGAGCCGCTGGACAAAGACGCTGGCCTTAAGCACAAGGTGCTCGGAAGCTGGGCGGAGTTCTTTACTTCAGAATTTCTTCCCCGCGGCTTCCTGCAAATGATTTTTCTGGATGCGAACGGCTTCGACCAGCAGCATTACCACATCGAGTATGTGCGCCGCGAGTTTTTAGGCGAAGTCCGCTGCCTGGTTTTTGACATCGACCCTGCGAAGAAGGGCGACAAGGGACGCTTCGTCGGGCGTATCTGGGTGGAGGATCAGGATTTTCACATCGTGCGCTTCAACGGCGCGTATGGTGGGTCATCGTTGACCAGCAACTATTTCAATTTCGATAGCTGGCGGACCAACGTCGGGAAGAATCTCTGGCTCCCGTCGTTCATCTACAGCGAACAAGGAAGCCTCCACGACAAGAAGTCGCTGAACATCGCTTACAAGGTGTTCCGCGCGCACACGCGCCTTTGGGGCTACGCCCTGGGCCATGCCCGGCAAGAGCAAGAGCTAAGCAAGGTGCTGGTGGAGGCGTCGACAGGAGTGCGGGATCAGTCAGAGAACGCCAATGACTATTCCCCGCTGCAAGCGGAGCGCTCCTGGGACCATCAGGCGGAAGACAACGTCACCGACCGCCTCGAGCGCCAGGGTTTGCTGGCTCCGTACGGCGAAGTGGATAAAGTGCTCGAGACTGTCGTCAACAACTTGGAGGTCACCAATAATCTGGACATCACGCCGGAAGTGCGCTGCCGCGTGCTCATGATGTCCACGCTCGAATCCTTCACCGTGGGTCACACCATCGTTTTAAGCCGCGGGCTGATTGACACGCTGCCGGACGAGGCCAGCCTCGCCGCTATCCTGGCGCACGAGCTAGGCCACGTGGTTCTTGGACATCGCATCGACTCGCAGTTCGCGTTCTTCAGTCGCGTGCGTTTCGACGAGAAAGACACCTTTAAACATTTTGATTTTGCCCGCACTCCGGAAGAGGAAGAAGCCGCGAAGCAGAAAGGCATAGAGCTGCTGAAGAATTCTCCTTATAAGGACAACGCCAAAAGCGCGCAACTCTTCTTGCAGGCGGTCAGGACTCGCTCGAAGGAAATCCCGAACCTGATTAGCCCGCACCTGGGCGATCGCGTTTCCTCAAACTGGGCGGTCGCATCCGCGGTGTTTGGCGCGTCGTCGACGGAAGACAAATCTGCGGCCGGCGGCCAGACTGCGCCAGCCGAGAAGCCAGCGGCGAATGTGATTGCCGCGTTGCCGCTCGGCGGACGCATCAAAGTCGACCCGTGGAATGATCAGTTGCACATGCTCAAGTCCAAACCCGTTGGCACCGTGGCCAAAGCGGAGAACACGCCGTTTCAGATTACGCCGTTCATGTTTTACCTGACTCGTGTGATAGACGCTCCAACGGCGGCGCCCCAGAACATCGAAGCCACCGCGAGGATCGATGCTCCGCCAAAGCCGCAGATCAGTCAGGAAGCGCTGCCCGGCCTGCCCGGACCAGATCCGCAAAAGCCGCAGCGGCAGTAGCTGGCCTTAGCAGGCAACGACTGGAAATGTTTGGGAAAAAGGGGCGAGGAGAATAGGCAAGGGGGCAAGCAATAACTGGGCTCATCTCTTGGGAAGCACTGAGGAGGGTTCATGATGAGACCGAATTTCAGTACGACGTGGGGCCGCTAGCAATCGTAGGATTTCGAAAGTGTAGGATTATCGGAAGCGAAAACTCAGTAGCCCATCGACAGGCCAATCAATAAGCCATTTAATAAGCCATTGGCCCGACTTCTTTTTCCACTTCGGCGATGTCCACCATGACGATGGCATCCCACGGGCAGCCATCGAGGAAGCAGCCGTCAGGGCCCTTGCTGAGGCACTTCTTGCAACCGATGCAGAGAATTGGATCGATCTGAATGCGCCCAAACGGCGGATGGTCCTCGTCGGGAACCCAGAACATGCAATCTTCCACGGGGCAATATTCAACGCAGGCGGGAGAGCCGGCGCAACCGGTGCAGCATTCGGTGATGACGGCGAGCTCTTTCGGTTTTTTCTTGCGCGCGGTGGCGATGCCCTTGGACCGCGGCTCGTGCTTCAGCTCGTCGGGAACCATCCCCGGAGCTTTCACTTCGGTTGGAGGGGCCATACGACGAATTATACCTTGAATTTCGGAATTGGGAAGCAGATGCCCGCGGGAATTTCTAACGTCAGGCGAGTGCTTTTTTCACAACGAAGCCGCCCACATCGGTCAGCCGGAAGTATCTTCCTTGGAACTTATAAGTCAGCTTCAGGTGATCAATTCCGAGGCAATGCAGGATGGTCGCCTGCAAATCGTGAACGTGTACCGGATCTTCGACAATGTTGTAGCAATAATCGTCCGTTTTGCCGATGGTCAAGCCGCGTTGGATGCCCCCGCCCGCCATCCATATCGCAAAACACCGGGGATGATGGTCACGGCCATAATTGGTTCCGGTAAGTTTGCCCTGACAATACACGGTTCGGCCAAACTCGCCCGCCCACACAACCAGCGTGTCATCCAACATGCCGCGCTGCTTGAGATCGAGAATCAGGCCGGCCGAGGGCTGATCGACGCCTTTGCACTGCAGCGCAATATCTCGCGGCAAGTCGTTATGCTGATCCCAGCCGCGATGATAGAGCTGAATGAAGCGTACTCCGTGCTCGGCAAGCCGGCGCGCGAGGAGGCAATTGGACGCGTAGGTTCCCGGCTTCCGAGAATCCGGCCCGTACAAGTCGAACGTGGACTCGGGTTCTTTCGAAAGATCCATCAGATCAGGCACCGAGGTCTGCATGCGATACGCCATTTCGTATTGAGCGACTCGCGTGTCAATCTCTGGATCGGCATATTTCTCCGCCAGCAAGCGATTCAGCTTTGCGATGCCGTCCAACATGCGGCGCCGTGTCGCGTCCGGCACACCCGGCGGATTGGACAAATACAGCACAGGGTCGCCACTCGCACGAAATTTCACTCCCTGATACCGCGATGGCAGGAATCCGCTCCCCCACAGGCGTGAAAATAGCGGCTGGTCCGGATTCAAGGCATTGGCCTGCGAAATGAGGACCACGAAGGCCGGCAGATTCTGGTTCTCGCTACCCAGGCCATAGGTGGTCCATGCACCCATACTCGGACGCCCAGGCTGCTGGAAGCCGGTCTGGAGAAAGGTAATCGCCGGATCGTGATTGATGGCTTCCGAATAGACCGTCTTGATGATGGTGATGTCGTCGACGATCTTCGTGTGATGGGGGAGCAGCTCGCTGATCCACGCGCCTGACTTTCCGTATTGGCTGAATTTGAAGATTGATGGCGCCACCGGGAACGACGACTGGCCGGAGGTCATGCCGGTAATGCGCTGGCCCATTCGAACGGAATCAGGTAACTCCGAGCCTTGCAAATTGACCAAGTTCGGCTTGTAGTCGAATAACTCCATCTGCGAGGGCGCTCCGGATTGGTGCAGAAAGATGACACGCCGGGCCTTTGGCGGGAAATGCGGCAGCCCAACCAGTCCGCCAGTTTTTGGATTCGTAGCGTCATCTGCAGCAAAGCCATCGGTCGCGAGCAGTGTGGCCAGTGCGGGGATTCCGATGGCGATTCCGGCCGTGCTTCGCCGGAAAAACTGGCGGCGCGTCATTGCAGCGCTAATTTCCGGAGTCAACGATTCCGCCATACTTGGCCTCGCCTTCTGCTACTGCTTCGTAATCGTTTCATCAAGATTGAGGATCATGCCCGCCACCGTCGTCCATGCAGCGAGTTCACCAGGTCCCAGGCGCGAATCCGGTTTCCTCTCGCCAACGGATAGCAGTTTGCTTGCGTTCGCCTGGTCTTGCCTGTAAGTGGAGCGAAATTCCCTGAGTGAGCTGAGAAGGACGGCGCGTTCCTGCTGGTCGGGCGTCCGTGCCGTCGCCAGCTTGAAAGCAAAATCAATTCGCGCGCCATCGGACTTGCCGCCATTGCGCAATGTGCGCTCCGCCAACGCACGCGAAGCTTCGACGTACGCGGGGTCGTTTAGAAGTACGAGCGCCTGTAACGGCGTATTGGTCACCGCTCGCCTCGCTGTGCATTTTTCACGGTCGGGCGCGTCGAACAGAGTCAGCGAGGGCGGCGGGACAGTGCGCTTCCACACGGTATACAAACCGCGCCGGTATAGATCGGAGCCCGAAGATTGTGTGTAACTCTGCCCCGAATAGCCTTCGCCGAAAGCCATCTCTTCCCACAGGCCATTTGGCTGGTATGGATAGACGCTCGGTCCGCCGATTTTATCGTTCAGCAATCCGCTGATGGCGAGCGCATTGTCGCGCACAATCTCGGCCGGCAGGCGGAATCGCGGACCTCGCGCCAAAAGCCGGTTTTCGGGATCGCGCTCAATGAGTTCGCGGGAGGCATGTGAAGATTGGCGGTAGGTCGCTGACGTCACAATCAGCCGCTGCAGCGCCTTGATGTCCCAGTGGCTGCGCACGAACTCGGTGGCCAGCCAGTCGAGCAACTCTGGATGGCTCGGCGATTCACCCTGCGAGCCGAAGTCCTCGGCGGTCTTGACGATCCCAATCCCGAAGTACTGTTGCCAATACTGGTTCACCACAACGCGCGCGGTGAGCGGGTTCGAGGGGTCGAGGATCCACTTTGCGAGCCCCAAACGGTTGGGCGGCAGGTCGCTCGACATGGGAGGCAAAAACGAGGGGACACCCGCGGTGACCTTCTCACCCTTATTGTCGTACTGACCGCGGCCCAGCACGAACGTGTCGCGCGGCTTCGACATCTCCGCCATGACCATGGTCGTGGTAATCGACTTTTCGAGCTTGTCGCGTTCTTTTCTGACTTCTGCCAACCGGGAGTAAAGCTGTCTGTATTTCTCGGGTGCGTCGTGCTTTAGAAAATATTCAGTAAGGCGAGCCTGGTGCTGCTTTTCGAGTCGCTCTTGTTTCTGCTCCTTGCTCTCCGCCTTCGCCAGTTCTCCGATATCGGCCTCTTGCGGCGGCTTAGCGGGCTGCAACGTCGCGATCTCGGTGGCAGGAGCGCCTGCAATGTTGGTCAGCAACACGCGCGCCGGAAAATGCACGGCGAGATTCTCAGCCTCGGTGTCCGTCAGCGTGCGAGTGTAAATGCGGAGGTCAGCCACTTGTCCTTGAAATAGGCCGCCAATGTTTTTGTTTCCAATCTGTAGTGAAGAGGAGATACGGAAAGCGCCCTGAAGCGTATCTCTGACTCTCTCGATTTCCCACGGCTTCCCATCAATATGAATCTTCAAGCCGGTAGCCTTGCCCGACCCGTCATAGTCAACAAGCACGTGGTGCGCGCCATCCATGGGCACACGATCCTTGGTTCGCACTTCAATAGCGCTATCAGGCCAGCGCGCTGCGAGCTGTACGATGACGCGAAGATTCCGTTGGTGCCTGCCCGTATAGGCGACGTCGCCAAAACCGAGCTGATAGCCGGCCCAGTGCTCGGAGGCGTCTTTTCTCTGAAGAACCTCGCTACTCTTCAATCCGTAGAGATTCACCCACAAGCCGAGAGCAAACGGCGCGCGTACGTCGAAATCACCAGCCTGGCCGAGGGTGACTTCCGTTTCACCGCTGAATTCAGCGGCTTTGCCGGCCGGCCCATCCTCATAGACGACTTCCCCTCGCACGAGTTTTCCTTCGTGGTGCGAAACGGCGTCCGAAAGGTTGCCGTTGAAGGCATAGTGCGCCGCCAGGCCTTCGCTCGGCGGCTCCGGCAAAGTTGTTATCCTTGTTTTTTGCCATTCGTTCCGCAGCGCCAAAACCTCTTTCTCCGGCATGGCCGTCAAAACACTGGCAATCTGCCGATTGAGGTCGTCCATCTGCCGCTTTTGTTCGGGCGTGGGTAACGGCAGCACGGGGTCGGCATTTCCCTCATAGCCATCAAGGCCGCGCTCGGGGACGGTGTTGAAAAACGCATAGAACCGATAAAAGTCCTTCTGTTTGATCGGATCGTACTTGTGGTCATGGCAGCGCGCGCATCCCATAGTGAGTCCGAGCCAGGTCGTTCCCGTGGTGCTCGCGCGATCGACCACATACTCCACGTGATACTCCTCGGGGATCGCACCGCCTTCGAAGTTGATCATGTTGTTGCGGTTGAATCCGCTGGCGATTTTCTGTTCGAGCGTCGCGTTAGGAAGGAGGTCACCGGCTAGCTGCTCGATCGTAAACTCATCGAACGGCATGTTACGGTTGAACGCGCCAATCACCCAATCGCGCCACGGCCACATCTCGCGCAAGCTGTCGATGTGAAAGCCATGGGTATCGGAGTAGCGCGCAAGATCAAGCCATTGCGTCGCCATTCGCTCGCCGTAGTGTGGTGACTTCAGCAACTGGTCCACTCTCTTTTCGTAAGCATCCGGAGAATGGTCGGCCATAAATGAATCCACTTCGGCGAGAGTAGGCGGTAGGCCGGTGAGGTCCAAGGAGACACGTCGCAGCAGAGTAGCTTTATCTGCCTCGGCCGAAGGTTTCAGTCCCTCGGCCTCCAGGCGGGCGAGTGTGAAATAGTCGATAGGACTTTTCGGCCACGTTTTGTCTTTAATCTCCGGGGTTGCGGGACGCTTTGGCGGATCAAACGCCCAGTGAGATTGCCATTTCGCGCCTTGATCGATCCACTCGCGGAGCAGTTCGACCTGCCTGGGCGTCAAACTTATTCCTGAGGACGCCGGCGGCATACGTCTTTCTTTCGAACTGACCCGCTGATACAGCCGGCTGGTTGCGCTGCTGCCCGGCACGACGATCCGGTACCCGCCGCGATCGGCAAATAAGTTTTCCTTGCTGTCGAGACGCAAGTTCCCCTGGCGGCTGTCTTCCTCCGGGCCATGACATTTAAAGCAGTTGTCCGAGAGAATTGGGCGAATATCTCGGTTGAAGTCTACCGGCTTTTCTGGAGGGTTCTGCGGCGCTTGCCCGGCGCGCAAGGAAGTAAGGCACAGGCCTACTGCAGCAATCGGCAACCATCGGCGCACGGTCGGTTGGATTAAGAAGCCCCTCCACCGTTTTGCATCACTTAACGGCGAATCCAACCAACTCATATTCATGTACCCGTTCCTTCCACCACGCCTACGTCAGCAGGACACGAGAGTACCAAAAACCAATGCCCTCCGGCCATCAGGAGAATCCTGTATTGGATTACCACCGGAGGCCATCACGGCTTCTCTATATCACTGATCTCCATACTCGCAACAGGCTTTGAAGCTTATTTTTGGGCCGTCTTAGCGACTTCCCATGTTGCGGCGCCACCCGGCACGTTCACTGCTGCAATGTCCCACCCCCTCGATCGCGTCCTTGCCACTCGCGCCCCATACCTCCTAGCCGAAATACTCTGCAGTCGATGTAGACTCCACACCCCTGCCTGTGCTTAGTTTCTTCTATATTGTATAGATAATGTCCGACCGCGACCATCTCAGAGAATTCGCGTTGTTTTGAGGTTTGAATGCGATTCTATTTCGGTAGCAGCTCATTACTATTTAATATGTACGAGTACTACGGTATTTCCCGGATTGCTAATTCCAACCGATTTGCATTCCAATAATAGGTGAACGAGCCGGGGCTCCTTAAAGGACGACCAGAAAGTGATAAGCCCACGCTAAGACGCATATTATGCGCACACGCTGACCTGTCCCCAGCCAGACATCTAGTTCAGTGCCGTCCGCCGATCCGCGAAGACCAGCACGTTGGTCTTGCGTGGCTAAGGCTCTGAGGATGCGTTTGGATAATCTGAGCGGCAGAAGGGAAAGAAGACTTCCGATTGCCGCTGTAGTGCGGCTCAAAGTGTTAGAGCGAGAGGGTGCCATAGAATGCGAAAGAGAATACGAAAAGACATACTCGGATAATCTTAGTGCGCATGGAGCTCGCGTCAAGTCCACGCACCCTTGGCACCCTGGCGAACAGGCAGAGATTGCTCCATTGAGCGAAGAGTCTCCCGTGCGCGCCGAGGTGGTTTATTGCCAGAGGCTTGACGATAAGCGTTTTTTCATTGGTCTGAAGTTCCCGAAAGGGAAGGTCCCTTGGGCCGTTTTGAAAAGGTTTGACGGCATATGAATTACTCACCGACCCCAAGAAAAGAAAGGTATGGTCCAATGAGTTTCAATCGCGAAGCCGCAACGCCAATGAGGCTTTCCTGGGCGTCGTCCCCGCAACACCCAGATTATGAGGCGCGCTCGTTGCCGTACGATCGGGGTGAAGCAACGTGAAAACCGCTGAACAAGTCGAGACCGTGGAGAGAATTTCGGCTTTCGAATCGAAGCAATCACCGGCGAATAGGAGGGCATCTCCGCCGAAGTTGCGAGTAGGATTTCTCCTGGTTGATCGCTCGCTAAGCCCCGTCTCGTTCAATGGCGAGGCCATCCAGATCCTTGGCTATCCCGACAACATAGAAAGCCTAGCAGGATCTCAATCACTTCTGACTAAAGAAATTCGGTCGAGATTGAAAACGGAACGGTCCTCAGATGATTCGCTTTTCGTTACGCAGTTTCAGTCCGGCAGGCGACGTTACTTTTGCCGAGCCTTTCAAATAGATACGCACACGGGAGGTCCGGATCGGCCCGGCATTGCGGTTCTGTTTGAAAGAGGACCCTCTGCATTGGTTCTTTTGTCGCAGGTCGGCAAGCAATTCAACCTCACGCAACGCGAACAAGAAGTGCTGGAGTATTTGTTGCAAGGGATGAAAAGCAAGGAAATTGCAAACCGGATGAATCTTAGTCCCAATACGGTGAGGGCCTTTCTGCGATTGATCATGATCAAAACGGGAGTCTCTTCCCGTTCGGCGATCGTCGGAAAAATTGTCATGACGCAGCGATAGGCCTTAGATGGTCATTTCCCCTCCGTTGCATTCCTGGACGACCTCGAGCCAGTCCTGTCCGCGGTATTGTCACCAACGTTTGGAAACTGGCACTCACCTTGTCGAGTCCGTGACGAAAAGACCTAAGTCAATTCACATGGCGAGTTGATGTAGTCAAGAGACTAATCCAAATAGCCAACTCGTTGGTACGCGAGACCTCTGCTCGCGCCAATTGGAGTGACCACCGGATTGTGTGTCGCTGCTGTGCTGGTTAGTTAGCGTCAACTGGCATGATCGGAAAGGAATTGAGCAGAAGCTGATCCCAAAGAAGTAAACTTTGGACGAGGAGCGGGGGATCAATTTCTCCTTTGCCGAATGGTTTGCTAGCAGCGACCCTTTTAGCAGGCGGGCTTCTCCTTGGTCTGCAGGCGTCCAGGCCAACGCCAGTTTACTCGCACGAAGTTCCGAGTCCGTGCGACTTCACGACTGGGGGCGGATTTATCCTTATCGCGCCAGGGACGGCATCATCCCCGCCGCCAGAGACAGGGCAGAAGGCGAACTTCGGCTTGGTGGGCGGGTGCAAAAATGGCGGCTTCTTCGGTCACCTCAACTACGTGGACAACAACAATGGGCTTCATGTGAGCAGCGACACCATCACTGCGTACGTTAACCCTTGCCCCGGGTGCGCTCCTCCTGCAGCAAACAATGCCCGGGACATTTGTGGCGCAGCCGACGTAAGCATTCAAGGTTCACCCGTCGGGACCTTTGCGTTTCGAGTGAGGACGATTGACGCGGAGCAACAATCCTCGCCACCGCCCAAGGACAAATTTGGCATCCATATACATCAATTGGACTCCTCCGGGAATGCAGGGAATACCCTCTACCTTGTACAGACGCGCTGTTTGGCGAGCGACAGCCCAACGGGTAACGCCAGGACGTGTAGCGCCGTGAACCCCGGCGGCGGTGACATCGAGTTGCACAAGCATAATCCGTCGAACACCGGGCCGAGTCTCAGCGAGCAACAGGTCACAGCCGCGTGCGGCGCCGACGACTTGGGATACTGATCCTAGTCACCGGTAATCCCAACCCCGACGTCTGCTGGGTTGGGGCTCGCTTCCTACAAGATGAGGATGAGCGTGAACCATCGCTCAAACAACTGATCGGCCACTGTTCTCTGATTTATTTTTTACGCCCGAAACCGCCTCTTGCCAAAAGCCAACCTGTCGGCGCTCCCGGTCACCAATTATGGACACAGCAGGGCTAGCTCATTTGATTAATCGAAATGGGTAGCCTTGGAAGCTAGACATCGATAGTAAATGTTCTGTACTACAGTGTTATTCCCAGAAGAAATGGAGGAATAGCTGGATTGCGAGAATCGCTGGTGTTGATACGGTCATTTTAGCGGGTAAGAAAAACACGCAGCATGCAGTCTTAAGCGAGAAACCGGGACGCGAAGCGAAGTATATGCCGATCAGATACGCATTAGGTACCCCGAAAATGGGACTCAAGGGGCGGTAGCCTACCCTTTGAAAATTACACCGTTTCCAAGGGCGTCCAAGGCAAGCGGAGGAACGCGCGATGGATCAGCAAGATGACTTTCAGTGGTACGCAGTGCAAGTCAGAAGCCAACACGAAGATCTGGTGGCAAGGCATTTGCGAGTAAGGGGGATGGAAGCGTTCCTGCCTTTGTACAAGGAACGGCACAGGTGGTCGGACCGCTTTGTGGAAATCGACGTTCCGCTTTTCCCTGGATACGTGTTCTGTCAGTTCAACCCCCTGAATCGCCTACCCGTTCTCACAGTCCCAGGAGTTGTGCACATTGTAGGGACTGGTAAAAAACTGCTGCCGGTCGACAAAACTGAAATTGACGCTATTCAAGCGGCCGTCAAATCCGAGGTTCCCAGGCAGCCCTGGCCGTTTTTACAAATTGGGAACAAAGTGAAAATTGAGTTTGGTCCTCTTTGTGGCCTAGAAGGAATTTTGTTGGGTCACAGAGGACATCAAAGGCTCGTGTTGTCGATAACGCTCTTGCAGCGGTCGGTAGCGGTGCAGATTGATGAGGAATGGGTCCGACCGCTTTCCCCAGCGAAGCCGTCTTCGAGCAAACAAGTTGCATCTGAGCACGTCTCGCCACGACCCGCGGCGTAGTCGCGCTCAAACTTAGCAGAATCAGCCCGAAGCTTAGAGCGATTAGGCAACAGCTGGAGATCAAGCAAGTTGTGCCAGCCTTTCCCGGTACAGTTTTTGTTGGCGTGCCTTTTGCTATTGGCTGCATTCACGCTGTGGCCCATTCTTGCCAGTCATAATTACTCATCTCGGCCACTGACATACTAACCAGGGATTCTCGCTTGAGGAGAACGAAAATGAGACTGAAGTGGATTGCCATGCTCTGGGCGCTTATTCTGTTGTGTTTGCCTCCCGCAGATCGTGCGGACAGAGCAGACTCTGCAGATGCGGGACGGGGAGCATCCTTTTCCGCTACTATCGCCAACACAGATGTTGAAGATTCTGCGGGCCTAATTAGCGCAGCGACGACTGGGCCTTTTGCGACTGAACCGTCTACTGGACTGCTGCTTTTGACCGGAATCGGATTAATTGTCGGGGCATCGCTCATTGCCTTGAAGATGGGACGGTCCGATTCAGTCGAGGAAGGAGAAGACACTCAGGGAATGGCCGTACACTCGAGTCCAGCCCGAAATCTCCACGGGCCATCCAAGCCGGTGATCCCACGAATGTCGATGAAGTCAAAAAGCGCAACAGCTTCCATGAAGCAGGTAGCAATTCGGCAACTACAGCAGCTATCGAGCAACAGATGATTAACGACTGCATCGCAAAGCTCTTTTGAGTTCTACAACTAGTAAGAATGTTTAGGATCGGGTCTCATCAAATTCCAGCACAGACGTTGCTGCTGGCAAGTGTGGATACGGCCGCTATCGTATTGGCTTTGACGGCGGCGGTTGGGCTGCGCTTTTCCAGGGACACTCCCCGTGTACTGTCCGATGTTGTGGTTTGGGCTAGGATAGCACTGGTAACCGTCATTTACTGGCTCTCGCTGTATTTTAATGATTTGTACGACTCTCACGCCGTCCGGAGTCGTGCCAGCCTGGTCATACGGATCATGCGGGCTCTCGGAGCTGGCTGCGTCGTTCTGGGACTCAGCTACTTCGCGATTCCGCAAGCGAACGTCGGTCGCGGCGTCATGCTTATCACTGTCCCCGTGCTTTTCGTCGTCCTGCTGAGTTGGCGATTTTCGGCGGATACCGCGAGGCTACTCGCCCGCGGAGACGAACGGGTCTTGGTAGTTGGAACAGGCGAGGCGGGAATATCGCTCGTCCGGCACATTCTTAAACATCCGGAACACAACATGAAGGTAGTCGGATTTC
The DNA here is from genome assembly GCA_003223295.1 of Acidobacteriota bacterium. GTDB lineage: Bacteria > Acidobacteriota > Terriglobia > Acidiferrales > UBA7541 > Acidiferrum. The sequence goes on along the minus strand of QHYM01000101.1, from coordinate 22,114 downwards.
TGGATGAGCAGGGGATGGACATTGGGAAATCTCTGGTTAACCCAGGAATTATTGGTGCTGCCTCGGATGTGGAGGAGATCGTTGCCCGCGAAAAGGTCGACAGAGTCGTTCTTTCCCTAAAGGAACGGAGGGGCAGCACGCCAGTCGAGCAATTGCTGAGTCTTAAACTGACAGGCGTCAAGGTGGAGGACGTTCACAGCTGCCGTGAGCGACTCTCCGGGCAGATCACGTTGGAACATCTCTCACCCAGTTGGTTCATCCTCTCAGATGGTTTCGAAAAATCAGCGGTCCTGCTCGCGGCCAAGCGAGCAATCGATATTATGATTTCTTCTTTCATCCTCTTGTGCGTATTGCCGTTTCTCCCCGGGATCGCACTAGCCATTTACATAGAAACAGGACGACCAATCTTCTTTCGTCAGAGTCGCATCGGGTATAAGGGCGCTGAATTCGAATTGCTGAAATTCCGCTCGATGGTTCAAGATGCTGAAAAAGATGGGCCGCGCTGGGCCTCACGCGAAGACAGCCGAGTCACGAAAGTGGGCAGGTTCTTGCGCAACACTCGATTGGATGAGATTCCTCAGTTGTTTAATGTGTTACGCGGAGAAATGAGTCTGGTAGGTCCGCGACCCGAGCGTCCATGCTTTTGTTCAATGCTGGAAGCAAAGATTCCTTACTTTAATCTTCGGCATTCCGTCCGTCCGGGCCTTACGGGATGGGCACAGGTGAAATTTCGATACAGTGCCAGTCTTGACGACGCGAGGGAAAAATTGGCCCTCGATTTGTTCTATGTGAAGAATTTATCGCTCATGGTCGATTTCGCAATCCTGTTCGAAACCGCCAAGGTAGTGCTCTTAGGTCGCGGAGCACATTGATGGTTGGCCAGAAATATCTTGCCGCTCTACTCCGCAGTCCCGAATTCTGGAGTGCTTAGACGATGAAGACTACAAGAGTCGTGCCGGTCGGTGTGGCGATCCTTTTCTTCGGCGCCCATGCTGCCGGGCAGACTCCTTCGGCAACAGGGTCCGATGTTCAGAAAATAAAATGTGATGACCGCGTTCACTCCACGTATTTGCTTGGACCTGATGACCAGGTGGAGATTTCTGCGCCGGAGTTGAGCGAGTTCGGCAACAAGCCTGCCCGCATCGACGGCGATGGGGACGTTCAAGTGCCGTTGGTGGGGCGCGTCCATTTGGCAGGTCTAACGGCGCAGCAGGCCGAGAAGGAGCTCGACAAAGTTCTGCGAACGTACATTCGCGATCCGCAAGTGGTCGTCAACGTCTCCGAGGTGCGCAGTCAGCCAGTCTCAATCCTGGGTGCAGTGAACACGCCGGGTGTCCACCAGGTGCAGGGATACAAGACACTTCTGGAGATGCTGGCATCAGCCGGTGGAATTCGGCCGGACGCAGGATACAGCGTGCGCATCACACGGCAACTCGAGTGGGGTTGCATTCCCTTGCCTGGAGCAGTGCCGGACGCGTCTGCTCAGTTCACTGTGGCTGAGGTGAACCTGAAGAAGATCATGGAAGCCAAGGACCCCGCAGAGAATATCCGGATTCTCCCGCATGATGTTATCTCTGTTCCAAAGGCCGAGATGGTCTACGTCATCGGAGAGGTCAAGCGCTCGGGAGGATTTGTTCTTGGCGAGCATCAATCCATCTCCGTGCTGCAGGCGCTTTCGCTCGCTGAGGGGCTCAACGGAACAGCCGACGCACGGCATGCCAAGATCCTGCGGCTGAAGCGCGAGGCCGATCAGCGTGAAGAATTGCTGGTAGATGTGAAGGACCTCCTCAAGGGAAAGAAGCAAGACGTCGCACTACAAGGCGACGATATTCTGTTCATTCCCGGCAGCACAGGCAAGAAAGCGGCCTTACGGGCCTTGGAAGCCGCCGTTCAGACGGGAACGGGCCTGGCGATCTGGCGTACACCATAAAGCTGCTAAAAAGGAATACCGCGTGGACTTTTCTGAATTGCCAATCGAGAGATCAAACCAACGTCAGACGGAGCTGAGTCCGCGGAGGGAATCGCGCCGCGTACCCTGCAAGTACTTAGAATCACGTGGCGCGGGGACAGGGCCGGGGCAAGAATACGACAGTCTCCGGGACTATTGGCACATCCTGTTTCGTCATAGGATGACGCTGCTGGGGTTTGCTGTCGTGGGCCTGCTTGCATCGATCATGATCAGCTTGGTTCAGACGCCCATTTACCGCGTGAGAACTTCCCTCGAGATCCAGGGCACGAATTTCCAGGAAATGAAAGGAATTGATTCCAACGGGAATTATGTGTCGCAGGAATCGTACGTGGAGACGCAAGTCAAGCTTCTGCAAAGCGAATCTCTCATCGAACACGTAATCGACAAGATGAAGCTCCACAAAGAACAGCCGACAACGGCGTGGGGAATCTTCGCGTCGCGCGTGCATCGCCTCTTCGCATTTTCCAGGACTGGTCGCCTCTCAGAACGAGAGCAAATGATCCGGCAGGTGGAACGCAACCTGACGGTGCAGAGTTCGGGCAGCTCGCGACTGTTGGAGGTCCTTTATGAGTCTCCGGACCCCAAACAAGCGGCCGATTTCGCCAATACACTCGTCAGCGAATTTACGGAACTATCGCAAGAGGCTCACTGGAAATCAGCCCAAGGGACAGCTGAGTGGCTAACGAACCATCTAGATGAAATGAAGACCCAGCTAGAAGCCTCGGAGGCACAACTCCAAGATTACGCGCGCATCACCGGACTATCGTTTACGTCAGAGAAGGAGAGTTTAGCGGAGGCGCGCCTTAAAGAAATACAGGACGAGCTCTCTAAGGCGCAAGCCGACCGCATCGCCAACCAGGCAAAATACGCCGAGGCCGCCGGCAAATCGGCGGACTCGCTGCCAGAAATTCTGGAAGATCCCACGATGCGCGACTACCGCCAAAAGCTGACCGAATTGCAGCGGCAATACGCCGAGCTGAGCGCAACGCTTACGCCTGAGCATTACAAGGTGCTGCGCGTGCAAGCCCAGATTGATGAGCTGAAGGCTCAGATAGAAAAGGAACGCGGCAACGTCCTAGGCCGCATGCGAAACGAGTATGAAGCCGCGCTTCGCCGTGAAAAGCTATTGACCGAAGCGCACGACGCGCAGCAGAAGGTAGTGGCCGACCAGTCCAGCAAGGCAATCCACTATGACACCTTAAAGCGAGATGTCGATTCGAACCGCCGACTCTACGAAACGATGTTGCAGAGAGTTAAGGAAGCCAGCCTGGCTGCTGCAATGCGGGACAGCAATGTCATGGTCATTGACCGGGCCAGACCACCTAAGCTCCCCTACCGTCCTAGTCTTCCAATGAATTCTGCAATTGGGCTGTTGGGCGGTATGTTCCTGGGACTTGGTTTTGTGCTGCTCCGCGAACGACTTGACCGCAGGATAAGCGCCCCGGGCGAGGCACAGATCTATTTGGACCTGCCGGAGCTGGGCGTCATCCCGTTAGACGACACCGCCGTTTCGCGGCACGGGGCCAACCTTCTCAATATGCGTCGATTAACTCCATCCGTTCCGTCGGGCGTTGAGTCAGACTCGAGTGACAAGAGTCCAGAGCTAGCTACATGGAAGCGCAAGCCATCGTTGATTGCTGAATGTGTCCGCACTACGCTAACTTCGATTCTCTTGCCAAACCAAGATGGAGATCCTCCCCAAGTTGTGCTCCTGACAAGTCCATGCTTGGGCGATGGCAAAACAACCGTTGCTTGCAATCTCAGTATCGCGATGGCGGAGATAGGTCGCAAGGTTCTGCTGATTGACGGCGATTTGCGCAGGCCAAGGATACATCAGGTTTTTGGTATGACGAACCGGTGGGGGCTGAACGATGTACTGTTGTCGGACACGCCCTTTGAAGAATTTCCCATGTCCCACCTTGCTCGGAAGACCGAGGTGGCTGGTCTTTCCGTTCTGCCTAGTGGCAATTGCGGCGTAACTCCTACGAATCTCTTTTATTCTCCGCGGATGTCCAAGCTTTTGGCACGTCTGCGACGTGAATTTGACATGGTCTTGATCGATGCGCCACCCATGATCCAATTGGCGGATGCGCGCGTCCTTGGCCGTTTGGCTGACGGGGTAATTCTGGTTGTCCGTGCCGGGCAAACCACTACGGAAAGCGCGCGATTTGCCATTCAGCGCTTCACCGAAGATGGAACGCGCGTGCTAGGTACCGTTCTGAACAGCTGGGATCCCAGGACTATGCGCTATGGCTACGGAGGCTATGGCGTTTACAAGGATTATGTCGGACAGTAGGCCAATCTGGTGATCGTCGTCGGTCGCGCAATCGGTCTCCAAATGCTTCAAATGAAGGTAAGTTTCAAGGAACCTCTCCAAGCCATATTCTGAGGCTTCCTTCTAAGGATAAGCGTCGCACTTCACGTATCAGCATGCTTTTCGATTCTCCCGCATATTTTGTTTTCTTGATCCCTGTCGTGCTGGCCTATTGGTGTTTGGATCGCCGCGGGCAAAACATCTTTCTGTTGCTGGCGAGCTACGTCTTCTATGGTTGGTGGGATTGGCGCTTTCTTGCGCTCATGATCTGCAGCACAACGATGGATTTCGTAATCGCGCAGAAGATCGCGCCGATTGGCGAAAATGCGAATCGTAAAAAGTGGTTTATCTTCTCCCTGCTGCTGAATTTCTCCATTCTCGGAACATTCAAGTACTTTAACTTTTTCGTTGACTCCTTTTCAGCGGCCTTGAACACTATGGGCATCCACAATATTCCTTTGCCCCTCATCCGCGTCATTCTTCCGCCCGGCATCTCTTTCTATACATTTCAGGAAGTGGCCTACATCGTAGATGTCTATAAGGGCAGACTTGAGCCTGCGAAATCCTTCTTCGAATACGGCCTATTCGTCAGCTTGTTTCCACACCTGATCGCAGGCCCAATTCAAAGACCGGGGCACTTACTCCCTCAAGTCCAGAAGGAACGCACCTTTGATGCCGACCGGTTTTTCGACGGTCTGATGCTGATTTTTTCCGGTCTCGTGCGTAAGTGCGTGGTTGCAGACAACTGCGCGCTGCTGGCAAATGCTGCGTTTGGCGGGCAATTTGGCCCGCCAAACTTCTGGATTGTTTTGATCGGGACCTACGCGTTTGCGTGGCAAGTGTATGGTGACTTCAGCGGCTATAGCGATATCGCGCGTGGCAGCGCTCAACTGATGGGTTTCCATTTCATGGTTAATTTCCGGCAGCCGTTTCTGGCTCCCCGGCTGCAAGATCTTTGGCGTCGCTGGCACATTAGTTTGAGCACCTGGCTGCGAGACTACTTGTACATCCCCTTGGGTGGCAGCGCCGGCGGGAAATGGAAAACATTCTGGAACCTCCTGGTCACGATGGTTCTGGCGGGACTTTGGCATGGCGCAAACTGGACGTTCGTCATCTTTGGCGCTATTCATGGCGTTGTCTTGGCAATTGAGCGACACCTGTGGCCGGCCTCAAAGCCCGACGGTGCGGCGCAGCCCAAACCCTTCGCGGCTTTTCTCTCGCTCTGGGCACAGCGTATTCTCACTTTTAACATCTTTTGCTTGAGCTTAGCTTTCTTCCGATCGACCTCCCTCAATTCAGCGATAGAGTTCTTGGCTGGACTGTCTAATTTCGCCTGGCGCAGCGAGTACGCATCGGCGTTTCTTATGTTGAGCCTCTTCTCCGTACCGTTGTTCCTCGTGGATTTGCTGCTGGAAGCTTCTAACCAGGAATACCCTTTTGCCCGCGCTTCCTACGCCTTTAGGACTGGGCTCGCGACTGCGGCTATCGTTCTGTTAGCGCTTTTCTCAGGAAACACATTCAATGCGTTCATCTATTTCCGCTTCTGAACCTGCGGCCGTGGCCTATGCAAAAGGCCTGGCCTGGATCTGCGCCATTCTCATTATCGGCTTGGAGGTCTCGTCCGACTACCTTTTAAAGCATGATTCACCCACCTATGCGCGCATTTCTCAACAGTATGAGCAAGCCCTCAAAATCCGTCCCGCTGGAACCAGAGAACCGGCGTCTGTCCTGATGGTTGGCAATTCCTTACTGCTGCGAGGAGTTGAGATGGATCGTCTGAAGGCGTTGACTTCCTCGAGGATGCGCATCTATCCCATCTTTCTTGAGGCAACCGGTTATTACGATTGGCTTTACGGTCTGGAACGACTTTTCCGTCGGGGGGTAAGGCCCGAAGTGATTGTTGTGGGCGTAGGCGTGAATTACTTCCTGGAGAGCGGCGTGCGCCAGGATTATGTTCCCATGTTGTTCTTGGACGCCCGAGATACGCTCGCCGTGGCTTCCGACCTAAATCTAGATCACACGGCAACGAGCAATCTTTTGCTGGCACATTTGAGCACGTTCTGGGATACGCGGAGCGCAATTCGAACCCAGGTTCTTAGCCGCGTAGTGCCGCATCTTCAAGATCTTTTCTCACTCATAAGACCGGCGCCATCCATTCCTCAGGGTCGCGAGTTTGATGCGATCGCCATTCCCCGTTTGCAGAGGCTGCGTGACCTATGCGAATCGTACGGAGCAAAGCTGATTCTTTTGGTCCCTCCGACTCTCTCTTCAGAGAATGCCGTCGGCCAAATGGCAAGTGCCGCGCACCGGGTGGGAGTGGATGTGTCTGTGCCGATTGATCCAGCGGCGCTATCGGCAAAGTTTTACGATCATGATGGCATGCATCTGAATTCGGAGGGCGCGCTGCTTTTCACGTCTGCGCTGGCGAAAGACCTCCCCGAGCGGGTTGCGACTGGTAATTCGCTGGTGTCCCGGGTTCAACGTCGTGCTCCAGATCCGGTTTCTGCGCTTTCATCCCTAAGTACACAGAGATCCCTTATTGGCTCCGATCGCTGACCTATGAATGTCGAATCTCCAACTGCGCTTGCCATCGCTCAAGAAAAACCCGCGTCCTTGGGCGCGGATTTCAGCTGGATGTTTGTCGGGAATGCCATCTATGCAGGCGGACAGTTTGTGACGCTGATGCTCTTGGCGAAGCTGGTTCGGCCGGAAATGGTAGGACAGTACGCCTTAGGTCTGGCTCTCGTGTACCCGGTGATGTTGTTCACGAACCTGCAACTACGGGCGGTCCTGATCTCTAACAGCCATCAGCATGCTGTTTTCGGCCATTACCTCGGTCTTCGGCTCCTTACTACATCGCTGGCGCTCGCGATTGTTTTCGCCATTACGCAAATCCTTTCCTACGACCGGAACCTGACGACAGTAGTTTTAATGGTGGGCGTGGCGTACGGCGTTGAAACCATCAGCGATGTGTATTACGCGCGCCTGCAACTACACGACAGAATGGCGGAGATCTCTAAATCACTCATTGCAAGGTCGCTGCTTTCCGTGCTCAGCCTGGTATTCGCCACTTATGTAAGCCGGAGTGTTCTGTGGGGAATCGCAGGTGTAGCCTTGGCACGCGGGGTCATTCTCTTCAGCTATGACATGGGCGGGCGCACCCAAGGTCTGACCGCACAGTCCAAATGGTTCTCTCGAAGCGAGCCGCTAACCCCGCGGTTCGACTTTGCCGTGCAACGCAAAGTGCTCTGGGTCAGCCTCCCCCTCGGAGTGGTAATGCTCTTGGGCTGTTTGAATTCGAGCATCCCCAATTTCTTCATCAAGAGTGCGCTAGGAGACCGGTCTGTCGGCGTTTTCGCGGCAATTGGACTTGTAGTGTCGATAGGAAACATGGCCGTGGTTTCGCTGGGTCAGTCGGCCTTCACTCGGTTGGCAAGATCGTACGCCGCCGGCAATCTTGCGGTGTTCTGGTCGCTCCTCGGAAAGCTACTTGCTCTTGGGATGGCGATCGGACTGTGCGGCATGCTCGTCTCCAAACTAGCGGGGCGCGAGATCCTTACCATGGTGTTTCGGCCCGAGTACGCTCAACGAGCAGACCTCCTGCCCTGGATCATGGTGGCCGGTGGCGTTTCGTTTATGGCTCAGTTCTTGGGATTCGGGATGACCGCAGCCAATCTGTATAAGCCGCAGATTGGACTGAATGCAGCCTCTATTCTAAGCCTTTTCCTCACCTGTTATTGGCTGGTTCCGCAGCGCGGCCTGCTCGGGGCGGTTTTTGCGATGCTCGTCGCTACAATCGTGCAGCTTGCCGGGAGCATCATCGTTTTGCTGAGAGGCGTGCAATTGCAGACTCGCCTGTATACCCAAAGGGCTGAACCGGCATGACGCTGTCCGCACCACTGGCGGCACCACCGGGGGATTGGGCCGCAATCAAACCTGCTAGGAATGTTGGCACCCGCCCTTTCGCGAGGGCAGAAGAGCTGACGGGCCTCGGCAAGCTAGCATTCACTTCTCTTTGGTTACTGCTGTTCGCTATTCCCTGGGAAGATGCCATCACGATTTCTGGCTTTGGCACAAGCGCACGCTTGATCGGAACAGGGGCGGTTGTTCTCGGGTTCATGGCAATCCTCGAAAAGGGGAGTCTAAGACGCCCCGCAGCTGGCCACTTTATGATGGCTCTGTTTGTCATATCGGCAGCGGGAAGCTACCTCTGGAGTCTTTATCCGGAGGGCACTCTCACTCAAACGGTTACCTACATTCAGCTCTTGGTGCTCGTGTGGCTGATATGGGAACTCGCCCCAACCGCTGAAGCACAGAAGCGATTAATGCAGGCTTACATCTTGGGAACCTTCGTTTCGGGAATAGACACGATATATATGTTTCTTTCTCATCAGGAGTCCTCTTACCAGCGCTACGCGGGTGCACGGTTAGATGCGAACGATCTTGGACTCATGATGGCGTTAAGCATCCCTGTCTCTTACTGCCTGCTTATTCAAGGCAAAGGCCTAATGGCGTGGGTCTACAGGTTGCAACTAGCCTTGGCAGGAACCACGGTATTGCTTACAGCCTCAAGGGGCGCCACGCTTGCGTGTCTTGTGGCGCTGGCCATCGTGCCGCTTACCAGTGCGCGCCTCACCGGGCGCCAGAGAATCGGTGTTCTATTGACGGGGTCACTCCTGGTTACTGGTGTTCTTGTCTTCGTACCCGCGACCTCCTGGGAACGCCTTTCGACCGTGCCCGACGCATTGGAACATGGGACGCTCTCCGGGCGCAGGGTTATCTGGAGCGCAGGCTGGGAAATTTTCCGCGAGCATCCATTTCTCGGTATTGGATCGAACGCATTCCGGCTCGTCGTTTGCCGTGTCTTGGCAGAACCGATTCGCCTCGACGACCCGGACTCGCCCGCGCCCCCCGCCCACAATACGTTCTTGTCGGTCCTTGTAGAGCAGGGAGTGATCGGTCTTGCTGTCTTTTGCGCCTTACTAGGCGTCTTGGTGCTGTCAATGATGGCCCTGCCTTCCCTTCCCCGCAAACTGTGGTTTGTCTGTTTGGCAGTGTGGCTGGTTGGGGTGTCCAGTCTGACTTGGGAAATGCGGAAACCAACGTGGTTCTTCTTCGGCCTACTGTTGGCGCAATACGGCGCCATGGGCAAGAAGCGCTTCACCGCACAGGCGGGCGCTTTCGACATTGAGGAGAGTCAAGCACCGGCTTTGCACTTATCGTGGTCGTGAGAATCGTGCTCTCGTGAGCCGCGCCTAGGTCCACGAAGAGGAATTTCCACCGACTAGACAAACTGACGCCATGAAGAAGATTAAAGTAGTCCATATCGTTCCCATGATGGGACCCGGTGGCGCCGAACGCGTTGCCGTTGACATAGCCAGAGGATTGAACTCGGAGCGGTTCGAAACGGCGTTGGTCTCGATCTGGCGCCGAACCGGATGTGACCTCGAACATTTTCTCGATGATCTTGGCGTGCCGGTTAGCTACCTTGGAAAGGGGTGGGGATTTGACGGCCGGACGTACCTCCGGCTGCATCGCGTGTTAAGCGATTATCGCCCGGATATTGTTCACACCCATCTGCACGTGCTTCGGTACGCCTTACCATCTCTGTTACTTCTAAAGTACACATCCTTGTTGCACACAGTCCACAATTTGGCGGAACGAGAGATCGAACCGAGAGCGCGGTTTATTCAGCGCTACGCATTCAAGCACGGGGTAGTCCCTGTAGCTGTTTCCGAAGAAGTGGCACTCAGCCTGAAGCGTCTGTATGGGATACCACAGTGCCGCGTTGTCCCCAACGGTATTGCAACGGCCGCTTATGCCCAGCCGAAGATCTCACGAAACGAATGGAGGGCAAAGGAGGGTTTCGGCGACGATCAAGTTCTCTTTGTGTGTGTGGCGCGTTTTGCCCCACAGAAAAATCACGCGCTGCTGTTGAAAGCGTTCGCGCAAGGCCCCGCTTCCGGTCCGAACTCCCATTTGGTCCTGGTTGGAGAAGGCCCTCTGAGGGAACAACTCAAAGAAGAAGTAAAGAGTCTCGGCCTGGCTGGGCAAGTCCATTTCCTTGGAGTGCGGACTGATATACCAGACGTATTAAACGCCATGGATGTCTTCGTATTGAGCTCGGACTGGGAAGGCAATCCGCTCTCGGTTATGGAAGCAATGGCTGCCGGGCTCCCCATCGTGAGCACTGCGGTCGGCGGCGTGCCTGACCTTTTCGCAGATGGAAGCGAAGGTTTCCTGGTGCGGCAGGGAGATGCGCGGGGTCTCGCTGACTGCATGTGCTCTCTCTTAAGCAAACCAGAAACTAGGCAAACAATGGGCGCGGCAGCGGCGCGGCGCGCCACAAAAGACCTTGACGTTTCGAAGATGGTCCAGGAATACGAGCAGTTGTACGACAATTTGATCGATCATTCGCATCGCCTCAAGACCGAAAACGTTGATCGACAGCAAGCCATGTCACTTCGGGAAACTTGAAGGATATGATCAAAATCATGCATATCATCACCACGCTCGGCCCAGCCGGCGCGGAAACCATGCTCTGCAGAATGGTGTCTGGGATGGATGGGGCGCGGTTTGAAAACGAAATCGTTTCGCTTACCGGTATATTGGATTTGGCGGAGAGCATGCAAGGAATCGGTGTGCGCGTGCGCACACTCGGGATGAAAGCGAGTGTTCCTAACCCGTTCCTCGTAGTGCGCCTCGCAAAATGGATCCGCGAGTCGAGACCGCATGTCGTTCACACCTGGATGTACCACGCAAACTTGGTCGGCGCCTTTGCTGCTCACTTAGCAAGTGACGTGCCCGTTGTGTGGGGCATCCACCACAGCGTACTAGACCCTCTTGTGGACAAGCGCCGCACCATGCTCGTCAATCGCGCGTGCGCTCTCTTGTCGCGAAGACTGTCGGCCAGAATTGTATGTTGCTCACAGGCGTCGCTGCGCCTTCATAAGGAACTTGGTTACGCCTCGGAGAAACTGGAGGTTGTCCCTAACGGCTTCGATCTCGAACAGGTCAAACCCGATCCAATAGCTCGAGCCTCGCTGCGTGAGGAGCTAGGCATTCCCAAAGATACTCTTCTCATTGGCATGGCTGCCCGCTTCCATCCCCATAAGGATCATTGCAACTTCCTCCAGGCAGCAGCGCTATTGCACGAACAAAAACCGGAAATTCAGTTCTTGCTCTGCGGTCTCGATATTAGGTGGCAGAACTCACAATTGGCGGAATGGATTGACGCAGCGGGGTTACGCGACTGCTGTCATCTCTTAGGCGTGCGCCAGGATATGCCGCGCGTCTTTGCTGGGATAGATATCGCCACGACTGCTTCTCGCAGTGAAGCCTTTCCCATCGTTATCGGTGAAGCCATGGCGTGTGGAACGCCTTGTGTCGTCACTGACGTGGGAGACTCCGCCATTATCGTTGGACAGACTGGAATTGTAGTGGCTCCTGGCGATCCAAACGCCTTGGCCAATGCATGGTGGAAACTCATCGATGCGGGACCCGAAATAAGGGGCCGCCTGGGAGTGGCCGCGAGGCGGCGAGTCCAAGAGCACTTCGCAATCTCAAACATCGTTGCGCGCTATCAAGCAATCTACACGCAGTTGGCTACAGGGACGTTACACGGCGAGCTTTCCCACACTTTTCCCCCGGTGTGTTCGGTAGATCCTCAGTAAAAACAGAAAAATGATTTCGAATTCGCGTCCGCGTCGCCTTGTCTTTGTGTTGAATTCTCCGATTGCCTTGGCCTATCTCCAAGGTCAGCCGCAGTATTTTCAGGGTAGGGGATTTGATGTGACGGTCCTCTGTCCGGGGCGGCGTGAGGGAGAATGGGAAGTGGTTCTACCCGAGGGAATTTCCACCATCGAAATACCCATGGAACGAAAAATCGCGCCGTGGCGAGATCTCATATCCCTTTGGCGTCTATGGCGCACGATGCGAGCCCTTCGTCCGGCGGTAATCAATGTCGGGACGCCAAAGGCAGCGTTGCTGGGGGGCTTTGCGGCTTGGTTGAACCGCGTTCCTTGTCGGTTCTACACACTGCACGGTCTGCGGTTTGAGACCACTAAGGGCTTGAAGCGCCGACTCCTCATCTGGGCAGAGCGCTTGGCCTGCCAATTTGCGCATCGCGTCTTGTGTGTTAGCCACAGCGTTCGGGAAAAGGCGCTTGCTTGCGGGCTCACAACTCGAGAGCGAACTGTACTTCTCGGGTCTGGCAGCTGCAATGGTGTAGATGCTTCACGCTTTGCGCCTAACCCGAAATTAATACAGCGAGCTGCAGCGTTACGGCGACAGTTGGGAATCCCTGAGAGAGCCAGGGTCGTCCTATTTGTTGGACGCTTAACCCGGGACAAGGGCATTCCCGAACTGGTGGAAGCTTTTACGCGCCTCGATGAGCAATTCCCAGACATCAGACTGTTATTGGCGGGATGTTTTGAGTCAGAAGACCCCTTACCTGTCGAGACTCGCAGGCAAATAGCCATATGTCCGCACGTAATTTTTGCGGGCCCGGTGAAAGATACACCCAGCCTGTATGCTGCGGCCGATATAGTGGCTCTTCCAAGTCATCGCGAAGGCTTGCCGACGGTCATTTTGGAAGCGCACGCGGCTGGAAAACCGGTGGTCGGTGCCCGCGCCACTGGGACCGTGGACGTCATCTCCGACGGCCACACTGGCCTTCTTTTCCCTGTCGGCGATGTGGTAGCACTTGCCAATGCATTAGCAAGACTTATCACTGACAAAGCTTTTGTCCGCAAACTTGAACTCGCCGGTCAGCAGCAAGTCCAACGAGAATTTCAGCAATGGACGATCTGGGATGCGCTCTGCCGGGAGTATCTTGCAGTCTTGCGGGAGAACGAACTGACACCGTCCTTCGTACCTGACGACCATAACAGAAGGGGCCTGATTGTTAGATCCAATGAGTAGTTGCGCCTCACAGTTACCGCAGGAAACGAAAAGGATGAAGCTTTCTCGGCGATAATCAGGACGCCGCTATTCCCCTGCCCAGGGGATCGAACGTTTGACGGACTCGCTCTTTCCAGCCCGAAACCAAATTGTTGGGGGGCAACCTCATGCACATCATCGACAATGTTCGCACTACTTTCCTGAGCCGCAAGGGCCTGGTGATAGCGACGGCGGTGCTCTTTGTCTTTGCGCTGACAATACTGAATACACGAGTACAGCAGACGCAAGCGAGCCCGGCGTTCCCCGTTTGGGTGCAATCCGGTCTGCTGCGCGTAGGTAATACCGATGTGCCTGGACCCAATTCCTCGATCATTCTGTCCGGGGCACGTGGGGAAACCGTGGACACGCAGGTCATTGTGCAGGCTCCTGCGGGTGGCTTGACCAACGTGAACTTGAGTCCCTCCGCGCTCACCGGCCCCGGCGGTGCGACCATTCCAGCATCAAACATCACTCTCTACCGCGAGTATTACGTCTCCGTTACCGGCACCGCCAGCTATGGCGGCGGCAGCAATCCGCCTTCAGGCTCAGGCACCTACCCCGAGCCGCTCATCCCCTTCGTCGATCCCGAAACAGGTCTACCTCTTTGCTCTAGCTCAGCAGTGCTGAAAGCTTGCAACGCCACGGTTAGCGCCGCCCAGAATCAACCCTACTGGATCGACATTTCCGTGCCGCACGGAGCCTCCAACAGCCCGCCTGGGACTTATTCGGGGACGATCTCTCTTACTGCCGACCAGGGCTCTGCCTCGATCCCCGTCACCTTGACGGTGTGGAACTTTGAGCTGCCTGTACAGCCTTCGGAGTTTTCTCTCTGGACGCTCTGGCCCCCTGCTCCTGGTAATACACTCACGACATTGGCACAAGCTCTGATGCGCAACAAAGTCATGGGCCACGGTTTGGCCACTAACGCAGCCTCAGACATTGCCAACTTCGGTCTCAACCGCTTTGGTCTGAACATTTATTACTCCATCGGAATTCAGTGCGACGGTTCCTATAGCAACCTTCCTTCGACAAGCCAAATCAATGCCGTGACTGCCAATCTTCCCGCAGGCCTACCGCTGAACTTTTACGTTGCTGACGAATTGAACGGCTGCACCGGCGCCTATCAGGCCCTTAAGACCATGGGCCTGAACGCCCACGCTGCCACTCCCAGCGTCAAGACCATGATGACCACTAATGCTCCAGACACAAGCCTCAATGACGAGGGCGATGGACGCACCGCTATTGACCATTGGGTGCTACTCGATTCGAAGGAGCAGTGGCCCGCTCTGCCGTTCACAGGCGGGGGCGACCTTTGGAGCTATACCAGCTGCGACACGGGTTCCGGCAACACTCCGGAATGGCTGGTCGACTATCCGCCAGTCAACGAGCGCATTCAGGCGGGATTCTTGAACTGGACACAAGGGGCGACGGGCATTCTCTACTATCGTTCCGATGGGTGGACGGCCGGGAACACCCTCAGTAGTTGGAACAACGTAGATAAGACAGGTTGTGGCGACGGCCTTGCAAGGCCAGGAGATGGAATCTTTCTCTATCCGCCAGGGCCAATCAGCTCGACGGAGTCCGCCCCGGGAATCCGACTGAAGGCCATTCGCGATGGCATCCAAGACTACGAGTATGCCCAGATTCTCAAGAACCTGGGACAGAGCAATTTTCTCAACGCTGTGATCCAACCGATTGCCACAAGCTGGACCAATTGGAGTCAAAATCCTAGCGCGCTGGAAAATGCACGGCTGCAATTAGGCCAACAACTCAACAAGCTTTCACCCCCATAGGCAAACGATTCTTTGTAGAGGCTCGTTCCTAGTTCTTGCCGAGCTGCTTTTAGCCAGCGTCGAAGGGTAATTGTATTCCTCAGGTGGACGAAAGCCTGTCAAGAACCGCTTTGGAAAGCTTTGAGGAACAAATTTCAAGGCAGTCAGCCTCTTAAGCCAAATCGCAAAACAACGGTTCCATAGGAGCGAAGAATGACTAAGTGCGACGTAGCAATCCTCGGTGCTGGCCCGTATGGATTATCAGCGACGGCCCACCTGCGCAAGATCAAAGGGCTGGACGTGCGCACGTTCGGCGAGCCCATGTCCTTTTGGGAACGCCACATGCCCGCGGGCATGTTGCTCCGCTCGGGCTGGGCGGCAACGCACATTGCTGACCCCAATCAGTCACTAACGCTGGACGCTTACAAGGCCGCATCGTCCAATCATCTCTCCAGCCCAGTTCCACTCGATCGCTTTATCGACTATGGGCTGTGGTATCAACGTCGGGTGGTACCCGACGTAGATCGCAGGAAGATCGTCTGCATCGAATCCGACTCAAAGGGTTTCCGACTAATCCTTGAGAAGGGTGAGACGATCTTAGCCCGAAGGGTGGTCGTTGCGGCAGGAATCAGTTCGTTTGTTTGGCGCCCGCCTGAATTTGCGGGCCTTGCGAGTTCGCTGGTGTCACACACGTCGGAACACCGCCAATTAAACAAGTTTGTAGGAAAACGCGTGCTTGTAGTCGGAAGTGGTCAAAGCGCATTGGAATCTGCTGCGTTGTTGCACGAAGTGGGGGCTGAAGTCGAGGTCGTAACTCGCGCACATGGGATTAACTGGCTTGGGGGATTGGTTTCCAGAACGATTCATGCCGGACTGGGCCCTAAGCTGTCGAAGATCCTCTACGCATCTACTGACGTTGGTCCCGCAGGCATTAGCCAGGTTGTGGCACGGCCTGACTTGGTTAGACGCTTTCCTCGCGCGGTTCAGGACTGGCTCCGGAAAAGGTCTATCCGGCCGGCCGGCGCTCGCTGGCTGGTCGCGAGGCTTCAGAATGTGCCGATAAAACTAGGACGCTCCGTTGTTTCCGCTGCCGCGGTTGGGGAGCGAGTGAGGGTAAAGCTTGATATCGGGAGCGAGCGGACCGTCGACCACGTTCTTCTGGGAACTGGGTATCGCGTGGATGTCACCAAATACAGCTTCTTCTCTCCGGAATTGGCGCGTTCCATCAGTCGCTTTGAAGGATATCCCCGGCTGCGCGAAGGATTCGAAACGTCCGTACCGGGTTTGCATATTCTTGGAGCGCCATCCATTTGGAGCTTCGGCCCTTTGATGCAATTCGTCGTCGGCACACATTACACTTCCCGTTCATTGCTTCGTTCTATTGCCGGAAAAGCGGCTGTTAATCAAGTTCCCGTCACTGGTTCACTCATCGCTGAGGCCGGATAACTCCCTCTGGATGCAAACAAAGCGTAGCCCTTTGTTCTTCGCTGCTCTCGAGTCTCCTTCAAATGACTGAAGCTACAGGCGCACTGGTAATCGGGGGAAACCTCAACGGTCTCTCGATCGCGAGAAGCTTGGGGCGTCACGGCATACCAGTTTGGGTTACGACCCCGGCGAACATAAGGCTCGCCAGCTGCTCCCGTTATACCCAGCGAACCCTTCCTTGGCTTACCGGAGATGGCCAAGCACAAGCGGCGTATTTACTGGAACTCGCCGAACGGTATCAGCTTGACGGATGGGTCTTATTTCCCACCAGCGACGAGTCAGCCGCTTTACTCTCAAAGTTCCATTCTGTGCTCTCGCGCCGATTCCGAGTATCGACACCAGCGTGGGATGTCCTGCGCTGGGCCTACGATAAGCGTCTCACCTATCAGTTGGCGGCCGAACAAGAGGTTGATTTCCCGCTGACTTTCTATCCCGGAAAAGAGGTCAGCGTAAATGTGGATGCGCTGAACTTTCCGGTCATTCTTAAGCCTGCCACTCACGAGATCATGAACCGGTTTACCGCGGACAAGGCTTGGCCAGCGGCAAATCGCGAGGAACTCTTCGCACGTTACTATGAAGCCGTAGAACTGGTCCCTCCCGATTTGATTGTTGTTCAGGAGTTGATTCCGGGCGGGGGCGAATCTCAATTCTCCTACGCGGCGCTCTGCTGCGACGGAGAACCTATCGCTTCTCTCACGGCGCGTCGCACGCGCCAGTTTCCCATCGACTTTGGCTATTCGAGTTCCTTTGTTGAAACGCTCGACCTCCCTGAAATCGTAGGGCCTTCGCGGCGTCTCTTGGCCGCCATTCGATACACCGGATTGGTTGAAGTGGAGTACAAATTTGACGCCAGAAACGGGCGCTACAAGCTTCTCGACATCAATCCGAGGCTTTGGACCTGGGCGACACTAGGCACCCGCGCAGGCGTAGATTTTCCCTATCTGCTGTGGCAAATGATGAAAGGCAAGCCAGTGCAGAGACAAACAGGTCGCATGGGCGTTCGCTGGGTCCGCATGAGCACGGATGTTCCTTCCGCGATTCAGGAAATTCTTCGCGGTCGTCTGAGCTTGCGAGCGTATTTGAGCTCCCTGCATAGACCAATCGAGTTTGCCGTCATGGCTTTAGATGATCCTCTGCCCGGACTTTCGGATCTTCCTTTATTTCTCTACAAACATCTTCACAACAGATATAAGGCTCTACGCGGCGTTATCGCCCTAAGAGCTGAAAAGCTGAGTAGCAATTCAGGCGCAACTCGATAAGCATCCGCGGGACGCCATTCATTCAATATCCCTGACACTCCACGAAAACTAAAATTGGAACGCAGATGACCACCCCCACGGTCGTGATTAGCTTGGATCTCGAGCTTAGCTGGGGCACCTTCGACCTCGCTTACGATGCCGATGTGGTGAAAATGGCGCGCTGGACCCACGACGTCGGCGCACCACGTTTGTTGAATCACCTCACGAGCAATAGACTATCTGCAACTTGGGCTGTGGTTGGTGCAATGATGAGGTCCTCGTTACCTGACGTTTCCGGGTTGCCAGAAGTCAATTATCCTCACTTTTCCAAGCCGTGGTTTAGCTATGTTCCCAAACAAGGCAATGAAGAGACTCATCCCGAGTGGTTCGGCGCGAGCCTGGTCGAAATGATTAGGAAAGCTGAACCGGAGCAGGAAATCGGTTTTCATTCCTTTTCGCACGCCCCCTTTGGCCTGCGCGCTATGACACGGGAACGCGCAGTTGCGGAATACCGTTATTGTGCGAAGGTGGCGCGAGAGCTTGGTATTGCGCCAGCGAGTTTCGTATTCCCGCGCAACTTAGTCGCTTATCTCCGTGAGCTGCGGGATGCGGGTTTCGATTGCTTCCGCGATGTCGATGAAACCCCTCTACGCTGTACAAACAGGACGCTTACATCTATTGCGATGGTGTGGGCAGATTTCATCGGACTGTGGCCGCGCATGATCGAACCTTCGTTGAAAGAAGGGCTCGTCTCCATTCCGGGTTCTCTCATGATCCGCTATGCTGCTGGCTGGCGTAAGTACATACCTGACGCGAGCCGTTTGCGGCGGCTCACAAAAGGGCTAGAGCGGGTCCGTCGAAGCGGTGGAGTCTTTCATGTCTGGTTTCACCCGGAGAATCTTTACGCTCAGTGGCCGCGACTTGAAAATGTGGTAGCGCGTTTTCTCCAGGAACTCGGCAATTTGGTACGCAATGGAGAGGTGAAATGCTTGACTATGGGTCAGCTTGCCAAAGAATTCCGAAGCCAACTGGCTGTTGAAGATGTATGCGATTCAAAGCTCGAAAATACACCGAGCCCACGCAAGCGAGATTCGCGACAAGATTTTGGTGCGCAGGTCACGAAGCAAGCTGATCTCGTGCCGCTACGACTTACGCCGATCCTGGCTTCTTCAATTTCTCAGAAGCCAGGTGGCGCAACTTGATCGAGTTTTTGGCCCAGCTGCAATCGCACGCTTTCCAGAGCAGCTGGATTGTGGGTCCAATTGGTCCAGCTTGTGGCGATGGGCACGATGATGGAATTCAAGAACGTTACTTGGCCAAGGTTCCTAAGAATCTGGGCGTATTCGTAGTCCTGAATGCCGGCACGAATGGCTTTCAGACGAATCCCGGGAGCAGATTCCGTCGAAGCGATCGGAGCAGGCGGATAAACGAAGATTCCGTCGCCTGGTCTGCCAAGGCCGGCACCACACGCGGTGGTATCCACATTGTTCCAACTGCCGATCGCGTTTCCGGCGGTCCAGCCGTCGGCACGATAGTACAGGATCCCTGTGGCACCTTGCGTCCAGTTCAAGAATCCTGCCTGAATGCGCTCGTTGACTGGCGGATAGTCGACCATCCATTCCGGAGTGTTGCCGAAGCCGGTGTTGCAACTGACGTAGCTCCACAGGTCGCTTCCGCCACCACTAAATGGCAGACTGGGCCACTGCTGCATAGAATCCAGTACCACCCAATGGTCGATGGCGCTGCGGCCGTCACCTTCATTGTAAAGATTGGGGTCGGGAGCGTTAACACTAATCATGGTCTTGACGCTTCGATTGGCGGCGTGAGCGTTGAGACCCATGGTTTTGAGGGGCGTGTAATCAGCGGTGCAACCGCTCAATTCGTCCGCAACGTAGAAGTCCAACCCAAGCCCCGCTGGGAAATTGGCGGCTGCGGCATTGATTTGGCTTGTGGTAGGTAGGCTGCTGTAAGAGCCGTTGCACTGAATGCCTAGGTAGTAGTAACCGTCCAGGCCAGAGCGGTTGAGTCCGAAGTTGCTGACGTCTGAAGCTGCATTGGCGGCAACATCGTACCAGCCCATGACTTTGTTGCGCATAAGTGCTTGGTCCAAGGTGGTTAAGGTGCCGGCAGCTGGTGGCCACAGCGTCCACAGCGACAGTTCCGAAGGCTGCGCCGGAAGCCCAAAGTTCCACACCGTCACGGTGACCGGGATCGTGGCCGTGCCCTGGTCCGCAGTGACAGAGATGGTCCCCGTATAGGTTCCCGGCGGAGTGGTCGTAGCCCCGTGCGGGACGGAAATGTCGATCCAGTAAGGTTGATTCTGGCCCGCGCCAACTGTGGCATTACAGGCCTTGAGGACTGCAGTGGTTGCACACAGCGACGCTCCTGTCTCGGGATCATTGAAAGGAATGAGTGGTTCGGCGTAGGTGCCGGAGCCCAAGGGCGGGTTGCTGCCGCCGCCGTAGCTGGCGGTACCGGTGATGGTGATGTAGTACTCGCGATACAGAGTAACGTTGGATGCTGGAATCCTTGCCCCGGCGGGACCAGTCAGAGCGGAGGCGCTGACATTCACGTTGGTCAGGCCACCAGACGGCCCCTGAACGATGACCTGCGTATCCACAGTTTCCCCACGCGCGCCGGACAGCACAATCGAGGAGGTGGTGCCAGGGGCATCGGTCTTGCCCGCGCGGAGCAAGCTGGATTGTACCCAAACCGGATACGGGGCTTTCGTTGGTGTGACGCCAACGCCGCTGAGAGCAATCGTCGCTGGAGAGTTCGTGGCGCTGCTCGCAACTGACACGCTGCCTGTCACACTTCCCGCAGTAGAGGGAGCAAAGGTCACATGCAAAGTCGCGGTTTGGCCGACACTTAGAATCGTTCCGGCGGGCACGCCGCTGGCATTGAAACTTGCGCCGGAAACGCTGACGGTGGAAATCGTGATGTTGGAATTGCCGGAGTTCGTGAGTGTCACAGCAAGAGTGCTACTGGCACCCGTATTTACGCTGCCAAAGCTCAAGCTTGTTGGGCTGGCGCTGAGCAGGTAGGTAGGGGTATTCACGCTCAGGGTGGCAGCGCTGCTGGTGACGCTACCCGCCGAGTTGCTGACCGCGACGGCGAACTGTGTGCCGTTGTCTGCGGTGGTAGTGGCTGGGGTTGTGTAACTCGCTGACGTTGCCCCACTGATTGCTGTGCCGCTCCTCTGCCATTGATAAGCAAGGGGAGCAGTGCCCGTTGCGGTGACAGAAAAGGTTGCCGTCTGCCCGGCCGCGACCGTCTGGCTCGCCGGTTGCATGATAATTGAGGGTGGGACGGGCAAGGCGCTACCGGCGATGGGCGTGTTCATGTCGCTTTGAATCTGCGCTGCGGTCAGCGCCTGGTTGTACATACGCACTTCGTCAATCGTCCCATTCAAAACGCGCGCCAGGCTGCCTCGGCTCTGCCCACCGATCCGCAACGAATTGATCCCGCTGCGGAAGGGATTGCTATCCGCCGCAGCACTGAAAGTCGCATCCGTATTTCCGTTGATGTAAAACGTGATCGCGGGGCCATTCCTAACGACGCTGATGTAGGTCCATGTGCCTAGGGGAATTTGGGCGTTACCGGTGACGATGTTGTAGGATGGCTGGCCCCAAACATTCCCGCCTGTTGTCTGCCAGGCAAAGGTCAGCCGATTGCCTGAGTCGAGCCCGAACAAGTACTCATCATCGGCGGTTTGGCTCCATTTGTTGATGACCGAGGAAATGTCGCTGTTGGCGCCTAGCAAATTCACCCAGGCCGAGAAGGTCGCTGCCGTTCCCGGATTTAAAGAGGTGGAATTGACGGCCTCGACGTCCCCGCTGCTTCCATTGAAGGAAAGGGCGTCTCCGTAGCGCGCCGTGGTTGTCCAGGAGGGACCGGACAAGGTTCCTGTATTCCCGTTTCCAGAGGCATCGGCCGCGGTGCTTCCGCTCCCTTCGTTGAAGGCATATGCCACAGCCAGCGCAGGGGTGACAGTCAATGATGCGGCGGAGCTGGTCACGCTCCCGGCACTATTGCTGATGACTACGGTGAACTGCTCCCCAATGTCAGCGATGGTTGTCACAGGAGTCGTGTAGGTGGCTGCAGTCGCGCTGGTGATCGGCGTCCCGTTCCTCTGCCACTGATAGCTCAGCGGCGCTGTGCCACTCGCCACAACGCTAAATGTCGCCGTCTGCCCCGTGGTCACTGTCTGGTTCGCAGGCTGCGTGGTGATCGCCGGCGCCACCGCTGCTGCGTTTACCGTCAGGGTGGCGGCATTGCTGTTTGTTGTGCCCGCCGAATTGGTGATCACTGCACGAAAAGTCGAGCCGCTGTCGGAAGTCGCTGTTGCCGGCGTGGTGTAGCTCGAGGATGTGGCGCCGGAGATGTTTGCCCCGTT
>QHYM01000164.1 GCA_003223295.1 Acidobacteriota bacterium | reverse complement strand
TAAGGGTACCGTGCGCGAATACATTCCCAACCCAGGACATCTACGTGGAGGAAGTGACCATGTCCTGACGGGAAGACAATGTGCCTGTGGTTGACCTGAGGGGGAAAATCATGAGGAAGGTATTGCTCGCCGTCTTCGTTCTCATCGTTTTACTTGCGATTGGAAGTGTTCGATTTTTGTCAAGGGCCGATTCCAGACCTGACTATGTTCCAGACGAGGCAACTGCGATCCGCATCGCTGAAGCCGTGCTGATTCCCCTACACGGTGAGCGGCAAGTAGAGGCGCAGCGACCGTACACGGTGTCATCACCTGAAAAAGGATATTGGCTGGTGAGCGGCTCTGCACCGAAGGGGCAGTTCGGCGGGACTTTCGCCGTCTGGATCAAGAAACAATCCGGCTGTATCTCCAACATTTCCCACACCAAGTGATCGGCATTGACCTGCTCCCGCGCAGAAATGTATATGATTCTCCGCCGGCTCCAATGGAGCGGACGAAAAACATTTCGCGCTCATCCTACATGTGCGCTGAGCTTCCTGACCGACGCACTTGGCAGCGCCCTGACGCTGACCGATTCGACAGGCGCGGTCCAAACCCAGTACACGTTCGAGCCCTTTGGCAACACAACGGCTTCGGGTGCGTCCACAACGAACAGCTTCGCTTATACTGGCCGCGAACTCGACACTACCGGCCTCGACTTCTATCGCGCCAGATACTACAACCCCTCCCTTCAGAGGTTCATGAGCGAAGATCCAATCCGATTGCGCGGCGGCTCACCAAACTTCTACTCATACGCGCTGAATAGCCCCATCAATAAAAAGGATCCATTGGGACGTACGACTGTAAACATCGGGGGCAACATAAGCCTTTCGTTCGAAGGCGTTAACTTCTTCAACTACACCGGAGGTCTAGTCTTCGACTTCAGCGGCAACATCGCAATTTATAACACCATCGGTGGCGGGGCGGCAGTCAACACCGGGCTAAGCGGGTCACTGAGTCTGACTGGAGGGGCTTCTAGTGGAAGAACGGTCTGCAGTTTCGGTGGTCCGTTTGCGAAGGTAGGAGGAAACGTGGAGGCCCTGGCGGGCGGGGGTATTAGCGGCTACACCGGATTTGAAAGCGACGGAACGCCGATCATTGGTGGAAGCGCGAGCGTAGGGGTCGGAGGCGGTGCGGAGGCCTTCGATGACATCACCGTCACCCACATCACGCCGATCTTCGGAAGGAAAACGTCCTGCAATTGACTACTCCATTTAACAGCAGCATTCATACTGGAGAGGAAGGCAGTGCTGGAAACCCTATGACTTGTCCCAGGCGTAGTGCGTTCCAGATATATCTGACGACATGAGCCTAATTCAGCGGGTCACAGGCAGCAAGATTTTCAGGATACTCACAATTGGGCTACTTGGAGGTCTCCCAATTGTGACTGTTTTGGGGGGATTTATTCTACTTTCTTACTACTCGATGTTTATGCCGCGGTCTCCTCAACCTGAAATAGGCAGGATATATCGAATGCGGGGTCCGCAGTACGGAAACTGGGTGTACGTCAACGAGAAGGAACTTGGCCGATGGAATTTTATCGAAAATGACATGGGGCCTGTTTCAGTCGCCTGTGCCGTTATCCTGCTTGTGGTCGGCAAGCGTGCAGGTTGGTTCACAAAGTCCAGACGGTGAACGAACGGCGCGAATGGTAGTACGGCGCTGTCTATTGTCCGCATCCCGCTTAAACAACCGTTCAACGATGCCAATGGAAACATGACGAGCGACGGAACGCATAGCGACACCTGGGATGCGCGGAATCGCTTAAGCCAAATTGATTCGGGCAACACGGCGAACTTCTCTTACGATGCTTCTGGCCGCCGCACGAGCAAGACAGTGCTGAGCACGCAAACGGGTTTTCTCTACGACGGTGCCAACGCCGTGCAGGAACTTTCGGGCACGACGCCGACAGCGAACTTATTGAGCGGCGGAATCGACGAAGTCTTTCAACGGACAGACTCCGCCAGTGCGCGGAGTTTCCTGACTGACGCACTTGGCAGCACGCCTGCACTAACGGATTCCAGTGGGACGCTCCAAACGCAATACACGTCTGAGCCGTTCGGCAACACGACAACCAGCGGCGCGGCAACGACCAACAGCTTCGCGTGCACTGGCCGCGAGCTCGACGCCACAGGTCTCTACTACTACCGCGCCAGATACTACGACCAGACGAGTGGGCGCTTCCTGAGCGAGGATCCATTTGACTTCGGGGCTGGGACAAATTTTTACGACTACGCGGCGAATAGCCCGATTGTTTTGATTGATCCCTTTGGCTTATGGCATTGTGCCGCGAACGTTAACTGCAATTTCACACCGGGCCTGAAGAAGGCGTTAGACTGCTTTGATCAGCAGTGCAAGTCTGACACCGTAATTACCGGTGGGCGCGGGAATCGAAGCAAACCCAACAGCTCTCATTCCAAGGGAGAAGCCTGTGATGTCGGACGAAACAGCAACCCGAAGCTATCAAGAGACAAGGTGGAGGCATGCTTCTTAAAGTGCTTCCCGAACGGATACGGACAAGAAGAAAACAATGACCCCGGGAATCCGGGAACACATTTCATTTCCAAGAAAACACCGTTCCTGGCGGACGGCCTCGCTTCGCCCCTGGAATTCAGCCGTATGCACCTTAGAGGAAAGGGCGTGAGTCGATGAGTAAGAATCCAACTGTGAAGAACGGCGTGGTTTTATTACTCGGAGTGGCCCTTCCGTTTGTTGGTGCGGCCTCGTCAGGACAGACTACCGGCCGAAGCGTACCGTTCACATCCGCAGGAATTACATCTCTGCCTGGCCGTGATATATGCGATCTGCAGGGTGAGTTCCCGAAACAATTTGGCGTCTATTTGGATGATAAAAAGGAACACTCAATCGAATACATGGAGCGCGATGATGTGATTGCGGTGTTTCTATTGGAAAAATCTTTACCACCCAAATACTGCGGAATTGTCGACTCAACCCTCGACTTAACGAGCTTGCGCAAGGGCGAGGAAATCCCACTCTTTAAGTGCCATGTAAATAGCGAAGGTCGAACGAGATGGGGACACGTGGTCGGGTTGGGCGGCAACCGACGAGGCCACAAGAGGTTTGTGTCCCCTCGTTTGGCTTGGAGGGTGAACGTAACAGAAAAGCGGTTTGACGAAATAAAAGGCGAGCCAGTGTCATGCGACGCTAGCGGGTACATTGTCGGAAATGGTTGGTACTGATAGCTTCAAATACGATCCCTTCGGCAGAAGAATCGAGAAATCCACTTCCAGCACGACAGGTATCTATGCGTACGACAAGGACAACCTGATCGAGGAGACGAACGCGAGCGGCGCAGTCGTTGCTCGGTACACTCAAACCCAAGAATCGACGAACCGTTGGCGATGCTCCGGTCCTCCACGACAAGCAACTACGACGCGGACGGCCTGGGCACAGTCACGTCGCTCTCGAACGCAGCCGGGGCGCTGGCGCAAACCTATACGTTCGATTCGTTCGGCAAACTAGCTGCTATCGAGCTGTATCCGATCCGCGGCTGCGTGTGCTTCCGGCAACCGTGGTCCCGCTACGACGACGCCCTGATCGCCTGGGGTGGAGTTGCAGTTCAGGCGGTGGTTGCGGTGCCGCTGGTGACGTTCGTCACGATCTTCGGGTTCACGCGATCCGATGCTGTGAATGTGGCCATCGGCGTCCTCGGCTATTACATCCTGATCGTTGCCGTGTCCAATTTGATCCCTGTGCGACCGCTCGACGGTGCCAAAGCGTCGTATTTAATCCCCGAGCTAATCAAGCGCGCCCGGATCAGCCGAACGAAGCCGAAGCGCATGGTTGGATGGCGCGGCTGGTGACCGCTTCCGTCGTGCTCTGAGGCGGGCCAGAGAGCCTGCCAAGGCGCGTTAACGAGGAGCGCCCGGAAGAGCGGCGCTGCTGCGCCGGGGGTGGGTATGACACGTCACCCCAGAAAGGGTGCTGCACAGCAACTTTGGTTGCTGTATAGGAACCATCCAGAAATCAGAGACTTAGGAAATTTCCGGCGCTGGAGAGCGCCGCGCGCTTCCTATACGGGAACTTGTTGAAAACAAAGCGCGGCGGCTAAAGGGAAAAAAGGCACGCGCCGCACATCTCGCCATCCCCACCAACGCAAAAAACAACTTCCCTCCGCTCTCGCCGCCGTCAAGGGTCAAGCCCGCTGGCGGCTCACTTCGTTCGCCCTTGACTGCTGCTCTCGCTTCGGGAGTGTGCCCGCCAAGAGAGGCTGACGCCTCTCCTCATTTTCAGGTGCTACCATCGTGACGCGCGAGGTCGGCGATGGAATACGACAAGGACAAAGTGGACGAGATGGTGCTGGCGCTGTTGTACCTGACCATGTTCGACGAGGACCAGTATGGAGCGAGAGCGTGGAAATCGCACGACTGGGATGCCATGGATCGTCTGCACGAAAAGGGCTACATCTCGGATCCGAAGAGCAAGGCGAAATCGGTGGTGATGACGGAAGAGGGCGCGAAGCGGGCCAAGGAGTTATTCGAGAAGCATTTTATGAAGGGCGAACGGAGCGCGCGTCAGCGGTAAGCTTCCTTGCGATGGCGGACAGCAGTGACTTCGATGGCCTCGTTGTTTTTCAGATCGAAGAAGACCCGGTAATCGCCGCAGCGGAGACGAAAGCCGGTGAGCGGAGGCTTCAGTTTTTTTACATCGCCGGTGTGGCTGGCCAGATAGCGGTCCAAGCAGTAAAGAATCTGCATGGCCGGTTCGCGGTCGATGGCGCGGAGATCGGCGCGGGCCTCCGGTGACCACAGGACGGCAATGCGCTCGGGCGCGGGCGGTTCGGTCACTTCTTCAGGCCGAACTCGCGCAAAATTTCATCGTGTGGAATGCCTTCACCACGAGCGAGCGAAGCACGGGCGCGGTCCAGCGCCGCAGCCGTTTCAGGCGTGAGTTCTTCCTCTTCCACGGGGGCGTTGGCGATGGTGCGAGAAACGGGATCGAGCATGGCTTCGAGCAGGCCCACGACGGCGGAGAGCTGCGTCGGCGGAAGCCGGTCGATCAGTTCATGGGCGTGCTCTTTGGTGTCGGCCATAAACCTTCCTCTTCTCCCTTGTCACATAGCCCGGAGGAAGCTGTCAATGGTGGTGAGCAGGGCGCGCTGCTTATAGGGCGGCAGGCTTTCAATGCGCTCCAGGCGGTGCAGCACCTTGCGGCTGATCTTCCGTGGCGGGGCGGTCTTGCGGAGCTTCGGTCGGAGCAGTTCGTCGGTGGTGATCCCCAAGGCCACGGAAAAGCGTACGATCATGTCGGCAGCGAGCCGTAACCTGCCACGTTCGTAATCGGAAACCAGGGCCTGGATAAGTCCGGTCCGATCGGCTACTTCCTTTTGCGTTAAGCCTCGTTCTTCACGAATCCGCGCGAGACGTTCCCCCAGGGACTCCTTGTCGAAATCCACCGGCATCAGCTTCAGTCTGGATTTTTTCGCCATGGGTTGAGTGTACGGGTCCATGTGGAAATCGCTCCGGTAAGAGAAAACTCTTGAAACAGCATCTTACTGTACAACATGCTACAGATAGAAAAGGAAAAAGAACAGCAAAAATCATCTTGACAGGGTTCCGGGAAAGAAACCGAAAATAGCGAGAAAGGAGGTTCGGTGGCGCGGATCGAGGAGGAAGAGGTCGAGCGGCTCAAGCGCGAAGTCTCTCTCGAACGTCTGGCCGAAGCGCGCGGGGTGAAGCTCGTGCGTCACGGCGCGGACCTGATCGGTCTGTGTCCCTTCCACGAAGACCACTCGCCGAGTCTGGTGATCAGCCCGAAGAAAAATCTCTGGAACTGTC
>QHYM01000481.1:1705-2325 GCA_003223295.1 Acidobacteriota bacterium | reverse complement strand
CGGACCGCTGTCTAAAATGTCGCACAGTTTCTCTCGTTCCTCCGGGTCTAGGCCGCTAGGCCGCCCGCTGCGATGTCCCTCCCATAAGCCTTCCTGACCATGCCGGTTCCAGTGATCGATCCACAGCGCAACCGTACTGCGATGCACCTTCAAGTGGTTGGCAATTTCTCCCGTGGTGTGCCCTTCCAGGCTCATCAGAATTCCCTGGACACGGAAGACTAGGCGCGGCTCCTTATCCTTCTGCGCTTGGCGTCGAAGTTCCAACAGCTTGGAGATGGTGGCCCTGTTTCCTTTGGCAAAAGTTGGGCGCATATCGCCCATCATCGCTCATTTTTCCCTTGATGTCGATTTATTTATGCGCACCTATATAGAAGGTCTTCCGGCAACAGTTCGACTGGAACACTCGGTGTCACGCCTTTACCTTCGATCAGTTTTCCACCTCGTCGGTCGCCAATTCGTTGTGCCCGACATGAAAAAGATTTCTTTCTGCTTAGCGCAAGCTCTTCGGTTTGGGACTGCAGGCTGATTCGTCGACCGGCGAAAGATACTCGCAGAAAAAGTGAACTGTGCCTTGGTCGGGCTACAAGGAGATGCGCTTGGTCATCAGAAAATAGCTCTGG
>QHYM01000481.1:0-1656 GCA_003223295.1 Acidobacteriota bacterium | reverse complement strand
GTGATAATAGTGCAGGTAGAAAGACATCAGCCGTTTGAGATGCCGCTCATTCAGGATGATCACATGGTCCAGCAAGTCGCGTCGGCAACTTCCCACCCAGCGCTCCGCAACACCGTTCTGCCACGGACTGCGAAAGGCCGTTCGAGTTGGCTCGCTTCCCATGTCCCTCACAGCCGAAACCACCTCGGCTGCAAACTTTGCGTCGCGGTCGAATAGCAAGAATCTGTGCGGCTGTTTGTAGGCCCATGCTTCTCTCAATTGCTGCACAACCCAAAGTGCATTGGGATTTCGCGTCACATTGAAATGCAGGATCTTCCGCCGGTCGTGGCCGATGACGAAAAAGCAGTACAGAACACCAAAAGTGAGCGTTGGGACGGTGAAAAAGTCCATCGCGGCAATTGCCTCGCGATGGTTTCTGAGGAACGTCAGCCATCGTTTCACAGGATCTGGATCTCTCGGAGCTCGCCGGATCCATCGCGAGACACTCCTTTCCGAGAGATCGAAACCGAGCTTGAGAAGTTCGCCGTGAATGCGCGAGACTCTGGAGACCCACGTCCAATACAAACGAAACCCCGCTCGATGCCAGTTCACCACGGTTCTAGGAGTGACCAAGACGAGAGGCTTCCTCCACCCGGACCAGAACGTTCTCAACGCAACCCAGAACAGCTTGTGCAGGGCAGTCAATCGACGGCGAGGTCGTTGCGCGTGCAGGGCGAGCAATTGCCGACGGAGAGCCAGGTTTTCGAGGACGAGGTCCTCTCGGGAACGGAAAACGCTGACCAACCAGCCGAGGAAATGTCGGAGCGACACGATCATGGCAAGAATTTTAGCGGAAAAGTCCGAATCGAGCCTTGCGCCAAGTCATTCATTTTGCAGGTGTACGACGTTTTGGCGAGGCACAGGTCACTGTTTGCCACCATCACCGGAAACCGCTCGACTTGTCGTGCTCTGTGTGCCGCCGGACGCAGTATGTGTTTTCCTCCAAATCTCGTCCAGGCCACTGTTCACGATGCCAGTCGTGGCTGGGACGCGTGCACGAAGTCGGCGCTGTTAACCATGACCTAGCCGAACAACTGCGGACGGCGGGAATGGTTGCTGATCTATTGGCCGCAAGCCCATGCACCCGAAATCGCGTTCGATGGAGAAATATCCCGCGAATCGACTCACTGGTTGTGTTTTGCCGCACCCGGAACGTCTCCCTAATTCGTGCTCTGGCTGAACCGATCGAGAGCGAGCAGAGACTTTTGTGGTATGTACACCATCGCGTCCCAAGTAGCATCGTCGAACAAGCCTTGCAGACGGCTCTTCAGGCAGCTACTCCCGCGCCGCTGCAGGTGCTCGCCAACCAGCTGGGTTATCGCGCAGATGCGTCGCTACGCCATCGATTCCCGGAACTCTGCCGTCAGATCGCAACCAGGAGACGAGCTACGTTGAAAGTTTCCCGGCGTCGATCACACGTAATGCCAGTACCGCGCGACTGCGTTGAAAAAGCACTCGTTGAAGCACTCAATAAGGATGCTGTCACCACGCTTCGAACTGTGGCCACTTCTGTCGGGCTGAGCAGCCCACGACGTTTATATAAAGATTTCCGTGATCTTCGTCTAGCCATCGTCGCCAAGAATCGTGAAATCAGAGAGCAGCGGGTCCACCTGATCG
>QHYM01000163.1:3427-12853 GCA_003223295.1 Acidobacteriota bacterium | reverse complement strand
AAACAGGGAATAAAACTGACCCGTATACGCAATAACACCCTGCCCTGCAGTGGCGCCGAAGAGTATGGTCAGAACCTGTTTGAGGTTCTCCCATTTCGTAAATGCATCTTTCAGAGGCTGCGTGGAACTCTTGCCGGCGCTCTTGATCCTGGCAAAAATCGGTGATTCCTTCATCCCTAATCGAACATAAAATGATACACAGATGAGGACAAGTGAGAGCAAGAAAGGAAGCCGCCAGCCCCATGCATTGAAAGCCTCCCGAGGCATCGACTGTTCCAGCAGCAAAACCACAACCAGGGAGACAAACAGCCCAAGCATTGCGGTAATCTGGATGAAGCTAGTGTAAAGACCTCGTCGGTTATCCGGAACATGCTCAGCCACGTACACGGCAGCCCCCCCATACTCACCCCCTACAGCCAACCCTTGGAGGGTACGAATGACAATGAGGGCAAGAGGAGCAAACCAACCCGCTGTGTTGAATGTCGGAAGCAGACCAATCAGCGCCGTGGCCCCGCCCATGATGGACAGGGTGACAAGAAAAGCGTACTTGCGCCCTACGAGATCACCGATCTGGCCAAAAAACAGAGCACCGAATGGCCGCACAACGAATCCTACGGCAAATGTGGCCAAATAGGCGATATAGGCGAAGGTTTCATTTCCTGGAGGGTAGAACTTCAACGAGAGGACTGCGGTCAAGCTTCCGAATATGTAGAAATCGTACCACTCGATCATTGTTCCAGCGGCCGAGGCCGCAATCACACGCCAAATAGCTTGCGGGGAACCGTCCTCTGAGTTGACTCCCATTAATCGACTCACCATGCGACCTCCTGCCGCAACCTACTTCCCGAACTTCTTCCAACCGTGGCACTTTTAGAATAAACCCCGTTGTCGATCTTCGTGATGACCGCTGCGTCCTAACCTTGGTCGAACACAGAAACCTGTTGCTCAATCGATCGGTGGTCGACTCACAATGCGCCGAATTGCCGAATTTCGAAACACACTGACGAAGAACTGTTTTTTTTTAGCTCTCGGCTCGGGCACCGGGCCGCAGCTTGCGCATGCAGGTCCGTCAACCCGTAGTAGTACAAATGTTTCCAAGTGGAGCTGCATTTCGGTTTCGCGAAAGGTCCAGTCCTCGTAGCGCATGAGACAGAGGATCGCCAGCAACTGGGGCTGTGTAAATTGGTGCTTGCCGAAACCGGCTGCGGTAGCGCGGAAGTGCCGCTTTGGAGACCTGCGGGGCGATCCGCGCGAAGGGCAGGAGTCCGACTTCGGTCATCGCTCCTCCTGTCTCCATGGCAAACAACTATTCCCAGGAACTTGCGACTGCGAATTCTCATGACTGTAGCGAGAATGTCAACAGAGCGACTTATCTTTGAGGTAGCCCAGGACGTATATTCGTCGGCTTGACACAGCGATGACCGGGGTTGCAGTAATACGGCGTTGCCATAGTGAGGCGTGGTTACATGCCGGGCCATCGGAGTAGCCTCCACTGTCGGGAGGGAATGATAGTTCTCCAAACCCGAATAGTCGATGCTTTCGTCTGGTTTCCGTACGCTCCTTCGAGTTCGCGATTGGAGCCGCGTTACCCATCTGTATGGTGCGACTGGCCTTAGGACCGCATCACTGAATTGCAAGATCCAAGGGTTTTACCAACAGCGAACGTCTTAGCTAGGAAGACGTCCTAAATCTGGGACGGCAAAGGGAAGGTCTCAGCAAGCGGTGACTGTTTCATTCTTCCCTGGTACCATCTGCGGGGAAACTGCACTGCGACGCCGAATCGAATTCGACAATCCGCACAAAGATTCTTGCCGGAGGGCGAATGAACAGGGGTGAACTTTCGCCTAATACAAGTAGAGCGAGGGCACACAGTGTTCGCCGGCATTCCGAGCTTTGACCATTACAATCCACTCGGTTCTGCTCATGGCGGGTATATCGCCGCACTGCTCGATTCTTGTATGGCATGCTCCGTGCACTCCACCCTTGGACCCGGACACACCTACGCAACGCTAGAAGTCAAAATCAATTATGTCCGACCGATTACGATTGACACTGGCGAGGTGCGGGCGGAAGGAAAAGTCATTACTGCAGGAAAGCGGATCGCTACGGCAGAAGGCCGACTTTTTGACAATTCTGGAAAGCTCTATGCTCACGGTACAAGTACTTGCCTCATCTTCACACTCTAGCTGTTCTCCGCAAGCCTTGGCCCTACCAAGAAGCCCAACCAAAACCCTAGCTAAAGTTTGAGGCGTAATTAAGAGTTGCATGGACTCAGAGATGTTTTTTCGATTGGGCGATTGCTTGGCCTCGGTTGAAAGTTTAAGACCTGAGGCAAGCGAGAGAAAGTCTTGCCACCAATTTCTGCCAAGCAGGTTGGTTTACAGACGATTTAAGATTGGCGATTAAGTTGCTGCTCCAGGAAATTGAGTCGCGTATTAAGACAAATAAACTCATCCTGCAACGCGTCGCTCAGAGCGAAAATAGCGTTGCAAATGTTCCAAACCGCCCTGTTTTCTGCTTTTACTTCGCCCGAAGCATCGCTTAGGGACTTCACGCTTTCCTGCAGGTACCTTGCGACGGTTTCATAGTGGGCAGACGGCATGATTGCCTCCTGATGAATGACTCAATTGAAATTCGTGTTTCCTCTCGGAACGAAAGAAGCCGCCCCATTTTGACGCACTAGCCCTGGGATTTGGCCCCTTTTTCTGTACCATCCCGAGAGTGAGCCTCGGGCAATGACACACATCTACGCTCGCAATAAAACGCCAAGTCAGGATAACAGGGGTTGCTGCACGAAACTGGCAAGTCGGCGTGCAGATTATCACTAAGACGCTCTCTATGAGGAAAGCATTCCTGTCAATCGTGAGAGTCAATTCTCCGCAGAACATCCTTGAGGAATCATTGGACTTGTGTAGGCCCTTATTCCGAATAGACCTTGGAAAGTACAAAGACAGACACCCATATTTTCGCTTCGAGTCGCGGGTCCTATCCAGTAGATCTTTGCTAGGCGGACATCGCGCGCCCGATTTCCCGAATCGTGAGTTCTTTTCTCCGCATTCGTTGGTACTGTCTAGAGCCCTCATCTAGCGCGAGTTGGGAACCCGCCGGAGCCAGATCTCTCGCCAATAGACGTATTCCCGACGCGGACATCCACCAAAGGCCCCATGAGCACAGCCGCAATAGGAGCCCTCGAGGAAAACCGTGTTGTGCAGCTTCCGCATCTCGCCCGTTCCATCCACGATTATCTTTTCGATCTTCTTCTCGACTCTCTGCCTTTGGCCGCACAGCAACCGCATGTCTGGCGAAAAGAAAAGCCCACGGTTATGCGCGGCTTTATTCAGGGTCTCGGTTATCTTTTCCATCGGTTTCACTTCGACGAATTCCCCGGCTTGCAAATTCAAGCTCTCAACCGGCGTAGACATATTGGTGCCGCGACCATACGCACCCAAAAGTATCCTGCGAGTTCTCCAAACCAGCCATGTTCCAATCGTCAGGACCATTTCCCAGACCCTGAAGTTACCTTCTCGGATCTCACTGAGGCACGTTGTGAATCGTTCCCGCCGCGGCATGTGCTCGGTCGCATTCAGAATTTCGCTAGCCTGACAAAAGTACGCCTGAGAATCGCGTTTGGTCTTAAGCCGTGACTGCAATTGCTCTTTCCCTTCTGCTGGAACCCTTGCCGGGACGGCGGGATTAACAATCTTGCGAAGCCATGCCTCTCGCCAAAAAATCATGCACGCTTTCTGGCAACCATCGTGGTCAGCGCCCGAGCAGCGCAAGCCTTCTAGAAGGACGACGTCGTCTGCCCTGAAGACTCGCATGCTCGTACCCGCTTTTGTTCCAGAAGTGCAAGTCTTCACCACGCGCTTTGAAACCTGAAATCGCCTTCCACAGAACTCCATCATTTCCAGCATGAAGGGCAGATGATCCAAAGTTCCCTCGGTGTCAAGAGTCGAGAGAATTTCCTCAGGAGATTTCACTTCAACGAGGTCTCCCGGGTGCAGTCTCGCAGTCATTGTGGTCATAGCGGCTGATCGCTCCTTGACGAAATTCGGAATGGTTAGGGTGTGTCTTTCAGAGTACCTATCAGCCCTAAATTGTGCGGCCTCAAGCAATCCCGGCATGGACATTAACGAGAGTTCCGAAGAGTCATCGCAGCAACAGCAAACAAGATCGCTAATTTGTCCTTCAGTCCCACCATTCGAAGAAGTTTATTCCACACCTTGAGCCCAAGACCCACTGGACGGAAGACGGTTTCCTTGAGGAAAGCGATCTTTTTGAAATGATCAGGGTGGCGCCAAGTAGTATTGGTCCCTGCTGGGAAGTAAGCGACGTCACCCGGGCCAAAACGACGCTCCACTCCCTTATCATCTGTTACGAAGCCTTCTCCCGACAGAACCAGATAGGCCTCGTCCTGGTTGTAGTGCCATTTGTAGCTCACAGCACCGCATTCCCAAACTACGAGGTTGGCGATCCAGTCATGACTCCTCACCAACACTTTGCTGCGCGTTTCAGGATTGCCGCTCAGCACCCATTCCTGCGGGATGGAGCCGGGTTCCAGCTCGATGTTGGCTAAGGCGATAGACACTATTGATTTGGACATAGCACTCTCAGTATGGCTCCGATCTGCTTCATTCAGTGAGCACAGGTGCGAACACGAACAAGAATTGAAAATGATCATCGCCTGACCCCTTAAGGTTAGTCAAGTCCGCCACGACGCTGGAATAGCCCTGTCACATTGCTTTTCCACCGCCTTCCGGCAATGCGCGGCAGGTAGAATCGCCGCGTCATGGCAGCTTCCGCCCGCTATTTTGATCTGGTGCGTGAAATGAAAAACCCCTGCAACCATCGGCTGCGTCTGGTGGAAAGTGCCCGACTGCGCGGCATCAAACTCACGGCACGACTCTTTGCCACCACCATCCCGACCGTGCGCAAATGGCTGCTCGATGATATCTCGCGTTACTGACGACAAGCCCAACGACTCGGCCCGCCCACCATTCAGTACACCGCCGGGGAAATCCGCAGTGGGCTGCTGGTTCTGGGCCTTTGCCGAACAACGCAGCGCTTCGGCCAGCGCGGTCTTCGCTGCGCCGCGTCCAGCACCACCTGGATCGCTACGGCATTTCGCTCCGCGACCAGGTCTGGCAAACCGACAACGGCCGCGAGTTCAAGGGCGATTTCCCCAAGGCTCTCGGTGACAGCCAGCACGTGCGCATCCCGCCCGCCGCGTACACCTATCAGAGCGACGTGGAAACCGTGCATCAGTTGGAAGAAGACGAGTTCTTTGATTTGGAAGACTTCACCAGCCGCGGCGACTTCCTAGCCAAAGCCCACACCTACCAGCTGTACTTCAAACTCGTGCGACTCGCACAAAGACCATCAGAGTCCCTGGCAGGTCATCGAGCGGCTCGCTCCCCGCTCGCCCCTTCAACTCTGCTTGCTACCACACGTATTCTTGGATTACTACCTCAACGACTCCGGGGGTTACGAGGGCATCCCTAGTCCGCCATGACGCTCGGGTTGCAAGGTTTACGTTCTTGTTGCAGCATTCCAAACATGCGCTCTTCGTCGCACGCGGAGCATTGAGAAAGAAACTGCAGGGTTCAGTTATTGATCTTTGTCCTGGGAAACGAGACCATGATTGGCGGGAAAAGCAACTTAAAACCTCCGACTCTGGGACTAGCGTGGTTCATCCTGTGCTTATCTTTTGCGGTTAACATCCTCGATGAATTGCTCCACGATTTCCTCGGCTCCTATAATCCGACAGTTCTCACTCTTTATGGCCATTTCTCATGGTTCCCGAGGATCGATCTTACTTTGGGGAAATGGCTTGTCATCGTGCTAGGTGCCGATGTTGTCTTGCTATTGATGACACCTTGTGCGTTTCGCAGGGCCGGTTTTATGAGGCCGCTTGCTTATGGTTTCGCGACCCTGATGTTTCTGAAAGGACTTGGCACGATTCTTATATCGGCCCTTGGCCAAACTGTTGGCTCCGTGCGTTTTACAGGAGGCGCGCCGGGAGTCTATTCCTCACCACTTTTGATGGTTGCCTCGCTCTATCTGCTCTTATGTCTGCGATCTTCGAAACGTCTCGGCTCGCCATAGCCAGCGAAGCATCCTCAGCACATTTCCACTTTGAGAAATGCCCGTTTCTTTCCGAGCCCAATGCTCCGAGACTACTCGGCGACCAGTCATCCTGCGAACCGGATCGGAAGCCTTCGCCTCCCGTCGGACCCGCTCTAACTGGCAGCTTCTCGGGCAAGGTGGGTTGGGATGGAAAAAAGATTTCCACTTCGTGGAAAAAATCTGGGGCTTTGTGGCAACCTGCAACCGCAAATGCTTTCCAGATGGAGGAGTCAATTTATTGATAATAAAGAACATACAAGATGTCCGGGGGCGCGTACATGCTTCTTCCCTTGGAGAGCTCCTTGCACAGCCATTCTTCTAAAATGGCGAACAGTGCAAACCGCGGCTTATATCTGCCTTCTCAAGCTCGCTTTGTCAACGGGCAGTCCGAAGCGATCCTGCGTCTAAACGCTATCGTCGATCAAATTGCTCGGACTGAGATTTCAGTGCTCTTGGTTGGCGAGAGTGGCACGGGTAAGGAAGCCTATGCCCGCCTAATTCATGGACTCTCGGCCCACAGAGACCTTCCATTGAAGAAACTAACCTGCGCGACGTTGGAGCCTGAACAACTGCGGGCTCAACTAGAGGCCTGTTTGCAAACCACAGTCGGAAAAAACGAGGACGTGCAGGGCAGCCTATTTCTGGATGGCGTCGATGAACTCGAGCTGGCTGGCCAGAAAGTACTGCTCTCGCTTTTACCCGATGGCGAGGACCTGGAAATGAGCCAGAAGCGCCTGCGGTTAATCTCGTCGGTCTCGCAAGACCTAGATGCGGAAATGGAATCTGGAAGGTTCCGCCGTGAGTTATATTTTCGGCTGAACGGTGTCTGTTTGCGTCTACCTCCGCTTCGGGAGAGAAAGGAAGACATCCCAGAACTAATGGAGAGTTTCCTCGCGAGGCACACTTTTGAACTTAAACGCCAGATTCCGGAGTTAGGTAATGAGGAAATGGAAATCCTAATTGCCCATGACTGGCCGGGGAATATCCGAGAGCTAGGGAATCTTGCTCGAAGGATGGTTGCGCTCGGAAACCCTAAGACGGCGCTCACCGATCTAGCGACAGGCGCGCATGGAGTCACCAGGGTTCTAAAAGTCAACGAAACCTTCTCGCTCAAAGCGGCGGCCCGGGCAGCTTCGCGACAGGCGGAAAGACAACTGATTCTAAGGACCCTGGAGCGGACGCACTGGAATCGCAAACGCGCAGCCCAAGAGCTGCAAATCAGCTACAAGTCGTTGCTGTACAAGATCAAACAGACGGGCGTCGAAGGAACGAAAGCGGGCAAATAGTCAGGGTAAGGGGGTTGACGATGAGAATTCTAATTCTACTCATTTTGGCGGGCGGCTTGGTGACGGGAAGCTCGCAAGCTCAGAGGCAGGATCAGTCATCCCAAAAGAAGGAAGCAGCCAAAGGGGCGGCGACCCAGACAGATGCAGCATCAAGTCAAGATGCTGCGGATCAAGCGGAATACAGGATCGGGCCGCAAGATGTCCTAAAAATCGATGTATGGAAAGAGGATCAACTGACGCGGACCGTTCCGGTCCGTCCCGACGGAAAAATCACCCTGCCCCTCTTGAATGACGTGCAAGCTGCCGGATTGACAACCATGGAATTGTCCGGAATCATTCGGGACGGCCTGAGCAAATACATCAACGGACCGCAGGTGACGGTAACGGTAGCGGAGATCAACAGCCGCCGTATTTACGTTACTGGAGAGGTCATGCGTGCTGGCGCCTTTCCTCTCCTCCCAAACATGACCGTGCTGCAGGCTCTTTCTATTAGCGGAGGGTTCACTCAGTTTGCTCGCGTCAAGAACATTTACGTGCTTCGGATGGAGAACGGAAAACAGCTAAAGCACCCCTTTAATTACAAGGAAGCGATTAACGGGAAGAATCCCGGGCTGAACATTGTGCTGCGGCCCGGCGACGTGATCGTGGTGCCCTAGAGATGGAGAGCAGGAAATGAGAAATGCTGGGCGGAGTGTGAAGATAATAGCGGTGCTCGTCGGAATTGTGTTTGCACCCACCTTGCTTTTTTCCCAAGACCTCGGCGGTCCCCCCAAGCCTGCGGCGCGCGTGTACTCGCCACTAGGTGGACTCTCGGACGCCGACACCCAGAACAGCTCACAAGAAATCCTCCCCGACAGCCGGCCACTAACTGGAGTGCAAAGCGGCACCCTAGGATCCCCCGAACTGCGCCACAGCTACTGGGTACCGGGGTTCGAATATGGGAATTTCATTCGATCTAGTAGCGCCCAGAACCCTGCCGTATCGGGTTGGAATTCAACGAGTTATGTCGGTGGGGATCTGGACCTACTTCAGGCTTGGAGGCACGCACTGCTCAATCTCAGCTATTCTGGCGGCGGCTTCATGTCAACCGACGACAGCGTAGGAAACGGACACTACCATCAAGTCGGCTTGGTTCAACAATTTAATTGGCAAAGATGGCAGCTCTCTTTCATTGATCAATTCGCGTTTCTTCCCGAAACGCAATTTGGATTTGCAGCCGGCTCAAATCTTTCGATTCCTGGAATTGGCGGGACACTCGGTGCACCGCCGACTGGACTTCAAAGCACCTATTTGCCAAGCCAAAGCATTTACTCAGCATTAGGTCCACGCTATAGCGATGCGTTTGTCACCGAAATCGGCTACCGCGTTAGCCCCAGAACATCACTGACCCTGGCCGGGTCATATGGTTTCCTGAGCTTCACGGAGCCAGGAAACATAGACACGAAGGATGCGATCTTCAGCGTTGGTTACGATTACGCGATATCCAGATACGATGCTCTAGGAGTTCTGTACCGCTTCAGTGCCTACCACTTCGCCGGCGAGCCCCAAGCGATTGGAGATCATACTGTCCAACTTGCCTACGGACGTAAGATTACGGGGCGAATTGCGCTGCAACTTTTCGGCGGACCCGATATAGCCCAATTCCGTATCCCGATAGGCGCTTCGACTCAACGGATCTCGGGAGCTGGTGCGGCGAATCTAACCTACACACCAGCGGAAAGGACCAATCTGTGGGCGGGCTACGCCCATAGCGTTAATGGAGGAAGTGGGGTTTTCACTGGCGCAGTTTCCGACCAGATACAGGGTGGCTTAAATCACCAGCTCACTCGGCTGTGGCATGGGGGGGTGCATTTTGGGTACTCCCGGAACAGCACGATTTTACAAAGCAGCTCAGTAAACTCGCCGCACTACAGCACGTGGTTCACCGGGGGCAATTTGGAAAGGTCACTGGGCCAACATGCCACCTTCAGCTTGGCTTACACGGCCTATCTGGAAAGCTCGAACCAGAACATTT
>QHYM01000163.1:0-3406 GCA_003223295.1 Acidobacteriota bacterium | reverse complement strand
TTACCGCGAAACAAGAGCTTGACGACAGGGTGACCAAAAAAAATGAAAATCGCGCGGCAAAACCAAAGCGGATCTTAATCTTTCCCCAGGAAAGAGCACGCTAGGAAACCATGTACAAGACCTACTATGGACTGAAAGAAAACCCGTTCAATGTGAACCCTGACCCTCGTTATCTCTTCATGACGCCGGAGTTCGAGGAGGCCTTTTCGGGTTTAACATACGGCATCCAAACACGGAAGGGGATCATCAGCCTGACCGGCGAGGTAGGGACCGGAAAGACTACTCTGGTCAACCGGCTTCTGGATTGGCTCCAACAGCACCGGGGGAAAACGGCCTTTCTCTTCAATTCCCGCATGAACTCGGTTCAGCTGTTTGACTTCGTCCTCGCAGAATTCGGTATCGCCTGCGATTCGCAGTCAAAGAGCAACCGCCTCATGAAGCTGAACCAGTGGTTGTTGGACAGGTTTCGAGCCGGTGAAACGGCCATCCTGATCATTGACGAAGCCCAGAATCTTACTTTTCCAGTGCTCGAAGAAATTCGGATGTTGACAAATCTTGAAACCTCAACACAAAAACTTCTTCAGATTGTTCTTTCCGGACAACCTGAACTCGAAGAGAAACTCAAGCTGCCTGAACTCCGGCAGTTGCGACAGCGGATCATGCTTCGCTGCAAGACGAGGCCACTGACCAAACAACAGACGCATGACTATGTTTGCGAACGGCTGCGGATCGCAGGAGCCTCCACTAGCGGTCAACCCATTTTCAGTGCAAAGGCTACTGAGATCGTACATCTCTACTCGCTCGGCATACCGCGAGTCATCAATCTCTTGTGCGAAAATTCCCTGATCAACGGTTATGTAGAGCAAAAACTGCCCATCGAGCCTGATACTGTCGAAGCAGTCGCGCGGGAGTTCCAATTGGACGAGGTGGAGCCGATCGCGCCGCCAGCCAGCCTCCAACCAGGCACGGATGTTTACAGCTCAGAAGCGTTCATACAAAACCTAGGAGAGGCCCTCTCCCGGTTCCGCTTGAGCACCACACGGGAGTCACTACCAAGTCGCGGGCGAAAGTGAAGTTTGAGGAATATAGAGTTTGGCCAGCCGGCCGGCGCAACTCGATACAAGTTCGCGGAATGCGCAAACTATAGCGCCTTGGCTTAGAAGAGGCCTGGCCTCATTTCCTCGACGCCGCGTAACCAAAGATGGCTTTCAGCTCAAGAAATTCCTCCAGTCCGGCTTCTCCCCATTCACGGCCGTTTCCCGACTGCTTAAAGCCTCCAAAGCAGCCACTGAAATCAAGGCGTGCCCCATTGATGTGTACGTTACCTGACCTAATTCGCTTGGCGACCTGGCGAGCCCGTTCGGCGTTTCCCGACGTTACGTAGCCTGACAATCCGTAAGGGGTGTCGTTCGCGATCCTGACCGCGTCGTCCTCGTCCTCATAAGGAATGATGCAAAGAACAGGCCCAAAAATCTCTTCCCGGGCAATCGTCATATGATTGTGAACATCCAAGAATATCGTCGGCTTGACGAAAAATCCTTTGTTTATGCCTTCTGGGCGGCCGGGGCCACCCGCGACTAAGTTTGCGCCTTCCTCGATCCCTTTGTGGATTAACCGCTGTACCTTCTCAAACTGAGCTTTGCTCGCGAGCGGGCCAATAGCAGTGTCTTCTGCGAATGGGTCCCCCACCCTGGCGGCCTCGACTGCTGATTTGCCTATTGCTGCCGCCTCTGTCATCTTGAATCGTGGAACAAGCATGCGCGTGGGAGCGTTACAGGATTGTCCGGTGTTGCGAATGCAAGCCAGAACGCCTTCTTTGACGGCCTTTGCGAAGTCGGCATCATCCAAGATAATGTTGGCCGACTTTCCGCCGAGTTCCTGAGTGACGCGCTTCACTGTGGGTGCCGCGGCCATGGCTACGGAGATACCGCCTCTTGTTGACCCCGTAAAAGACACCATAGCTACATCGGGATGAGAAGAGATTGCGGAACCCACCGTCGGTCCCTCGCCATTCAGCATATTAAAGACGCCAGGCGGGAGGCCGGCCTCGTGAAGAATCTGCGTCAATAGAATGGCCGAGAGCGGTGCAATTTCGCTGGGCTTGAGAACCATGGTGCACCCAGCCGCAAGCGCGGGCGCCACTTTGCAAGCAATTTGGTTCATAGGCCAGTTCCAAGGTGTGATGAGTCCGCA
This sequence comes from Acidobacteriota bacterium, assembly GCA_003223295.1. GTDB lineage: Bacteria > Acidobacteriota > Terriglobia > Acidiferrales > UBA7541 > Acidiferrum. Next base: position 1,213 of record QHYM01000163.1, on the reverse strand, counting down.
CACTCCGATCGGCTCTTTGCGCATGAGAGTAGAGCCCTGGAGCTGCTCGAATTGGTATTGGCCCAAGACTCTTGCGATCTCCAAAAAGTGCGCCAATCCAGAGGGAGCCTGAGCCGCACGCGAAAGCGACAAGGGAGCGCCCATCTCTTCGGAGATAGTCCTGGCCATCTCATCCTGCTTTGACTGATAAATCTCAATGATGCGCCGGAGGAAACCCAAGCGCTCTTCGGGAGTAGTTTGGAAGTAGGTTTCAAAGGCCCTTTTAGCGGCATCGACCGCTTTGCCGACATCGGCCGCACTACCGAGAGAGATGGTGGCAATGGGCTCCTCATTTGCAGGATTGACGACTGCTAAGTCACGCGGTTCGGTGGGATTGACCCATTTCCCGTCGATATAGAATTGGCGACAGTCCTTCACTGGTTTCCTCCGAGTGACAACCCCAAGCCATGTCTAGTCGGCTCTCTTGCAATATGCTGCTGCACGCAAATATCCTCGGCGATGCCCCGAGATGTTCGAGCAAACTTCAAGATCGCAACCTATAACTTGGCGAGCACGAAGCACTTTAAAGCTTCAGTCGCTTGAATCGAATGACCGCAGAACAGTAGGCCAAAAGGACCGCAGGAATTTTCCCCGCTGCGGAGAACCGAAGTTCTCAACTTATGAGAACCCGATTTCCCCTTGTTCTCCAGTCAGAAACTGTTTGTCTGTGTGAGTAGCGCTTCGAACGGGTGAATCTCAATTCTTGCGAAGAACCCTCAGGAAACGCGGTCAATATGTGGCCTCAAAGGCTGGACCGGGGGCATTCTGGCGCTGCAGAGGCACAACAACCCGCAATCTTCTTGCTTCTTTAAGCTTGTTTCACGGCTTCTGCACTTTGACCCACGTGTTCAGAGAACTGGCAATCTCCTCCCTTGTCGGCGGGGACGCTATCTTGGTTTGAGCCGAGTGTCAAGATAGAAATCTCAAGCGGTAATGCAACTAGCGATGCCGCGAGGGATGGCCGGAGGCGGGGCACGTTCATTGAGGAATCTTGATTCGGGGAGGCTCCAAGGTTTAGCAAAGAGTTGGATCAGCGCACTGGCCGGCCTACCGACTCGTACGCAAAGCCGAGAGCCTTCATTTTGGATGGGCTTAAGATATTACGACCATCGAACACGACAGGACGGGCCATGACATCGTGGATTCGGTTCCAGTCCAGGGACTGGAACTCTGG
>QHYM01000060.1 GCA_003223295.1 Acidobacteriota bacterium | reverse complement strand
GGACAAGCGACCATCCCCAGGGCCGTCCGCAAGCATCTGGGGTTGAAACCTGGAGACCGGGTCAAGTTCTTCATGCACCCGGACGGTAGCGTCGTTCTCCTGCCGAAATTGCCCGCGTCGGCTTTGCGAGGCATCGTCAAGTCCCGGCGCCGAAGGCCGGTAACCATCGAAGAGATGACTGACGTCGCTCGCGAAGGTGCCGCTAGCGTCGCTAGCCGTGCTAAGCGTCGATGATTGGGTTAGACACGAACATCCTCGTCCGGTACCTCGCGCAAGACGATCCGGTTCAATCAACTAAGGCCACCGAAATTATCGAGCAGCGACTCACTGAGGAAAACCCTGGTTTCGTTAGTATTGTCGCGATGGTCGAAACCGTCTGGGTGCTCGATCGCGCCTACGGCTTGGGAAGCGATGAAATCGCCGCGGCCATCGAGCGAACGCTTCAGATTGACGCGCTCGTCGTCGAAAACGAGCAGGAGATTTTCACCGCCATGATTGCGCTTAAGCAAGGAAAGGGCTCGTTCGCAGACGCCATCATTCTAGCCCTCGGCGCTAGAGCAGGATGCTCGTACACTCTAACATTCGACCAGAAGGCGTCTCGGCTTTCCGGCTTCCGGCTCGCTTGGCCTGCCGGCAGGCGCGGATCGAAACGCTAAACTCTCGAGGCTCTCGCGAAGGGGCGTTAGGGCACTACAACGTCATCTTCTGAACCAATAACAAATCCGCAGCTTACTCATGAAACCTTGGTGGGCTGGGGAGATTCGAACTCCCGACACGCAGTTTAGGAAACTTCAGTCCCCATTCTCAGTTTGCTCCTGCGATGATTGTCTTTCTCGTTTGAACTCATAGAGTTGGAGAACTTTATTGAAAAACTAGATAGCCAGCCTGACGGCGCATTGTAGTAAAAATGTAGTAGTCTTTTGATGAGGGGCTGTAGCTCAGACGGATAGAGCATTGGTTTCCTAATAGTCTCGCGGTCGTTGCTGTTGTTTGTTATCAATGCTTTGAGGTGTTGGTACTTGCTGTTGTTTGCCGGCTTTTATCACCTGCTTGGACACAGACGGACACAACTTGTTCAGGATATAATTTCCTCTGTGGGGCTGTAGCTCAGATGGATAGAGCGAGGGGTTCCTAACCTCTAGGTCGCCGGTTCAACTCCGGCCAGCCCCACCATCCGTTCGTAGTCGGAATGGATTGCCAATGATTATCTGGTCCCACCGGTCGAAAACCACCTGACTCAGCCCAAGTCCTGACCCTAGGCGCGCGCCGCCGTTTCTATCTCTTGAAGGCTGTTACTTGGAGTAGAGCAGTCTGCACTGTTCAGTCCTTGCCTGCCGCTGTCGCTGCATCTGTTCTGCCAAGACCACGGGAACGTTGTACGTGCCATTCTTCAACTTCGTTCCGTTGCGCGACATACTCAAATCAAATTCCGCGTTCGCATCCGCGACGCACGATTCCAACTTCGCCCGTCGCGCTGCATCGTCTTCGGACCAGTTGAAGGAAGAGTGGATTGACGAATACCGCCCGGCGATTCGAGACCGAAGAGCTTGGAGGAGAAACCATGAGTCCGAAGTTGTGGAAACACTTACTCAGTGACCGGTGCGAATTACCATCGGCTTTCACGAATCGCCGACCCGAGTTGTCCCTGCACTCTCCTGGAACCCGAAATAAGATAGTTGCGAGATGGCCACGCGGAAAATTGTTCACATCGATATGGACGCATTTTATGCGTCCGTGGAGCAGCGAGATGATCCGCAACTGCGGGGCAAGCCTGTCATCGTCGCTTGGCGCGGGAATCGCTCTGTAGTGTGCGCTGCTTCGTATGAAGCGCGAAAGTTCGGCGTGCGTTCCGCCATGCCCGCTGTTCGGGCCGAACGTCTATGCCCCAGTGCAATCTTCCTACCCCCGGACTTCACGCGCTATCGGGCGGTCTCCCACCAGGTGCGCGAGATCTTCAAGCGCCATAGTGACTTGATTGAACCGTTGTCACTCGGCGAGGCCTCTCTCGACGTTTCGGAGAACAAAACTGGCGTGTCTACGGCGACACAAGTGGCACGCACGATCCGCGAACAGATCCGCTAGGAACTGACCTTGACGGCGATTGGAGGCGTGATACCATGCATTGGCTTTCTTTTGACAACCCAGGACTCATTCCGAAACATCCTCACGTCCCTGCCAGGCTAGCCGTGAAACTGGATGATAGGCTTCAGCATCGAGTGCTCCTTCAACGTCGGGAAATGATCCAACTGCTAACTGTGGCCGTGTGGACATGAGAAACAAGCGACTCGACATCCTCAGGTGCATCGCTGTGTTTTCTGTGATGATCCTCCACGGAAACATCTGGCCTTTCTTCGGTAAGATTGGATGGGTGGGTGTGGACTTGTTTTTCGTACTAAGCGGCTTCCTCATTTCGGGACTGCTCTTTAGCGAATACAAAACACAGAACTCGATCAGCTTTAAGCGTTTTTTCATTCGCCGTGGCTTGAAGATCTATCCCGCTTTCTACCTCTTCCTGTTTCTTACAGGTATCCTTTCACGTATCGTCTTTCACACTCATTTGCTGGTGCCCCATTATCTCCATGAGATTTTCTTTGTTCAGAATTATTGGCAAGGAGTTTGGGATCATACTTGGACGCTTGCGGTAGAAGAACACTTCTATATTTTCCTGCCCGTATTGCTGCTCCTTTTGGTGAGGTTCTCCTCCAATCGACAGGATCCGTTCCGTGTCCTTCCTTGGACCTTTGTCGTGGTAGCGGTATTGTCTATTGCTTTCCGCGCTGCTTCCGTGTATTTGGGGGTTCCCAACTATCACACCGCTTACTCCGCATCCCATGATCGGTTGGACTCGCTGTTTTTCGGGGCACTACTAGGCCATCTCTATCATTTCCGTCCTCATATTCTTAATAATTTGCTGCATTCCACGAGGAATCGCGTATTCATAGCGGTGTGCTCTGCGGGCTTGCTTTCGACTGTCTGCTTCCTTCCCAGGGACAGTAGGTCGTTCTCTGCGTTCGGCTTCACGTGGCTTTATCTTGGTTTCGGGGGGGTCTTGCTACTCAGTCTCTACGTGAAGGGGATTCTGAGCGGCAAGATCGCGCGGTGCTTCGAGATGGTCGGGACCGCAGCGGCCGCTGTGGGGATGTACTCCTACTCGATCTACCTCTGGCATGGTCCCGCCGCAGCGTGGCTTCCAGGCCTCGTGCGCCGGGTCCTACACGTTTCTCAAGGGCCAAACGAGCGGTTTGTGACTTATATGATCGGAGGTCTCGCAATTGGGATTACGATGTCGAAGATAATCGAATATCCGATTCTGCGACTGCGAGATCGAATCTTTCCCTCCCGGCAGGGTATAGTGGCGCTCACTTCGGATGCTGCCCACCCGCAAACTCCCTCCATTTCAACGTTCACTGATACTGCCACCTCCAGATACTGAACAGGGGCCGTACGGAAGTCGGTCAGGGAGCGAGCCTCGTCTTGAGGTTTAGGAATCGATCTTCAAACAATCGAGGTGAAAGAAGGGATGCGGGTATTGCTATGGCGGAGACTATCAAAAAGCGAATCAAGAGCATGAAGATCGGGTCGATGGTTGATGAAATACCAGTACTCCTTGCAAAGTGATCGAAGAGTGTAAAAATCAAGAGATGGTATAGGTAGAGTCCGTAACTCACCTCGCCGAGAAACTGAAACGATTTCACTTGTACAAACCGCTTTTGTCGGCTCGAACCAACTAAGAGACATAAACCAATAAGCGCCACGAAAAGGAAGTGCCAGGGGGTCACTTGCAAAGCTGCGCCTACCGCTTCTTGGAGGGTGCAAATGCCGAACGGAATACCAATTCCCCAAACAGTTAGCGCAGTTCTAAATACCACTATTAGCGCTTTCTGAAAAACAGCCCGAGAGGGTTTCAACTGACCCTTGAGGCAACTGGCGGAGAAAAATGGCCAAAACGCCCCGAGGACTAACCCGTCGAGAGCGTTCCACGTATAGTCGTTGCATACATAAGAGACAAACCCATTCGATCGTGCCAGATAGAAGCTGATCAGCCGGGAAGCAGGAGAGAAGAGGATGACAAATGCTAGCAGTAAGAGCAGACCGTGATAGAGAAGCACTCCTAGGATTGCAACTCCCCTGATCGAATCCAACTCAGGCATCGCAGAGCGGAGCAAGGGCTCTGCCTGATCCTGTAGACTGGGCTCAACGGCAACGTTGCCCGACCTTGGGACAACCTCATTAGGAACTCCCTCGCACCCAGAAGAGGAGTAGCGCCACCATCATTCCCACCAAAAATACTCTAAGTCGATTGTACGGTATCAATGGTGTTCGTCAGAACCACTCGGTCCGGTTTACCGGCTGGCCGACCTTGTTCGGCCAGTGCGCGAATTCGAACTCGGCGCCGCGAAGCTGATTCTCGGCGAAGGAGCGACATTCAATTTTCATCGCGTTAGTACAAATGACGAACAAAAAATTTCACGGGATAGTCACCAAGGGGTGCCCTGGCATGTTGCAAATAGAACCAACAGGGCAGGCTGAATCCACTGAGGCCATTGTGCTAGCAAACTCCAAAGCATCATCGTCCGAAATAGCTCCGCCAGGAATGATATAGAGCACTGGTCCGTATGCTGTAACAGGAGAAGTCGAGAATTGACAATAGAGCGAGAAATATGTCGCTGGACCCCCAGAAACCTTGTAGGCCAGCCACTGCCATGACCATTGACCGTCACCCTCCAACATGCCCTGCTGGTACATCTTCTTACTGAAAGTGGGTTGCGGATACCCGCAGAATGAAAGCCCCAACCCATGAATCGTGGTTCTGCTATCGCCTTTGATCCATGCACCGGCAATAATCCAATCGCCAGCATTCGGAGTGTACCGAGTCGCTTGGCACGCTTTAGAGAAATACATCCCCTCATTCATGGCTGTCGTGGAGGAGGCCTTTGTTGCACTCGTTCCGCCGAACGGGTCCGGTTGCCCCGTGCTGAGTGTAGTTGCACCTGAATACTGCGTAGCTACCCAAGAGGAAGAATTACTCACGGCAAGGTTCTTGAACCTCACAGGCACTAGCCCGGCGATGCGCCGAGCTGAGTCTGTTTCTCCCACCATGTAGCCGTTAAAGAATCCGGTTTGCCTTGCAAGAATCGGGCTGATAGCTTGCGCAGTGAAGTTCTGGATGTTCTGGTTTAATACGGTAGCTGAACCTTGGACACCACCTCCGCCTGTCGTATTGGCTACGGTTGGACCTGGACCACCGCCATCATTTTGAATCGCTGGGGTCGGCGTTGGTCCTCCATCGGCCATTTGGATGTTCGATAGATAAGAGTCCACAGCCCCGCCGAAACTGGTAAACCAGACAACAGGTGGAATGTCGTGAACTCTGTCACCCAGACCTTCCTCGGTGATATTGGATCCGTACAGACTTCCGCCGTTGGCTCCCGGTATGAACTTTATGCCGCCTCCGGCAAAGTTCGAGTCGTTGATGTGGATTAGTCCGTTTCCTGAGTTTCCAGCTCCGTCAATTAGAACAGCCGCAGCATTGTTGGAGAAGCGCCCTCCCGCCGCGTTGTAGGCGTTACCCGAACAGCCGTAATCCCTAAGCCATATCCAAAAGGAGCCCCCAGTGATATCGGTGCAAGGGCCGCTATTCGGCTGATTTGCAAGCCCAGCGGTGACGTTGTCGAGAACTGCGCCAGAAACTCCGCATGTCCCTGTCCGATTGCCATCCGAACACTCTCCAATCACGACTCCCCGTTGCGGATACTGGAATGCAATATTAGTGATATGGATGGGTAGTTGCGTACCAGACAACCAGATGGCTGGCCCCTTTCCCACACCTGTTAAAACCCTATTCTTATGCGGGTTTGGACCGCTGCCATAATTACCCAATCCAACGATATTTATCGTACATCCGTTGCATTTCAACCATCCAGCGGGAGGCCTTGCGTAGTTTGGGT
>QHYM01000246.1 GCA_003223295.1 Acidobacteriota bacterium | reverse complement strand
CCTGATGTTGTGGCGGCGTACCGGCATTTGTCTTGCGAGATTCCTCTCCACGGATGCGTTCCGCAATGGAAAGAATTGGTATACACCGCGGCAATTTTAGAAGTGGCAAACAAAAGACTTAGAGCATACGGAACTTGGAAGAATATACGGAAGACTGGAAGTTCGACTGTAACGGCGAAGAGAGGCGCCCCCTGCCCACCCCCGTACTGTTGGATCGTTATCAAAACAAAGGACCTGCAAATTGGGCAGTTCGCAATTGGTTGAAAAGAAAGAGGTTCAAAAAGTGTGGCAAAACGGAAGCAATTCGCAAATGATTGAAAATAGAGAAAGGGAAAAGTGCGTGTGGAGCGGGTACGGGTTTGGCGTCTCAGAGGCAATACTTTGTTACCATAAAATTACGTCTTTGCCTAGGAAAATATAAGTGCTGTGAATGCTTGCGGTTGGAGATGCGAGGTTAAAGGCTGGACAGAAGAGATTCAGGCACTCCTTATTTGGCTTGCCTAGAAACAGGTCGCAATTTAGCCTCAAAGTGCAAGGGGAGCCGTGACCATGCGTCAATCAAAGGTTCAGACTCGACAGGTTCACACGCGACTTAGTACTCAACTTAACGCGCGACAGGGCACTCCACTTGACACGCGACTGGGCCGAGCGGCGGTCCAGATTTTTGCCGCCAATGAGCGCATGAACCAGGTGCTTATCGAACATCTTGACCCTGCCGCCTGGAGGGCCAAGCCGCCCGGCAAGGCCCGCACGATTGTGGCGATCTTCACCCACATGCACAACGTCCGCACCAAGTGGGTCAGGCTTACCGCTCCGCACCTAAAGGCTCCACGTCAGCTCGACCGCGCGCACTGCACGCCGAAGCAGGCCCGCTCGGGATTGGCGGAGAGCGCTGCTCGCTGCGGGGAGATGCTCGCTGAAGCGCTCGGCGGAGGAGGGGGCCGCGTCGAGAGGTTTCTCCGAGACGGCTGGGGCCGGCCCTGGCCGGTTGGCGTGGAAATGTTGTGCTACATGATTTCTCACGAAGCCCACCATCGCGGGCAGGTGTGTATGCTCGCGCATCAGATGGGGTTCCCGTTACCGATCGACGTGACCTCGGGGCTCTGGAATTGGGAAAAGCTGTGGAAAAAATGCGGCTGGCCTGGCGGCCCTGGTGAGTAAGCCCGATTCAGGAGGTCCCTCGTGATCTTGGTGAAGCGCAACGGCCAGTGGCTCATTCCAAGTCGCCTCACACGAACTTGACTCTCCCGCACACGCAAAACCGGCGTATGCGGCACCCGGCATCATTGGCAGGATTGAAGAGAGATTCCTCACATTCGCAAGCCGACCGCCTCGCAGGAGCGGGCTTGCTGCGCTCGGAATGACAGTTGGTGTTGGCGAGAAAGAGCACAAGCAGGCTCGGGCAAAAGCGGTGCCCTGCAAGTCCCTTTGCAACATGGACATGCCCCACCCAGGATTCGCCTTGCTTTCCCCCTAGGCGCCAACTAACCTTACAAATCGGAACCAATTTGGGAAACGGTTGGCTTTCAAGGCAAAGCGACCCTGGGAAACTTTTGTAAAGGAGTTTCTGCATGGCCACAACGGTCTGGAAGGGACATCTCACCTTCGGTTTAATTTCGATCCCCGTACGGATGACCACGGCGGCGCGGGGCGAACGCATCAGCTTCAACCAACTGCACAAGGAATGTCACTCGCGTCTGAAGCAGCCCCTGTTTTGCCCGCACTGCAACCGCATGGTGGAGCGCTCCGAAATTGTGAAGGGCTACGAATACGAGAAAGATCAGTACGTGCTCTTCAGCGAAGAGGAACTCGACAAGATCGAGCCGGCCTCGGCGCGCGTCGCGGAGATTATGGAGTTCGTGAAGATCGGCGAAGTAGATCCGCTGTACTTCGATGCGTCCCATTATCTTGCGCCGGATGAAGGCGGCGCGAAGGCGTACCAGTTGCTGATGAAAGCGATGGAAGAGTCGGGGTACGCGGCGATTGCCAAGCTCACCATGCACCAGCGCGAGCATGTCGTGGTGGTGCGACCCGGATCGAAGGGTTTGACGCTGCACACGATGTTCTACTCCAACGAAATTCGCGCTGCTGAATCCTCTTCGACGGACAAAGTCGAGCTGAAGGATCAGGAAAAGAAGCTGGCGCAGCAGTTAATCGAGAATCTCGCGGTGCCGTTCGAACCGCAGAAGTATAAGGATGCCTATCAGGAAAACGTGCGCGGGATGATTGCCGCCAAGCTCAAGGGCCAGGAAGTCACCGAGGTCGCGCAGCCGCACATGGCTCCGGTGATCGACTTGATGGAAGCGCTGAAAAAGAGTTTGGCGGAGCGTCAGGCGCCGGCCAAAAAGCCGCCGGTGCGCGCCGTCGAGCCAGCAGGCCCCGTTGCCGTTCCGAAAAAGGGGAAGAAGGCGGTCGGCTAAGGAAAGCAGTACAATCATTTTTCATGGGCACCACGGACAGATTCAGCCGCGACGAAGTCCAGCGTATTCTGGGTCTGTCTCCAAAACAATTGGACTACTGGGATCGCCTCGAGTTGGTCTCCGCGCGGAATGATCAGGGCAACCGTTTTTACGATTTCCGCGACCTCATCGCCCTGCGCACCGTTAAGCAACTGATCGAAACCGGTGTTTCGGCCAATCGCTTGCGACGCGCGCTCGCAGCGCTTCGTGAAAAACTTTCCCAAGTCCAGGCGCCGTTGACCGAGCTGCGGATTCTTTCCGATGGAAAAGACGTCATCGTCGAGCGCGAAGGCGCGCGGCTGGAGCCACTGACCGGCCAGTTCGTGATGAATTTCGAGACGCGCAAGCTGGATGAAGAGGTCCAGGTGATTTCCGAGCGCGGCGCCGATGAGTGGTTCGCGTTGGCCCTCGATTACGAAGCGGACCGAGCAAACCGCAAGACCTGGGCCGAGGCCATTCACGCGTACGAAAATGCTTTGCGAAGCGATCCCGGACGGACCGACGCGCTCATCAACTGCGGAACGCTGTACTACGAACAAGGAAATTTCGAAAAAGCTTCGGACTGTTTCCGGCGCGCCATTGAATCCGACCCAGGGAGCGGCTTGGCGCACTCGAATTTGGGAAGCGTCCTAGAGGAAATGGGTCAATTGGAAGAAGCACGGCAACATCTCCGGCTGGCGGTGCGCCTCGATCCGGAACATCCCGACGCGCACTACAACCTGGCTTTGGTCTGCGAAAAACTTGGCGCTTTTGACGAAGCGCGCGAGCACTGGCAAAGTTATTTGCAACTCGATCCAGGGAGTCCCTGGAGCGACTATGCTCGCCAGCGCCTGGCCTCCTCGAAATTCGCCAAGTCTGCCACCCGCCGCTGATTCAACGGATGCTTGGGACGCGCTAAAGCGCGCCCCTACTACTCCTTCCGGCAGAAAGCGTTGCCAACGAACTTCAGAGGCAGGACGCTAGGCAATCTTCAGTTTTTTCTGCATTTCTTCGAGCGAGATGCCCTTGGTTTCCGGGTAGAAGAACAACACCACGAAGAATTGCACCACCATCATTGCGGAGAAAAACGCGAAGGGGTAACCACCGGATGAGGCCGCCATCAGCGGAAACGTCCAGGAAATCAGCGCGTTCATGATCCAGTGGGAAAAGCTGCCGAGGCTCTGCCCTTTGGCGCGCACGCGGTTCGGAAACACTTCGCTGAGGTAGACCCAGATCACTGCGCCCTGGGAAAATGCAAAAAAGGCGATGAAGCCAATCAGCATCCACACCAGCAAATCTTCGTGGCGGCCCGTCAGGAAGATGCCGGCGACACCGGCCAGACAAAGGCACGTGCCCACCGCTCCGATAAGCAGCATGGTCTTGCGCCCGAGTTTGTCAATCACGGACATGGCAATCACGGTGAAAATAAGATTGGTAGCCCCGACGGCCACGGATTGCAGGTCGCCGGAGCCTTTGCTGAATCCGGCGTGCTCGAAAATTGCATTCAGGTAGTAGAGAATGGCGTTGATGCCCGTGAGTTGATTGAACATGCCGATGGTAATCGCCAGGAAGATTGGCAGGCGGTATTTCGCGGTGAAGAGCGCGTCGCTGGTGACGTGCTCGGCATCGATGGATTCCACAATTTCCCGCAATTCCTGTTCAGGATTTTCCTCTCCGGTCATTCGAAGCACTTCTCCAGCTTCGTTGGTTCTCCTCTTCTTGACCAGCCAGCGGGGGCTCTCCGGAATCCCGAGAAGCATCACGAGGAAAAGCAGCGCCGGCACGGCGGAAATGCCGAGCTTCCAGCGCCACTCCGCGCCGCCAAAGCCCATGATGCCGATCAAGTAGTTGGAGAAATAAGCCAGCAGGATTCCGAACACAACGTTAAACTGAAAAACACCAACCAAGCGCCCGCGCCATTTCGCAGGCGCAATTTCCGCGATATACATCGGCCCGAGAACGGATGATCCGCCAATCCCAAGCCCACCGATGAAGCGGAAAAAGACCAGGGCGCTCCAGTTCCAGGCAAACGCACAGCCGGCCGCAGAAACCACGTATAGAACAGCCATCCAGCGCAAGCTCGCGCGACGGCCAAGGCTATCGCCCGGAATGCCGGCGAGCATCGAGCCAATCACCGTGCCTACCAGCGCGGCGGCGACGGTAAATCCTTCCCAGAACGGTGAGAGATGATACAGAGCTTTCAGCGGCTGGATGGCTCCAGAAATCACCACGGTGTCAAATCCGAAGAGCAGTCCTCCCAACGCTGCAACCACCGTGCTTTTCAAAAGCGTGGAATTCAGTTTCATGGCACCGACCCTTGGTTAACAAAACAAAAGTTAATAAAGCAACGGGATTGTACAGAAATGGATTCTGAAATGCGAGGAGGCTTTCAGTAAGGTCAGCGCGCGCCGTTGAACAGAGCAAAGCGATCCACGAAGCAGCGTTGTTCGAACAAAATGTGGTGAATTTCTGCGCTTCCAACGCTCACGAAAATCTTGGCAAAAACATCCCTGTGTGCCGCTTGTGCTCCGCGAAGCCGGGACCGAATTCCTGAGTGAGGAACGACTCTTCGCGGCGGGCCTTGATGTAAAAGGAGAGCCAGACCACGGCCACAGCAAGCAGAGCGCGCACTTCGCCAAAGGTGATGGCCGTTCCCAGAAGCGCGAGTAAAATCCCGGTGTAGATGGGATGGCGAATGGAACGGTAGGGACCTGTTCGAATCAGTTCGTGCCCTTCTTTGAGGGTGACTGCGCCGCTCCAATTGGTGCCCAGATGCCAGCGCGCCCAAAATGCCACGACGATTCCCGCGGCGGTCAGCAGAACGCCAATCCATTCGCCGGCGGGACCAGCGGAAACAAAACGGCTCCCCAGCCAGCCATCGCGGACCTGCGGTTGAGAAAGCAAATAGAAACCTAGCGCGAGCGGAAGCACATACCCAAAGCGTTGAGGCAAGGTTTCGCGCTGCTTGGTTTTCTTTCTCTTGAGCGCGGATGCGAGCCAGTACGCACCAAACAGAAGCCAAAGCGCCTCAATCCATTGGCGTGATGAGGAGAAATCCATATTTGCGAGTCCGAATGCCTCAACCTCGGAAATGGAACAACCTATTGAGTGTCGCATAATATTGCGACGTTCAGATGCGCTGCAAGCAGATTGCACGGAAGCAGAACAACTAGCCTACGGAATAGGCTTCTGTGGCAGGATACTCATCTGACGGAGAAAGAATGAAGAGCAAGTCGGACCGCAAGCAGGTGATTGCCCGGCGAGGTGCTGACGCAAGTCAGGCGAACCAGCGAAGTTTTTTGAAAACGGCAGAGAGTTTGGCGGAAATTGGAAGAGGGTTTTATGCACGGGGGTGGGTGCTGGGGACGAGCGGAAATTTCAGCGCGATGGTTTCGCGGGAGCCGCTGCGGCTGGCCATCACTTCGACGGGATTGGATAAAGGCGGTTTGAAGGCGGCGCAATTTTTGGAGATCGATGATCAGGCAAAGGTAATACGGGGCGACGGACGGCCGTCGGCAGAAGCGCTGCTGCATGTGGCGATTGTACGAGTCGTCGAGGCCAGAGCGGTGCTGCATACGCATTCGGTTTGGAGCACGGTGCTTTCCGGAACACGCGCGGGGCACGGCGGCATTGCGCTGCAAGGTTACGAAATGCTGAAAGGCTTGGCCGGCGTCCAAACGCACAAGCACTGCGAGTGGCTGCCGATCCTAGAGAATTCGCAAGACGTGGTGGAACTTGCGGACCGCGTTTCAATCACGTTGCGAGAGAAGCCGGACACGCATGGATTTCTTTTGCAGGAGCATGGGCTTTATACTTGGGGAGAAAGCCTGGCGGAAGCCAAGCGGCATGTGGAGATATTGGAGTTCTTGATGGAAGTTCTGGTGCGCTCCGGGGCCGCGCAGACTGCGTGAGCTTACATTGGAGCCTCCAGAACGGGAGAGATTGTCGTGGCCGTCTTGCGAATTCCCGATGAAGAACGAACGATCCGCGAACATGGCGAGGTCCGGGATTATCTGGGGGGAATCGGCATCGAGTACGAGCGATGGGAGACTCCCGCGGATTTGCCGGAGGATGCTTCGGCGGAGCAAGTTTTGAGCGTGTACAGAACGCAGATTGAAGAATTGAAGCGGCGGGGCGGGTACGTTACGGCAGACGTGATTGACGTGAACGCGGACACGCCGGGATTGGACGCCATGCTCGCGAAGTTCAACATCGAGCACACCCATGATGAAGATGAAGTGCGGTACATCATCGCGGGACGAGGGTTGTTCCACATTCACCCGGCGCAAGGACCCGTGGTGGCGATCGAGGTCGAGGCCGGGGACTTGATGCGCGTGCCGCGCGGCACGCTGCACTGGTTTGACCTCTGCGGTGACCGTCGCATTCGCGCGATTCGATTGTTTCAAGATAAGTCCGGCTGGACGCCACACTATACCGGCAGCGGCGTGGACCGGAATTACGAGCCTGTTTGCTGGGGACCGCGCTACATTCCGCCGCAGACTGCGGTGAAGTAACCCGCGTGCCGCTTTACGACGAAACGCAAGTCCGCGCCATTCTTCTGGACATCGAAGGAACGACCACACCGATTGATTTCGTGACCAAGACACTTTTCCCGTATGCGAGCCGGAAGCTGGAGGCGTTTCTTCGCGAGAACGCTGCGGACGCAGAGATATGCGGGCTGATTCAGGAGTTGCGCGCACAGCACGACGCAGATGAACGGAACGGCCTTCAACCGCCACGTTGGAGGGACGATTCCGAAGAAGAGCGGCTGAGATCGAGTGCCACGTATGGGCAGTGGCTGATCACGGGGGACAGCAAGTGCACACCGCTGAAGGCGCTCCAGGGAAAAATCTGGCAGAGGGGCTATGCCAGGGGAGAGTTGAGAGGCGAAGTTTATCCGGACGTGCCAGTGGCATTCGAACGGTGGAATCGGCAAGGAAAAGCGGTTTGCATCTACTCTTCGGGAAGTGTGCTGGCGCAGCAGTTGCTGTTTGGGACCGTGGCCACGGGAGATCTGACGCCGCATATTGTGGCTTTCTTTGACACGCAGGTGGGAGCAAAGACAGAGGTACGAAGCTACCGGAAAATCGCCGTGGCGGTTTCTTATGAACTGAGAGAGTTTCTGTTTCTCACGGATGCGGCCAAGGAAGTGGAAGCGGCGCGAGCGGCGGGGATGCAAGCGCTATTGTGCCAACGCGGCGCGCCTTCGAAGGCGGCGGAAGGCACGGGGCCAGTGATTCGCAATTTCAACGGTATTTTCCCTGCGTGAAGTCGTTATGCGTCGGCCGCTTTGCGGAACGTGGCGGCGTAGTCGGAAACGGAGTGGAGTCTGACGCCGTAGCGGTGCGCGGTTTCCAGACTGTCGGAAATTGTGTCTCCGTTTGCATAGCTGATCATCAGCGCGGCAAAGGTCTTCTGCAAGGGGTCAGTAGCGCGATGCTGCTCTTCAAGAGCGGCAAGCGGCACTTTTTCCAATTCGAACTTCTTGCCCAGCGCTTTTTCGAAAACCCCCACGACCTCAAGAAGTGAAAGTGGTTCCGGCCCGCCCATTTCAAGGATGACCGCAGAGTCCTGCGGCCTAACGGCTGCGGATAACACAAGGGAGACAACGTCCTGAAGAGAGATGTAGCTGATTTTCGCGTCACCCGGACCATAAATGCGGGCGCGGCCGCTGGCAGGATCGAAGCCGAGCATCGCACTCAGCCAAACTTCCATGAAGTAAGAAGGCCTGAGGATGGTGACGCGCATTTTTCCGGAGAGCAGGCGCTCCTCGCAATCGCGCTTGGCGGTTTCGAGCGCAGAGTCCACCCGGATGTTGCCGGAATAGGAGGTGTAGATAAAATGGCGCGCGCCGGCGCGTTCCGCGCAGTCGATCAAAGCGAGAACGCCATCGTGGTCGACGCAGCGCAGGCCGTCGTCCTTGCCGTGAGGCATGGAGGTGGCGGTGCAGAGCACCGTCTCCACTCCCGCACAGGCAGAGGGCAAAGTTTCAGGTTTGGTGAGATCGGCATCGACGATCTCAATGCCCGCGGAAAGCAACGGAGCCGCTTTTTCATGACGGGCTCCGCCGCGTACGAGTGCGCGCACGGCGCGGCCCTGATGACGAAGACCGAGTGTGATTTGCTGACCGACAAGACCCGTGGCGCCAACGACGAGATCCATAGATAACCTCCTTGGGCTTTGCGGGCCGTGCCTATTCCATGACCTGCGTTAGGACTTGGCCGCTTGCCATTCGGAATACAACTTGGTGATGGCGGGACCGATGGTGAATCCCCAGGCATAAATGGGAAAGTTTTTGAATTTGTCAGGGACGGTGTAGCGGTGCTGCGCTTCTTCGGCAGGAACCCCGGCCTTGAACATTTTCTCAGTGTAGGCGGCGATATCGTCGAAGACTTCGCGGATAGATGCGATGCCTTCCTGGCCGCAAATCTGGCCGTGGCCTGGGACAAAGAGCGCGTCTTTGTCAAAAGCTGCAAATTTCTTCAGGGTTTCGCGCCAGCCGGAGATGGTGGCTTTTTCGTCGAAGCAAACCGGATACCAGCCGCTGAAGAGGAGGTCGCCGGTGTACACAACGTTCTGCTCCGGAACTCTGGTGACAATGTCGGTGCCAGAATGCCCGGGATGAGATTCGAGCACAGCGGTAAGGCCGCCCAGGTCAATGGACATGGGTAGCTTTGCGGGATCGAGAGGATGATTCGGAAGACCAAGAATGGAGGAATTCGCGATTTGAAAGACACCGGTGACCGCGTTCAGGTCGCCCTGCGCGTGGGCGCGTTCAGCATCCGACTTTGCATCTTTGATGCGCTTTTCGAGCGGGCCTAGAACGGTTTCCTGGTCCGCTCCTTGCAAGGGCGAATAGCTATCCACAATGCGCTTTGCGGCGGTGGCGTGAGCCCAGAGAGGAACGTTATTCGCGCCATAAAACGAATTCCCCATGGAATGGTCGAAGTGATAGTGCGTGTCCAAGGCGGCCTTCACGGGAACCTGGCTCACGATACGCAGCGCATCCATTTGAAACGAGGCACCGGCGGGCGTGGTGAAGCCTTCGATGAGAAGCGCTGCCTCTTTGCCGACAAGGAACCCGCCGTTGCAAAGAGTTGTTGGGCCCTTCGAAGGATCAGAAATGGTCGCGTAGAGGCCGTTGCCGACTTTGCGCACGGCGGCAAACCCCTTGTCCACCAACGGAGTTTGCGAGACGCGGGAATCGCCAGCCAAATCCGCCGCCAGAGCCGGAAGCGGAATGCGTAGTGCCAGCGCATAGAACGCTCCGAAGCACGAGGTATGCGCAAGGAATTCTCGGCGGGAAAATCCGCTTGTGAGATGCATGCCGATTTCTCCCTTCGTCTAAGGATGTCTCTGGGTAGCTTGTAGGAGCGGAGCAGGATTCTAGCAAATTCGACACGTTCGCAGAAGGCCGCGAATTAGGAGACTCCTTTTCTCCTATAATTTAGCGGGAAGCAAAGGTTGAAGGAGATTTTTCTATCATGAAGAGAATTGGGGGACTGGCTGCAGCAGTGATGGCCATTGGGCTCGCGCTTGTTTCTGATGGGCAGGTAAAGCAAGAATCCTGGAGGCAGGCGTGCGTTGAGCGATGCTACACCACGAACCAAGTAGATCCAGAATTACAAAGGCAAGAGATCGTCAGCTTAGAGAGAGAAACCGCGCGAGCCATCCAGTTGAACAATGGGAGTTTCTTCCGGCGCGTGTACAGCGAAGACTTTGCCGGCACGCTTTCTCATGGCCAGACCGTGAACAAGGGGCAGTGGATCGCAGTAATCGAATCTCCTTCCGCAAAATACCAAAGCTTTATCGCATCGGACATCAAGGTGCGCTTTTTTCAGGACATGGCCATTGCCACATGTCTCTGGTCCTCGAGGAGCATTATCAAGGGCCAAGCCGTAAGCTACGAGATGCGCACGATGCATGTTTACCTGAACGGAGCGAGCGGCTGGCACGCAATCTCCGGACAAAACACCAGCCTGCCTCCGGATGTGTCGCAACCGCTGTAACAGCCCACCAATCGGAACGAGCATCACATTGACGGTATGCAGGGCGAATGCTACGCTGCCCATCGCTTTCCACACGCATGCGCGCCGTCGACCTGATCCGCAAAAAACGTGATTCCGGCGAACTTTCCCGCGAGGAGATTGAGTTCCTCGTGTCCGGCTATACGCGCGGAGAAATACCGGATTACCAAATGGCAGCGTGGCTGATGGCCGTTTGGATTCGCGGGATGAACCGCTCGGAACTCGCGTCCCTGACTGAAGTAATGCTGCATTCCGGGGAGGTCCTCACACACTCGGAAATTCCTGGGAAGAAAGTGGACAAGCATTCCACGGGAGGCGTGGGAGATAAAACGTCGCTGATTCTCGCGCCCATCGTTGCCGCCGGCGGACTGACGGTTCCCATGATCAGCGGCCGCGGGCTGGGACATACGGGTGGAACGCTCGACAAGCTAGAAGCCATCCCCGGCTTCAACGTGAATCTATCACTCGCGGAATTCCGGCACGTACTTCGCGAATGTGGCATGGGTTTGATCGGGCAAACGGCGGAAATTGCGCCGGCGGATAAGAAACTCTACGCACTGCGCGACGTCACTTCGACGGTTGAAAATGTGGGGCTCATTTGCGCGTCTATTATGAGCAAGAAACTTGCCGAAGGAATCGATGCGCTGGTGCTGGATGTCAAAGCCGGCTCTGGCGCGTTTATGAAGAAAGAAGAAGATGCCATCCGGCTGGCCGAGGTGATGGTGGAAACCGGGAAGCGCATGGGCAAGAAAGTGGTGGCGCTGATTACGGACATGGATCAGCCGCTCGGGCGCATGGCGGGACACGCGCATGAGGTTTTCGAGAGCGTGGAAGTGCTTAAGGGCCGTGGCCCTGCGGATTTGCGCGACCTGAGCCTGGAGCTCTCCGCGTGGATGTTCTTCCTAGGCGAAAAGACGAAGAGCGTGGAGGAAGGAAGACGCCTGGCCGAAGCGATGGTGGCCACGGGACAGGCGCTTCAAAAGCTGCGTCAGGGAATTCGGCTGCAAGGAGGGGACGAGCGCGTCGTGGACGAGCCACAACGCTTGCCGCAGGCTCGTTTCCACGAGGCAGTTGTCAGTTCCACAGCAGGCTATGTCAATGCCGTCCACTGCGAGCAGTTGGGAACGGCGCTGGCCATGATAGGCGGAGGGCGGGAAAAAAAAGAAGACAAGATTGATCATGCCGTTGGATTGGAATTCCACAAGGGTATTGGCGAACGCGTGGAAAAGAACGAAAAACTGGTCACGATTCATTACAATAGCGACGCCAAACTTGCCGAAGCGAACAATCTCATTAGTAACAGTTACGTGGTGAGCGAACGTGCGCCACAGGAAAAACGGCCGTTGGTGCACGGGATTATTGGCGCCTAGAGCGTTCCAGGGCCTGGAACAGTAGGACGCAGCAACCAAGAAGGAGAATGAATGGGAAGATTCACCGGAATACTCGGGATGGCCGTGATTCTCGGCCTGGCATGGCTTTTCTCGACGGACCGGCGGGCGATCAAGCTGAAGACAATTTGCTGGGGCCTGGGGCTACAATTGGCACTAGGCTTCTTTGTACTCCGCTCCGCGGTGGGCGGCAGCATCTTTGGTTTTCTTGGCCGCGGCGCGAACAAGCTATTGAGCTTTTCTTACGCAGGTTCCGCGTTCGTGTTTGGCGACCTTGGCCTGCCAAAGGAAGTCTCTCGTCTTGGCTTTTCATTTGCCTTCCAGGTGCTGCCAACGATCATATTTCTTGCAGCTTTCTTCGCCGTGCTGTATCACCTCGGCGTGATGCAGCTCATCATCCGAGCCGCCGCGTGGTTGATGACGCGCGTTATGGGTGCGAGCGGAGCAGAATCGCTCAACGTGGCCGCCAGCATATTCATGGGGCAGACGGAGGCGCCACTCACCATCCGCCCTTTCCTGCCAAAGCTCACCAAATCCGAGCTGATGGTGGTCATGACCAGCGGGATGGCGCACATTTCGGGCGGCATGATGGCAGGCTACATCCAGGTAGGAGGCGCGGATCCCAAGAATCTTCTGACAGCTGTCATCATGACTGCGCCGGGGACGCTGCTGATGGCCAAAATGCTCGTCCCCGAAACCGAGCAGCCACTGACGGCAGGCCGGGTGGAGATGCCACCCATGGAGAAGGAAAGCAATCTTCTGGGTGCGATCGCGAGAGGAACCGTCGATGGCTTGCATCTCGCGCTTAATGTTGGCGCGATGCTGATTACGTTCATTGCGTTGCTGGCGCTGCTCAACGCCATGATGAGTGGCGTCCACGGATGGCCGCACATGGGCTGGTTTCCGGAGAGCTTGCAGACCGTTTTCGGGTGGATTTTTTCACCGGTGGCGTGGCTCATCGGTGTGCCGTGGCAAGAGGCCCCTCAAATTGGCAACCTGCTTGGCACGCGCATGGTGATTAATGAGTTTGTGGCTTTTTCGCAGCTGGGTCCGATGCAAGGCCAACTTTCCGCGCGGACTTTTACGATTGCAACCTATGCGCTGTGCGGCTTCGCAAATTTCAGCTCCATTGGGATCCAAATCGGCGGCATCGGTGCGCTGGCGCCCGAACAACGCGGCCAGCTCGCTAGATTCGGGATTCGCGCGATGCTTGCCGGCACGATGGCAAACCTGATGTCCGCTTCCATCGTCGGAATGTTTACATGAGCGCGAAGAGAACGCGGCAGAAAACAAAAAAGAAGAAAATCACGCCAAGAAAATCTGCGTCAGCTTCAAAAGGTCCGGCGATCCCTGGGGAATTCGAACGTTCTGGACGCGCCGCCGATTTCATTTTTTCTCAGACCAAGCTCCGGCCGCAGATCGCACTGGTTCTCGGCTCGGGGCTAGGAGCCTTTGCCGACGAATTTACTGGCGCAACAAAAATCCCCTACGCGAAGGTTCCTTATTTTCCTCAGTCCACCGCGATCGGACATGCTGGGAGGTTGGTTATTGGAAAGATAGGAGCGGTGCCCGTGGCCGGAATGCAAGGCCGCGTTCATCTTTACGAGGGATATTCAGCAAAAGAAGTCGTGTTTCCGATTCGAGTTTTCGCGCGTATGGGAGTGAAAGCGGTCATCCTGACGAACGCCGCCGGCGGCATCAAGCGCGAGTTCACGCAGGGACGGCTTGTAGTCATCAGCGACCACATCAATCTGCAGGGCGTTAATCCACTCACTGGTCCCAACGACGAACGGTTCGGCTTGCGTTTCCATGACATGACAAACGCCTATGACCGAAGGTTTCGCGAGATGGCCATCGGCGAAGGAAACGGCTTGGGGATCGGAATGTCCGAAGGCGTCTATGCAGGGCTCGCCGGGCCGAGTTACGAAACGCCTGCGGAGATCCGCTATCTGCGAACCATCGGCGCTGACCTCGTCGGCATGTCCACGGTGCCGGAAGTTATCACCGCGCGGCACAGCGGCTTGTGCGTGCTCGGCATTTCCTGCGTGACGAACGCGGCCGCAGGCATCCTGGATCAGCCACTCAACCACGTCGAAGTGCTCGAAACGGCGGAGCGCGTAAAGGGCCAGTTTATCAGCTTGCTGAAAGCGGTGATTCCGCGCATTGCGGAAGCGATTGCATGAGTAGTGTTGCGTAGCCTTATCGATGGAAGGAGAGTACGTGGGCCAAAATGACACTCTGATTGAGGCCGCCAAACAGGCAAGGGAAAACGCCCACGCGCCATACTCGAATTTTCGCGTGGGCGCCGCGCTTCGCGCCACTTCTGGCAGAATTTTTGGTGGCTGCAACGTCGAGAATGCAACCTATGGCTTAACGGTGTGCGCCGAACGCGTAGCTATTTTCAAAGCCATCAGCGAAGGCGAACGCGGGTTCGACGCCATTTCCGTGGTGACAGATACGGACACGCTGACGCCGCCCTGCGGCGCATGCCGCCAGCTGATCTGGGAATTCTGCGGCGACGTGCCGGTGATCCTTGCAAATCTCAAAGGGAAGACGGAAGTGATTCGAATGCGGGATTTGTTCCCGAAGCCATTCGATTCCTCGAACCTTTAAGTACCTGGGGACAAACCCACACATCGATTTCTGCGCAGGTTAACGACGCAGCGCGGTCTTCAAATAGGCGACACCACAGCGAAATTTCTTTTCGCCCTTTAACTCCTGGACGTAGACAATCTCGGCGGGACTAAAGAAGTTCTGTGCCCCCGGCGTATACGGCGCGGCTATCTCAATCTTGAAGTTTTCGACGTAAGGCTTTCGGCTCTTGAAACACAGGCCGCCACGGGAAACATCCTCACAACTTACAACGTCGTCCCCGTGAGCAAAGCTCCGAACGCAGGCCTTGAAGTTTACCCTCGTCCGCACATGCTTGCGCCGGTTCTCTCGGCGCGCCGGCGCTTCAGGCTCTGCGGGGGTCGCTACGACAACCGGAGCAGGCGCCTCTTCCTCCTCAGCAACCCAGCCGACCGAACGGCTCTGGACCATCTCCACAGCAACAGGCGCTTCTTCAACGTCCTCCGACGCGCGCTTCCAGAACGTGGATGAGCCGCATTTCTTGCAGTAGCGGACAATGCCCTCGTTGACCAGATAGACATCCGATTCCAGGTCGCTTTGTTCCACCGTTTCGCGACTCAGGCAACCGCCGCATTCCAGCACCACCACTCTCGTTTGCCTTTCGGCTTCGGAAGGCACGGGGAACTGGATTCCCCAGAAATTGTGGGTCGAGTCCATGAATGCTACTCCGTAGGTGTAGACATCGGACTCAACGCCAATCTGGCCGACCACACGCACTTCCGCCTCTTTGTTCGTATCGAGGCGGCGAAGAATCAGTTCCTGCTCGGCGGAAAGCTTGTAGCGGGAAACGATGCCTGCTCCGTGCCTGCTCAACAGCACCGTTTTCGTGCGTTCAGAGAAGACTTTGCCTTCTGTGTCGCTGCCGACCAAAAGGATATCGATCTCTTTTGGAATTCGGCTACTTCGGCGCACACCTTCTGGAGGCATTAGATCATTCGCTCTAAGAGGACAGTCTAAAATCATAGTACTTGCGGAAATTTACTTCCGTCACGGACTTTGTGGGGAAATGACACGCAAGCAGCAAGGTTCAAAGAATGTGTCACCAGACGAGCGGACAGCCTTCGGGCCAACCACGGGACCCCATCGCGTCAAAAACGGATTTTTGACAACCAGCCGACGCGAATAGATATATAATGCTGGGGTCTCAAAGGAGGCCCGTGGAGCAAGAGCGACGCCGGTCACCTCGATTCCCTTTTATTGCTTCAGCAGAAGTTCGCGAGGAGAACAACGGTTCTCAACTTTCTGCGCGTATCAGCGACATCAGCGCCTTGGGTTGCTACGTGGATATGATTAATCCGCTGCCGAATGGCACGTCCGTCTGCGTGAAAATCTTCAGTGAAGCCCAATCCTTCGAAGCCGCTGCGACAGTTGCCTATTCCCTCACACATCTAGGAATGGGGCTTCGGTTCAATGAAGTGGGGCAAAATTCAGCAAATGTCTTGCGGCAGTGGCTACCCGCGGCAGATTAAGAGTGTTGAGCGCGACGCTCCCGCGCACTTGTCTTGCCTTCTACGATTCCTGAACTCGGCTTGAAATTGTTGGGATAATTACCGCGAAAGGGCGAGCAGCGATTCGTTGAGCTGGTTCAGGTCAGAATCAACGCGGTAATAGCCCGGGCGCCAGGCGCCCGTTTTTTCCTCGGGATTGAAGCGGATTACCGCAAAATCGTTGGCGGCCGCTGGATCTTTGCCCAAGCAAGGAAAGTCCTCTCCAACGTAGGTTGCTGGGTGCTGCCGAACGACAGTTTCGCACTCATTCACAGAAAGAACGGCTCTTAACATCCCCTGGTTTTTGGCGTGCGGCTGGCAGAAGTAGAGGTTTGGCATACTTGGAGATAATCCGCAAATCTGTGGAAAACCTGAATAGTACTTTTGGACAACTGGACTCAGAGCATGTCCAATCACACAAGCCGTTTCCTGGTACCCGATAAGCTATTTCGGCTCAAGAATTTAGCAATGTCCCATCCTGAAAACCTGTCCTTTCGTCTTAGTTAGGAATTCGAGGGACTGGTCAAGATTCCACTAGCACGCTCTTGCATTGAAAACCTTCATGGCCGCAAGGGCGTAGATGCCAGCGCATTCGATGACTCGGCGTAGGTCCACGTATTCGTTTGGGCCATGCGCGACGGAGAGAAGCCCCGGGCCATAGGCCAAACTCGA
>QHYM01000059.1 GCA_003223295.1 Acidobacteriota bacterium | reverse complement strand
AAGCGACGCAGTTAAGCGATTCGAGCGTCGTATGATCTCGTGCGCGGAGCTAGGGGCGGGTCAAAGACGTAGGCGGAGAATGGCCCACCTTTTCAAAAGGCAACCCCGAAAAACTGGGGCACCCCCTCTCGATTCAACGGTTAAGGGCCTGCCACCCGCCATTCTTCCCGACCGTTCTTGTACATTCGTCCGATTATTAAGACTGCAGTCGCTGCCAGCCAAACGATGACTGTAAGAATAAGTAAGGGCATCCATCCGCCTGCCGAAATGGTCGAACTTAGAAAGTAGGAGGTTGCGGCATTGTGGAAGCCGTGGAGCAGAATAACTGGCAGCAACAGGCCCCTCGACCAGTTAAACGTCCATGTGAACAGAATCGATAGTCCAATGGTAAGAATGCAAAACACTATTAACACGTCCAGAAGAGCCATTCCGGGATGTGGTGCCATTAGAAGAAGCGGTGCGTGCCAGGGGCCCCATATGAGACCGACCAAGACACTTGAGCGGAAGTCCCCAGTAGTTTTTTCAAGTTTCGGTAGCAAATAGCCGCGCCATCCAATTTCTTCAAAGAGCGGAGCGAACGGAAGGGTCAATGCGAGATCGATGAAATGCCTGAAGGGAGAGTCGAGATGTGCGGCTTGCGTTCCAAGTATGTGTAAGATTACAAGTGAAAAGTACGAATAGGCGATTGGCAGTAGACAGGCGATCGCGTAGGGGGCGAAACTGGCGTGCGCGGCGGTCGACCGACGCCATAGGTCGGCTAGTCCAGTCTTTCCCGAAGCTAGAGTGATTGTGATTAAAGCGGCTATGCCGGGAGACAAATTCCCAAGGAGCACAAATAGATCCGGCCCTGGAATGCCATGCCATGAGCCGAGAATTCTGAAGTATATGCCCCCTTTCTGAACGAAGGGCGTGGAGATGGAGAACCAGCTACTCCAGGCTAAGGCATAAGTCAAAACAACGAAGACAGCAAGTTGTGTACCTCTATAGCGTAATTTTATCAATGATTTTAACGGCCTTCTCAAGGGCAGCCCCGGCGATTACGTACGTCAAGGCGTAAATAAGTCGTTTGGAATGCTGCGGGATAACGAGGCCAGAAAAAACCGAGGGTTGGGCACCCGAAATTCATCTTACGATTTGTGCCTGGCCACGCGTCCGCCTAATCCACATTGGAATTGGAATCAGGACGGCGGGTTGACGCGCCTCCGAGCCAGTGCTATCTCTATTGAAACGAGGGCCAGAATGCATCCAAATGCTATGCCACTCAGTACAACCCGAGCTGTGTCCCACCGCGAGTGACTCAGATTGAGAATTGCGGCGGCGACGGTCATTAGTAAGACAAGGACAAGGCGAAGCACTTGGAACTTCTGTTGCACCCGCTGAAGTAGCTCGGCAACTAGAGCGCCGGCCACGGGCGCTGTGTAGGCGAGGGTCCCCTCACGCAAACTAGCTACGCCCGTTCCAAAGACCACAAGGAGACAGAAAAGAGTGAGTTTTTTCATCCAAACACTCTCTCTTTTGGACATGTCATAGTCAAGGACGCCAGTGCGTGAGGGCTTCGTGGAGTCCTCCAGCGAGCCCGATCACCCGTGCGACTCCAGCCGCAGCCGGATATCCAGCTGGCCCCAACACCAATGAGGCTATGCTGCCCCCAGCCGCCACATATTTGCCGGGGTGGGCTTTAGCGTCCGCTGCCACGGCCCTGCCGAAATATGCTGATCGATTGGGTTGTGCTGCCAGTCCCTGTGCTTCATGGAAGGCGCCGTTGCCTACCGTGGCTTGGGCCTGCTTCTGACCGATGGCCTTTTCGCTGGTGGTTACACTTTGACTTCCGTCCTTAGCTGTCGTTACTACCCTTGTAAGTTGGGTGGCGCCCAAATACTGACCTTCGTGTCCTGCCTCGTTACTGAAATACGCGGACGTCGCTGTGTCTGTCCTGGTGTGGGTTCCGTCTGCATTAAACGATGAAGTCGTTTCAAACGAATATGCTGTCGTCGCAGACCTGCCATGATAGGAAGTGCCATCAATGACCGTCACGCTCCTCTCTGTTTGCGCCTGCTGGGTGGCGTTGTCTTGGGCGGGTTGCCTAGCGCAACTGCCGTTGGAGGATGAGCCGCCGCCAGCGGCGGCGCACTCGCCTTCTGCGCCCCCCTGGGACTGCTGGGTGTGGCCGTCGAGGTCGGCGAAGGATTCGGGATCGTCGGCGACCATAGAGTAGAGGTTGAGGGTTTGCGGGTTGGTGAGGTTGGCGTAGGGAACAGGAGCAGGGACGGCGGACCAGTCGGCGGAGAGCCAGCGGCCGAAGCGATTGGAGTAGTAGCGGGCACCGAAATCGTCGTTGCCGGTTTCCGTGTCGCGCTCCTTGCCCTCGAACTTGTAATTGTTTTGCGTGCAGGTGTTGGCGTAAGCGCGCTCGCCGCCGTAAGGGTAGAAGTCGGCGTCGTAGCAGACGACGCCGGATGCATCCGTGATTACACGGGAAGTACCGAGGAGGTCTTCTACGTAATAGATGGGCGTGGTTCCGGCGAATGAGCTGAAAGTAATGAAGCCGTCGTCGAAGCGAGCTGCGGTCGTGCCGTTAGGGAGATAAATTTCGCAATATATCTGTACATATGTCGCACCAGAAGGGATCGTGTAGGTGCCCACTTCTTGGGTCCAAATCTGCGGGCTGGCGGTGTTAGGGGAAGCTACGGCGGCGGCACCCACCTGATTATTATTGGCATCATAAGCCACCAGGACCCAGCGTAAGTAGCTGCTCCCGGATTCCAGATAGGTCCATCCGCCGAACGTCAGCTGCTGGCCAGGAGAAACAGACACGAACTGATTGGCATTGGCAATGGCGCAGGCGTATACGGATGTGGAAGCCCAGAGGAAATTGCTGCCGGAATGAGCGCGCGTGGCGTCAGTTATGACTTGGGGTGTCCCACAGACATTCCAGCCTTGCAAACCCTGTTCGAATCCGCCGTTGGAAAGTGCGTTGCCTGAACCATCGCGATGCGCTTGCCGCCGAAGAAAATGTATTCGGTGTTGGTGTTGCCAGAAGCGTCGGTTTCGGCGAGGATTTCGCCGCCGGAGCCGTACCAGTAAAGTTTGCTGCCAACTTTGGAGACGCGGCGACCGTCACCGTCATACAGTTTTTCTTCAACGCCTGCGAAGGATTGGAAGTGCCCAACCCGATTAAGGAGGTTACCCGTAAAGGTCGTTCCAGGACTCAAGTTACCGGTAATCGACTAACCGGGACTTGGCCTCGCTTCGGAAATCACTACCTCTTCCACGGTCGGATATACTTTCGTGCATGGACAGTTTGGCCATTCCCGAGGAAAAAAGAGGTCATCGTAGCTGGCAAAAACAACTTTCCGCCAGTTTTGCCTACGCGAGCCTAGCTTGTTCGCTCTCGTTTTTGCTTGTGGCTGCGCTTTATTATGTGCAGTCCGGTTTACACGTAAAAATTCCGGGATGGCAATGGTTCGATTTGGTTGCTGGTTGGCAGTGGGTTCTCTTTGCGGCATTCGCATTACTGCTGGCAACGGTCGCGACTGCCCTTGGCGTCTTTCTTGGCGCGAAACTCTGGCGGATAGCTCTCCCTTTGGCCCTGCTGACATTCCTGCTCACGTATTACACCATGGTGTCTTGAGCCGATTCAGTGTTGCGCTCGTGGGCGGGGCTGCGTGGTACTATGAGCCACTTTTCCGATTTGCCGACTATACGTCCAAGTGCAAATGTTGGACCAAGCCTCCTTGCCAAAACAGCTTGTTAGCCAGCGCCAAGAATCAGAACTCAGAGAACGTGCTGGGGGGATTGCTCTTTGTGTCGCCACTCTTCGCGCATTTTCGGAGTAATCCAGATGAGTTTCGCTCCGCAGCCTTGAATCGTCTCGACCGCGTAGATGTCATCCATGTAAAGTGTGTCGAAATCGGCTTCGAAATAGACTGTCCACTCCACGCGGCGCCTCAGGTGTTCGAGCAGTTTGGTGCGCAGGCTGCCCCGTTCAATCTCCTCACCATTCACGAAGAAGCGACCAGGGGCGCGCACATATACGCCAAGTGTTTCTTGCCAAGGACTCTTGTCCCAAGCGATAACTTCGCGGCTTCTTAGATTCACAAACAGGCCATGGGATGGCGGCGGCCCAATCATGAAGATAAACATCAAGATCCACAGAATGGCACCGCAAAATAGTCCCCAATGTGGCATGAGGTGAATTGGCGCGAGCGGCGCGTGTTTCGCAATCGACGTCACATTCCGCAGAACCATATCGGGAAAGATGCGCGGCGATAGGACCCGAGCAAATTTCCATCGAGCAACGTGTTCCCCTGCAACCACAAATAACCCCAGACCCGTGCCGCCCAAGAAGAGACAGAAGAGTTGAGTTACTCCTACAACTTCCCGATAACCAGAGGACTCGGTATAGACCGAAAGGTGTGGATGCCTAGGATTGAGGCACGGCGCGGCAGCAGGAATATTCCACTCCAACTGATATTGGCCGGGAGATGCAAGGAATGCATTAGAAAGGGAACCGTCGCTGTGTGCGAGTTGCTCAGAACTTACCCAGAGTTCACGCGACTGCGCAGAAGCTGAGCCAAGCCTATACACGCGCCACTGTGGATACAGAATGGTTTTGTGGTTGCAGCGATTGTCTTGGTACCAATCGTCCACTCTATAGTCCAAGTCGAGAGAAGCGAAATAGGTTTCCCTAAGATTGATTTCAAAAGGAGGTGATTTTAGCTGTCGGTTATCCAATGACACAGAATAGTCG
>QHYM01000058.1 GCA_003223295.1 Acidobacteriota bacterium | reverse complement strand
CAACATCGCCAGCGTTTTCGGCCGCAGGTAATCGGCGATCCGGTGCTTGTGCGGACTCACGCCTTCATTGTCTACCGGAGCCTCAAGAGCCTCAACCCTCTGTTGTCCATCCTGACACTCTACCGAGAGTCGCCAATCATTCTGAACGAGCACACCCTCCGACAGCGCGGTCGGGCGCCTGGCCGCGGCCATAGGCGGCGAGCATTCCGGGAAGCAGTCTTCCGTCGTTAGTTTTGCACTCCCGACGCGCCGAGCTGGGGATCGGTTGAGATCCTTCGCTTCGCTCAGGATGACAATTCTTCATCCCCTTACTAAGAATCTCCGCGTGGAGATTGTTGGCCTTTGGCCAGTTGGAGCATACCATCGGCGGCGTTTGCGGGCTTGCTGTCGCTTTCGGGCGAGCGCACGCGCTGAATCTTCACGCGGGCGACGCGTTTGCCGTCCATTTCGACGACGGAAAACCGGAAATTGCCAAAATCAAAACTTTCGCCGCCTTTGGGAATGAAGCCGAGCTGATCGAGCACAAAGCCGCCGACGGTGGCGTACGCGGGATCTTCGGGCAGGGTAATGTTGTACTGCGCGTCCAGATCGCGGACGTTCGATGAGCCGTCAAAAATCATCGCCCCATCGGCCAGCGGGAGCGGCTTCTCCACGACGTCGAATTCGTCATGAATCTCGCCGACCATTTGTTCGATGATGTCTTCCATGGTCACGAGGCCGAGAATGCTGCCGAATTCATCGACAACCATGGCCATGCCGGCGCGGCGGGTGCGGAGCTCGAGAAGCAATTCGCTGGCGGGCTTGGTCTCCGGAACGATGAGCACTTCGCGCAAGACGCGGCGCAAATCAAAATTGGTAAGCGCGGCGTTTTCTTCGAGGCGGCGTTCGCGATCGAGAAGAACCCATATCATGTCCTTGATGTGGACGAAGCCGAGGACTTGGTCGAGCGAACCGCGATAAACGGGGATGCGCGAACGCTGCGTGGTGGCGAAGGCGCGCATGACCTCATCGAGGCTGGATTCGATGGGGAGCGTGTGCATGTCTGGACGAGGCACCATGATTTCGCGGACCTGGATTTGCGAAAGCTCGATGGCGCTGAGAATGAATTTTTCTTCGCCGGCGGCGAGGAGCCCGCGTTCGCGCGCCTGCTGAATTTGGATTTGTAGCTCTTCGGTGGAATGCGCCACGCCGTGCGCCGGCGGCACGGAAACGCCCAGGGCCTTCACGATGGCGCCGGACACGCCGTCGAGCAAATTGATTACCCAGCGGAAGGTGTTGAGGAACCAACGGAACGGGACGGCCACGAGCAGGGCGACGCGTTCCGCACGCGCCAGGCTTACCGTTTTGGGAACGAGTTCGCCCATCACAACGTGCAGGGCGCTCAGCAAGGCAAACGCACAGGTCAGGGCGATGCCATGAGCCAGGAAAACCGTGTACGTTCCCGGCTTGCCTGACCAGAGACCTTGGAAGATGGTCGCCAGAGTGGCTTCGCCCAGAGCGCCGATGGCTAGGCTGGTCAGCGTGATTCCAAATTGCACGCCGGATACCACGCGGTGCAAATCGCCCAATAAAGTTTCAACGACGCGGGCACGTATGCTGCCGCGAGCCACGAGTTGGCGAATGCGCGATAAGCGCACGGCGACGAGCGAAAACTCCGTCGCGGCAAAGAAACCGTTGAGCGCAACCAGCGCCAACACGCCAAGCAGGCGCACTACGAACATAGCTCTGAACGTTCTCCTCTTGCGATTGTAACAGGACAAGCGCGGGATACTGGCGACCGTGCTTCCCTGGAAACAGGGGGATGCATTGCCAAGTCTTTTTGCGCAGGCAGCTTTTTCTGGGAAAAGGGAATCACATGCAATAGGGCAGATGCGATACGGGAGAGTTGACACGTGGCTTCCGAAATTCTTAGGATATTGTTTCACTGCTACGCATTCAGTGAAGCATTGGGCAGTTCTCAGCTGTTTCGAGCGTGGACATTTTCTCCAAATTGAAGAAACTATGATCAAAGTAAGTGAGCTTACAAAAAGGTACGCCCGCACAACGGCTGTCGATCACATCTCGTTTGAGGTGGAGAAGGGCCAGATCGTGGGGTTTCTCGGGCCGAACGGTGCGGGCAAGACCACGACGATGCGCATGCTGACTTGCTTCCTGCCTCCCACATCGGGCACGGCTTCGGTGGCCGGCTTCGACGTGCTGGAGCAGCCGATGGAAGTAAAGAAGCGCATCGGCTACCTGCCGGAAACTCCGCCGCTGTATCAAGAGATGCGCGCGGCGGAATACCTGATGTTTGTGGGGAAGCTGAAGGGACTGTCGGGAACGGAGTTGCGCCAGCGCGTGGATACCGCGTGCGAGCGGTGCGCCATTACGGACGTGAGGAGCAAGTTGCTGGGCAAGCTTTCGAAAGGTTACCGGCAGCGCGTGGGTCTGGCGCAGGCGATTCTGCACAATCCGGACGTGCTCATTCTGGACGAGCCCACCGCGGGGTTGGACCCCAAGCAAATTAACGAGACGCGCGACCTGATCAAGAGCCTTGCAGGCGATCACACCATCATTTTGAGCACGCACATTCTTCCGGAAGTGGAACAGACCTGCCAGCAAGTAATCATTATCAGCAAAGGAAAGCTGGTGGCGACGGACTCCGTAAGCAACTTGCGAGGCCGCGCACGAGGGGCGGAGTCGCTGCTGGTTGAAGTGGCTTCGCGCGACGGGGCGCTCGATACAGCGGCGGTACGGGAGCGGCTCGAGAAAGTTACCGGGGTGAGCCGCGTGACGTTCAAGGAGAAACGCGAGCACGGAAGTGCTTTCGAGGTGGAGAACCGCAAAAACAGTTTCGTGCGCGGCGACCTGGTGCGCGCCGTGGTGCAGGCGGGTTGGGACCTGAATGAAATGCGGTCCGCATCGGCAAGCCTGGAGGACATCTTCCTGCAACTGACAGGCGAGCAATCGGAAGCGTCGACGGAAAAACCAAAGGTAAAGGAAGCGGCACAATGAAAAATATCTGGATCATTTGCCAAAAGGAGCTGCGCAGTTATTTTGTTTCGCCGGTGGCATACATCCTGTTCATCATCTACGCGGTGATTTTTGGCTTCTTCTTCTGGAACATGGTAGGAGCGTTCATTTATTACAGTATGGAAGCGCAGATGCGCGGCGAGATGTTTCCCATGAACGTCAACGACCAGATTGTGCGGCAACTGTTCGGCAATATAAATGTCATTAATCTGTTGTTGATCCCGCTCATCAGCATGCGGCTATTCGCCGAGGAAAAGCGCAACGGCACGATGGAGTTGCTGGTGACGTCCCCGATCCGGGATGGCGAAATCATTTTTGGAAAGTGGCTGGCTTCCATCCTTGTCTATGCGGCCATGCTGTTGTTTGCCGGCCTGAATTTTCTTTTTCTCTTCAAGTACGGAAATCCGGACTGGAAACCCATGGCCATCGCCTGTTTGGGGGTGCTACTGCAAGCGGCGGCGTTACTGGCAGTTGGCACTTTCATTTCTACGCTAACAAAGAATCAGATCATCGCGGGCGCGGTCACGTTTGCCGTGTGCCTGCTCATTTTCGTTCTTGGCTGGGTGGGAAGCTATGAGTATTCCACCTGGGCTCGGGTGCTGACCTACATTTCGACGACGACACACATGGAATCCTTTCTGAAAGGGGTGGTCGACACTAAGGATGCGGTTTACTACGTGAGCGCGATTTTCCTGGGGTTGTTTCTCACGGCCCGGTCGCTCGAGTCCTTGCGGTGGAGGGCGTAAATGAACGTTCCACTGCTGCTCAAAGCCAGACAAACCAAATACATAGCCTACGCTACGCTCTACATTGCCGTCGTGCTGGCAGCTATCACCGTAGCAAATGTCCTGGGCGACCGTTACAACAAGACCTTTGATTCGACGGCTAACAAGCGCTACAGCCTTTCCGAGCAAACCGCAAAAATCGTGAACGGCCTCAAGGAGCCAGCAACGATTTATTACTATGACCGTCCCACGGGCTTTAGCCGTGCAAAAGACACTCTCGATCAGTACGCCAAGCTTTCTCATAAAGTGCACGTGCAATACGTCGATCTGGAAAAGAGCCCGCTAGCGGCACGCGAGGCCGGGGTCAAGAGCCTGGGCACAACCATCGTGCAGATTGGTGCGCGGAAAGAAGAAGTCAAGAGCCTAAGTGAAGAAGGCATCACCGGCGCCTTCATTCGGGACCTCAAGTCGAGCACACGAACAGTCTGCTTCGTCGCAGGCAGCGGCGAACATCAGATCGAGGAAACGGGGCCCGAAGGATATTCCCGCTTCAAGGACTTACTCGGCAAAGAGAGCTACGAAACAAAGTCCATCAATTTGCTAATGAAAGCCGAGGTTCCCAGCGACTGCACGGTGATTGTGGTTGGGGGACCGAAGTCGGATTATCAACAACCGGAAGCGGACGCCATCAAGAAATACATCGAGGATGGCGGGCGCGCGATGTTTCTGCTCAACCCCCCATTAAAGATGGGGCGATCGGAGATTGCCGATAACGAAGCACTTTCGAAGGTCCTGGAAAGCTGGGGCGTCACACCAGACAAGGATTTGATCCTGGATCTCAATCCCATTGGACAACTCGCGGGCCTTGGGTATCAAGATGCGCTGGTAACGCGCTACGATTCGCACGAAATCGTCAACGCGATGAAAGGGACCGCAACGGCGTTCCCGTATTCGCGTTCGCTGGAAGTGAAGAATGG
>QHYM01000057.1 GCA_003223295.1 Acidobacteriota bacterium | reverse complement strand
GGACCCGAAGGTTGAAAAAAAGCTCCCACAATATCCCAACAAGACTCCGCGGGCAGTCTTCCGAAACTTGGGGCAAGGCATATTTGAAGAGTTGATTGAAGAGGCAGGTCCTGGCGTTGCGGCCGCGCATTGCAGCCGCGGGTGCGCCTTCGGGGATTTCGATAATGATGGCGACCTTGACATCGTCGTCGTCAACCTTAACGAACCGCCGTCGCTTTTGCGAAACGACGTCACCGCGAAGGCCAACTGGGTTAAGGTTAAGCTCGAAGGGGCCAGGTCTAATCGCAGTGGAATCGGAGCCCGCGTCTTGGCGCATTATGGCGGGAAGACTCAAGGGCAAGCTGTACTCAGTCAGTCTAGCTTCTTCTCCTGTAACGATCCCCGGTTGCACTTCGGGCTTGGGACATCGGTTTCGGTTGACCTTGAGATACTTTGGCCAAGTGGCCTGCATGAAAGCTACAAAGGTATGTCTGCCAATCAACTGCTGACAATTCGAGAAGGGGTGGGCGTAATGCCCAATCGCAGTTGGCCCAGATCGTGACGGAAACATCGCCGGATTTCGCCCCGGCTAAGCTCCTGACATACCATCCGGAGGCGCAGGGAAAGCGGTAGAGTCAAATGAAACGCATCGGGCTACGCTCCGGTTATACTGCCTTGGGAGCTGCAAGAGTGACGCGGTGGTGCATATTGGTGTGCTTGCTTTGGGGATGCTTCGCGCAGGCACAGGATGAATCCGGGCAGCAGTCATTGAGCCGTGCCCTCGAGCTGCACCAGTCGGGACACTACGCCGAGGCGATCACCGAGTATCAGCTCTATTTGAAAGCCCATCCGGAAGCGGCTGCAGTTCGCTCAAATCTGGGTGCGGCGCTCGCTCACGAGGGCTTCTACACGGAAGCCATACGGGAATACATGCAGGCCCTGGCGGCACAGCCAACCAACTACGGGATCCGCTTCAACCTTGCACTGTCCTATTACAAAACGGGCGAGATCAAACAGGCCGTCAAAGAGTTCGAAGCGGTTTACGCGATTCAGCCGGTCGACGCACCCGAGCGGCGGCGGCTCACGCTGCTGCTTTCGGAATGCTACCTTCGCCAGGGCGAAGACGCGCGTGTTGTGGCGCTGCTAGATCCGCTCGCCAACACCGATCCAAACGACCTCACTCTGGCTTACCTGCTCGGTACCGCGTTGCTGCACCAAGGGAAGGACGAGCGCGGAGCGCTTATGATCGAGCGCATCTTGCGGAATGGCGATACCGCCGAAGCCCACATGCTGATGGCTTTCACCCGCATGAAAGCGAATGACAAGAAGGGTGCTACGGAGGAGGTGGACCGGGCTCTTGCCTTGAATCCAAATTTGCCGGAGGCCTACAGTCTGCGCGGGAGATTGGCATTTCTCGCCTCCGACCTGGATGGTGCTGAGTCGGCGTTCCGCAAAGCGTTGGCTCTCGATCCGACTGCCTTTGACGCGCTCCTTTGGCTGGGGACGCTGCTCCGTCAGGAAGGTAAACTCCAGGAAGCGCACACTTGTCTGGAAGGGGCCACGCGGTTGCAACCGAAAGATATGCGGGTGCGCTATCAGTTCGCTCTTATGCGCTCAGACGAAGGAGATGAGCAGCGCGCAGCGGCGCTTTTGGAAGCTCTGGTCAAAGACGCGCCGGAATACATGGAGGCGCATCGCAGCCTCTCAACGATTTACTTTCGTCTGGGACGTGTGACGGAAGCCCGGCGAGAAAAGAAAATCGCCGAAGCGATGGACGCCGCGATCCAGGCAAAGGATCAGGCACGGGGTCGGAGTTTGCAGAAGTGAACCGATGGATAAGCGTCCTGTTGCTACTAGCGACGGCCTTGGGCCAGAGCGAACCTCGGACATTTGAAGAGCTTTCCACCATGGCGCGGCAGGCGTACGAGGCGGATCATCCGGAAGAGGCCGCGCAATTCTATGGCCGCGCCGTGAAAGTGCGTCCCGACTGGACCCAGGGATGGTGGGCGCTCGGGATGATCGAATACGGCCGCGATCGATATGCGGAGTGCCGCGATGCGTTAACTCGAATGGTGGAACTGGATACCTCAGCCGCACCGGGTTTCGCGCTGCTTGGGTTGTGCGAATTCCGCACCAAACAGTACGAGGCCGCGTTCGAGCACCTGAAAAAAGCCCACATGTTGGTGCCAGTGACACAGGGCGGAGGGCAGTTGCTGGATATGGCCGACTATCATCTTTCCCTGCTGCTGACTCAGGAGGGCGCTTTCGAGGTGGCACAGGAAATTCTCATGCGTGTTGCACGAAAGGTCCACAGTAACCCCGAGATGATGCTTGCTGCAGGTTTGCCATCACTGCGTATGCCCGTCCTGCCTTCGGATGTGCTGGCGAATCGGCGGGACGTCGTAGCAATGGCCGGCAAGGCTTTCTGGGATTTGGCGACTCAGCCACCTGACGAAGCCGAAGCTGACTTTAAAACGCTGGTTTCCAAATATCCGAAGTTCCCCAGCGTACACTATTTTTATGGCACATACCTTGCCGCCCGGGATCCCGAACGATGTGCGCCAGAGTTCCTGCAGGAGCTTAGAGTCACTCCCGATAGTGTGCCCGCCCGAGTTCAATTGGCCCTGCGCTATGTTCTCGATGGCAAGCTGGACGACGCGCTGAAATTTGCTCGCGAGGCAGTGGCGTTGAGTCCCGATTCTGTAGGAGCGCAGTTGGCGCTTGCGAAGACGCTCCGAACGCAAGGCGACGACGAGGGCGCTCTGTCAGCCCTCTTAGCGGCAGAACGCCTCGATCCGGTGAGCCCCGCAATCCGGCTTCAGATTGTGAATGAGTATCGCGCCCTCGGCCGTATCGAAGACATGCGGCGTGAGAATTCTGAGTACACTCGCCTTAAGGCGGAGCAGGCAAATTGGCCATAAACCACCCCTGCAATCGCTCTTTTTGGTGCCGCCAAGGACCTTAAGTAAGGACACGCTCGAACTGCCTAATCTCACAATCCCAAGGTCGCCAAGCGTCTCACGTCGTTTAGGCTTGCTCAGAAGAGCCTTACAGCCGTCGTGGATGGCAGGGCATTGCCTGAGGTTCACCCCAGCCGTCGGAGCAGCTGGAACCACAAAATCGATATGGTATATGAAAAAACCTTGACAAGCCTCCGAGCGAATAGTAGAAACCCACTAATCGTGAACGTTAACGGTAACAGTTTCTCTCCTCGAGTGAGCGTTTCGGGTAATTGAGGGACCAGTGGTGGTTCTCAGTTTCAAATAAAAGGGGGTGTTTCATCGATGACTCCTATTATGCGACGGTCTATTTGCAATATCGATTTTCTACGTGAGGGCCCAGTCGTAGCAGTTATGCTTTTGGCCGCAATCCTCGTTACTCTTGTTTCGCCTTTTCAACCAGCGGCGCTGGCGCAGACAACTACCGCGACCCTGACCGGAACTGTATTTGACGCGTCAGGCGCGGTCGTTGCCGATGCGGCGGTGAGCCTGAAGAATCAGGCCAGCGGTGACTTGCGCACGACCACGAGCAATGGCGAAGGCTATTTCACGTTTGCCGCCGTTCCTCCAGCCACTTATTCGGTGACCGTGGAAAAGGAAGGCTTCAAAGCATGGGAAGCGAAGGGCATTGTTCTGAACTCCGCCGACAAGCGCAACATGATCGGAATTAAGCTTGAACCCGGAGCCAAGACCGAGACAGTCTTCGTTGAAGCCGCTTTCGAGGCAATTACTCCGACAGACTCTGGCGAAAAATCAGCCCTGATTAACCAACATATACTCCAGAACGTCGCCATCCAGGGCCAGAATGCCGCCGAGTTCCTCAAAATTTTGCCCGGGATGGCTTACACCGGCGGTACGGTAAATCTCTCCTCTGTCAACACTGAAGACCAGCGAACCGGTAGCGGCCCGGTTGGCAACGTGTCAGCGAACGGAACCCGTACTGCCGCGTTGGATATCACCTCGGACGGCGCTCACATCATCGACCCTGGGTGTAACTGCGGCCAAGCCATGAATACCAACGTCGAGATGACTTCGGAGCTGAAGGTCATGACTTCGAACTTCGGCGCGGATGAAGCCAAGGGACCGGTGGTCATCAGCACGATAGGCAAATCGGGCGGGCAGCAGTTCCACGGGGAAGCTTACCTCTACGCCCGTTACTATTCGTTGAATGCAAATGACCCGCAGGATAAGAACTCAAACATTGCGCGGCCGGAGACAAAGTATTTCTATCTCGGCGGCCAAATTGGTGGCCCGCTGATCATTCCGGGCACAAATTTCAACCACAACCGCGACAAGCTCTTCTTTTTCGCCGCCTTTCAATATTACAAGCAGGACGTGGACAACGGCGTCTACCATGCGGTGGTTCCGACGGCTGCGATGCGCAACGGTGATTTCAGCGATAAGGCTTACCTCTCTAGCCTCAACGGCTATGCGGTGACGGGCGTCCCGAATGGTGGGGGAGCAAACACGGGTCCGACAACAGG
>QHYM01000056.1 GCA_003223295.1 Acidobacteriota bacterium | reverse complement strand
AAGGCCAGCAAAGACGGCACAATCGGTGCGTAAAACCCGATCCTCCGAATGACGCACGGGCAATATCCCGGTCTGCGCGGAACGACACTGGACATTGCGCCGCTCCCACTACGCCTGTCACCACGAACCCCGCCACTTTCCGAGGCCTGCGGTGCCGCTAAGATGCGAGGCCCAACCCGCCAAAATCCGAGGCCTGGTTCCGCTGCCCATTCAGGTTTTTATCTGATCAGCAATTACGGCATACGCTCTCTGGAATCCTCCGTCTGTTGTCATTAGTGTCGCGACGTTTCCAGGGTTGTTTCTTAGGGAGAGAACGCCACTCCCAAAACCAAGGAGGTTGCGTGAAACTTCATAAAGTTCCATTGCGTTTGATTCTAGCGCTCGGTCTAGCCTGTCTGCTCGGTACGTTGGCCCTGGTAATCGACCACGTGTCGGTCTTGGCGGTAAACGGGTTCAGCGACAACCAGGAGTTGCCACTGCCGCTAACCGCGCCGATCGCCAATTCTGGGGTCTCGTTCATCGTGCGCGGACTCGAGCCTAGCGTGCGCGTTGATGCACAAGGCACCGTGTATGTCTCGAGCATCCGCGGTGTGCCTACGGGCGTCGACTTGCATCGCTACAACGCCACGGCGGACGGCCCGCCCGGCGAGGGCGGCACCTACCCCTTCAAGTACGAAGGCCAGCCCGACAACTGCGGCATCTTCAATGCGTCGCAAGGCGGCTGCGCTAACAACAGTCTTGACCCTTTTGGACTCGGTTTGGGCGGCGGCGACGTGGACATTGCGGTGAACTATCCGACCAGCGGCACGCCGAATCTTGCGCTAGTGAGCCTGACCCTTGCGCCGGGTGTCACCGGGACCCATTCGACCACACGTGGCGACGGCTTCAGCACACCGAATCCGGCTGTCGCACTGATTCCGGGCGACGACCGCCAGTGGATCGACGGCACCGACGCTCAGACGGTGTACTTGAACTACCACGATGCGGGCACTTTTAACATTGAAGTGCAGCGCTCGAACGACGGCGGACAGACGTACATTGATGGCTTCGGCGAGGCGATCGACCCGCAGACCTTTCCCGCAGCGGGCGGTGTACCGGCGACCAACAGCGCCAACATCGCTGGGCAGATCAAGGTGGATCGCAGCAGCTGCCCGAGCCGCGGCAACCTGTACCAAATCTTCGTGGCCCCGGACAGTGTAACCGAGAACCTGACGGGTGGCGCCCTCCGCAGCATTTATGTCGGCGTCTCGACCGACGTGAAGTTGGGCCTGCCTGCTTTTACCTTCACCGACAACAAGGTCTTCCCCGGCCCGGCGGGCGCGCAGAAGCAGGGCGCGGGCAATCTTTTCCCAGCCCTTGCCACAGATGACTTTGGCTTTGTCTACGCCGCGTGGTCGGTCAACTCCGACATCTTCTATTCCTTCTCAACCGATCAGGGCACGACCTGGTCGAACCCAATTAATGTGAGTTTCTCAACAAATGGGGGCCACGCAAACCTCTTCCCCTGGATCGCGGCCGACGCCAACGGTCACGTTGGGATCGTTTGGTTCGGCGATGATAGAGCCGGCAATTCCAATGATCGTGCCTCGCTGGAGCCGGGACACCCGACGTCGCAAGGGGCGGCATGCAATAGCGGCACAACCTGCATGCAGGGCTGGGCGCAATGGAACGTATATTACGCCGAGAGCGTCAACGGTCATGATGCCGCGCCATTTTTTGTGCGGAACGTGATCAGCGATCATGCGATCCATCGCGGTACGATCTCCACGGGCGGCCTCGGTGGGGGAGCGGACCGTAGCCTCGCCGACCTTTTCCAGATCGCCTTCGACCCACAGCACTTCGCCAATGTTGCATTCTCCGACGACCACAAAGTTAGTCCCGCGGGACCGAACAACGGGGCCGACAATCCGACGACCCGTCGGCTCATCCGGGCGAACTTCACCCACCAACTCATGGCAACAGCGGGCTCGGTGGTCACGACCGGCAGTTGCGCAGGTAGCCCTCCGACACTGCCGCCAGGGGCAGAGAAGATCACCGGCGGCCGCCGAATCGCTTCCCAAACACCAGGTCAGACCGCCAACTTTGGGTTTGTCGCTCAGAATGACAAGCCTAATGCGTCACTTTCTTATCATGACGATGGCGCTACGGGCGGGAGCATCGATGTGCACAGCGCGAATACCAGCGTGCCCTCGGTCACGTTTTCAGGCAACTGCGGGACCTTCAAGGGCGATGCCAAGGTGAATCAGAAATTGGGCTACACGTTCACTGTAAACGCCTGTGACAATGCTGACCCTAGGGCGGGCAAGGACACGTTTTTGATCAGCGTCACCGGACCGAATTTCTCCTACAGCAACGGAGGCTTCATCACTCAGGGCGACATCCAAATACACAAGGAGTAGAGCGATACAGGCTCGTGTCCGGAATGCAAGAGCGTCCGGATCTTATCCCGACGCAGCCGGGCGGTATTAATAGAGAGGCGACGCTTCGGCGAAACGAGGCAAGATATATCCCTACACAAATTCCGCTTGGGACAAATGCTTGGCTTCTCAGCGTTTACTCACGTTACGGCCTGCATGCTCGCCGAGTCGCCAATGCGACCTTCTACACCGAAGGCTTCAGCAGCTTCGTTGCCTCCGCCACTGCTTCGATTGCTACCGAGTGGAGCGAACCAGTTCCCGGGCGGGTATCCCCCGCTGTGGACCACCACCTTTCACGGCGCACCCGGTTAGTGCGTTAACCCAGGCACCTGAGTCCATCGCCTGGAGTGTACGGCATGGGTGAGATTAGAATGTACCGATGGATGTTCAGCTAAAAGGTGAAGTGTCTAAAATACCGCGACCGCTATCCGTGCCATTTCGCGTGTGGGGTTGGTTAGCGTTCGCAGGTGCGTTCCCGTTGGCGCTCCGATTCGTATACGAACAAACGGTGATGACCTGGAACCATGGGATACAAATGGCAGGGTGGACGCTCGTCCACACTTCTGGAGGAATTGTTGTCCTCGGCATCCTGGCAGCCATCTTAATGCACGGCTGGCTGCTGGCGTTCGTTGTTGTTTGGGTTCGCCGTCGGATAACCCAAAAGGGATCGCTTCAATTCGGTGCGTGGACACAATTTTTGGTGCTGGTCTGCGCAACGGTTCTTTTTAGCGTCCCGTATGAATTTTGGCAGTTCGCGACTCTCGAAGTTTCAGGTCCGGGCCAACATGCTGCGGGCCAACTAACGGCTGCCGCTGGTCAGAATCAACAATACTTGGTAAAGGCATTCCTCAGGAGCGGCGTTGCCATAGATACTCTTGGTCAATACAACAGAACTGCTTTAGACCAAGCATGCCTCTCGGGGCAGGTCGGGATGGCCCGCTATCTTATTTCCAAAAATGCACAACTCGACCTAGCTCCCGACTGCCGCAGAGTGACAGAGTTCGCGGCAAGGATGAAACCTCTCGTTCCTGTGGTCGAGGAACAATCTGGTCGTCTCCATATTCCAGGAACAACTATTGAAGTGACCGCTCCCGCGCCCCAAGGGGATTACAGTCGCTCCAAGTCAAAACCGTAGGAGCCTGACCATCGACCGATGGCTTACTCACTCAACGTGACGCAGATTCCAAGTCATCCGGTCCAAGTGCCCGGGCCTACTCGGCCGGGACTTTAGGCTAAATGGTGCTCGGTCCAGCCAAGCACGATGCCTGTTCTAGACGATTTAGGTGTGAGGGCCGATAGTCAGATACCAAAACAACATACCGAAAACACATCCGAGCAGAACCAGAAGCCTGCCCCCCAGTCCTTTTCCCAAGAAGGCCGCTATAATTCCGATTAAGCAGAGTAGAGCGCCGACACTCGAACATGCGTCGAATACGGAGAATTTGACGATCCGAGAGGAGAATTCATAGAACACAGATCCGGCAGATAAAATCACATCAGCGGACAGAACAAGAAGCCCGACAATTGTTACTATTTTGCGCCATTTTGAAGTCTGAATGGTTGCGGACGAATCCCGGAATCTCCACACCAACCACGCTGCAATAGTCAACGAAAGCGCCGGAAACAACAGCGCAAGTGAGACATATCTTTCCGTCATCCAACTTCCCTCCACTTCGAGGTCATCAGTGCGGCCCGGCCAGACTGTAACACGTGGCACGGCGTGGCTGCGCCTACCGCCTGATAACGCCGAAACCGGACAAATAAAGTAATACTTCACATGTACGGTAAGGCGACAAATCAGGCACATTCGAGGATTCTGCGACTCAAGCCGGATTGTTTGTTTCCCAATGCCCATTGATTTCTGGACGTTCGGAGTTCAAAGTCTAGTCATCCGGGCGCGGATGTTCACTATGAGACCCTTTGCTCTTCGGCTTGTCGGGTTGTGCTTAATTCTCGCCGAGTCCTGGTATGTTTGGCCACTCTCACAAGGCTTCACTTCTCAGAATGAACGACGAGGGATAGAACCTGTACTTCGCCTAGAAAAGCCTCGCTATATCGCAGGTGAGGCCATTCGCTTCTGGGTTGGAGTAAAGCCTAAGAATTTGTCAACAATTCCGCAGGAACTGCAAGAACTCAGGAAGCCATGTTCGTTGAGCGTCACAAGACCGGATGGAACTCAGAGAGTTGATTCGGTGGGATGGCCGGTCGACGGAATAGTCGGTGCGGAGTGGTCTGGTGGGTGGGGTTTTGGAGATGAAAAGGTAGAACCGGGGGTTTATGTACTGGTTCTAGAGTGTTCTGGCCAGAAAACGGCACCGCTGGAGCTGATT
>QHYM01000055.1 GCA_003223295.1 Acidobacteriota bacterium | reverse complement strand
CTCGGCCGTCACATTCAAACGAAGTGAGAATGGAGCTTTTCTCATTGGAGATGTCAGACCTAAGCCAATTGTGCTTACAGGACCCGCCGCAGAATTTGGCGCTAAACGAGCGACGTGCCTACCGGTCGTCGTGGAAGGCCGAATTGTGGCGTACAACTGGGTTACGCATAAATTCCCTGGCTTCGAAAACATCTACATTGACCATCTCATCGTTGATGTCGCTAGTGTTGTCCGAGGCAGGTTGCCGGACAAGCGCATCCGAGTAGATTTCTGGGGAGTGTCGCATATACCCGATTACAACCTGCCATCCCAAGTCTTCGAGCCGGATCATGTTTGGAGAATGTACTTGCGCTCCGAAAATCAGCAGCCGATTAATCAAGAAGTGTGCGGCAAAGAGGTGCAGCAAACGATATCTTTCGTGGATGAGGCCGGGAGAGAAGTAGAAAAGAAATCTACAATCACGGTGCTCGCCGACAACGACTCTCCCAGTTACACAGGTTTGCGGTGCTTCGAGGCACACAAGCAATTCTTCGCGCCGGCTTCAGGTGGGCAAATCGGGATTGCACGCACTAACCGGTTCGT
The DNA here is from genome assembly GCA_003223295.1 of Acidobacteriota bacterium. Lineage (GTDB taxonomy): Bacteria > Acidobacteriota > Terriglobia > Acidiferrales > UBA7541 > Acidiferrum. The sequence goes on along the minus strand of QHYM01000055.1, from coordinate 4,233 downwards.
ACTGGGTCTATCCTTCGCTGTTTTCTTGCCTAGCCGCTCACAGCAAGGTCTTCCACGCGATAGGTGTCGGAATTGAAATTCACATTCAAATAGCACTTCCAAAAATTACATCTGGGAATGGTGACAACGTTGTACCCGAACCAGCCAACCTTCCCGTCACTGCACTTTGCTGGAGAGACCGTCGGTCCGTCTTGAGTTCTGACACCACACATGTCGGGTTCACCCAACAGATCGACAACTTCAGTCCGCGTTCTGCCGATTAGCAGCCCCCGGTCAGTCAAGTCCTGCACCATTCCACCCCGGGATGACGAACCACCCGCTTTCCACGCTTTGCTATCGAACTTGGAATCCGAGCGACTACATCCGCAAAGAAGAGCGGCAGTAATTACAGCGGCGACAACTAATCGCAACGTCTTCGTCTTCGGCACAACTTGAATTATATCCCTCAACATTTGATTAACGCGGTATCGTCCAAACGAATCAAAAACTGGCCATGATTCACCATTGCCTCAGCTTGAAGTTGTAAGTGGGGGATTCCAGGCGACCAGTCCAGACTTTATACTGCGCGGCCTCCGGCGTAGGAGGTACTTCGTAGATTGCCTTCAGCGTAATGTCCGTTTCATCAGTTTTGGGAAGCGGTGGCTGCGTCTCCCACCATTGGTCGAGTCGGATGGCATAAACTTGATGTTCTCCGGGGGAAATCACGAATGTGGATGGAAAATTCACGGTGAAAATTCCTGGCCGCCTAGAAACATGAAACTTCTTTCCGTCTACATTCGTCAGTTCAAACGAGACCGTTTGATAACCCCAGCTGTTCCAGTGTTCCCAAACGGCCTGTGGCTCCGATGAAGAATTCGTAAGTACAACGTAAAATTCCCGAGGTTTGTCATGGGCCATTTCAATGCTGCTGCCGAAGCCTTCGCCGCGACTGGTTTCCGGAACAATAGAGAGGGAAAAGGGAACTTTCTGGACACTGGGCTTAGCTTGTGAAATCGCGGTTTCTTTCTTGGTATTACAAGCCGTGACGAACACAAACACAACGCAAAGGGTGAGAAGTACTTTTTTCATGTTTGGCACCAGATAGCGTCTCACATTATCGGAGCGGGACCTTCGCGAGAAACATGTTCTGCCTGGTTAACGCTAGCGCTTAATCACTGAGGCCCTAGGCACGGTTTCCGTAAAAGAACCCCCTGAACGCTTGAACAGGTCCAATCCGAGATTCAAATCGATATCATTGCAATCGAGTCGGTATTCCGCATTGGAGATAGCCCGTGGCTCGATCTGTAGGGTTCTTAATTCTTGTTAGCTTCTGCTCGCTCTTCCCCAACCTCTCATTCGAGGATGAGCTTGCCGCGTCCTACGTACCGTCCCCAATCCAAGCCTCCGATGGCACCAGTGTTAGTCACGATGAAAATCTGTCCCTGACAATAACTGTTTCCGAAGCGGAAGAACTAATCAATTTGGTGCCCGCCACAAAGGAACTTCGCGCAAAAGGAATAGACTTGAAGTGGGACGTTCAAGTCGTCCCGACCCTAAACAACAAAGTTTATTACTTTTTCTGGATTTACAATGTGACGGCGCAAAAACAAGGTGACATCGGCTCGATCAGCGTCGGGAACTATGCGGTAAACAAGTATACGGCGGATGTGCGAGTCTGGCAGGTATCAGACGAAGTTTCTTATGGCGACGACGGGGTTTTGGTCACCAGCAACGAACTTGAGCGGTTGCAGGAAGAACTTCGCAAGAAGCATGGCCTCAATGCCATGATGGTGCAGCAATTCCGTTCCGAGCATTTGGCAAAGAGAATCATCCCTCGCGAAGCAGCGCAGTCCGCAGTCCGTTTGCCTATTACCGAGCGCTCGAAAGACACGGCAGAGATTAGCTGTTGGAAGACCAGCGACCTTCTCATTTCTCGGCTCGGTCGCAGTTCGATGATTTCCTCTAGCGCCGGTTATCGCGCATTTGCGGAGGTAGAGGCAATAGCATTCAGGCCTAAATACCGCGAGACCTATTCTGGACCACTTTGCGAAAACAGGATCAAGCTGTTTTTGGCGAAAGCCAGTGAATCGAGTTTTCAAGTCATTCTTGCGTCTGATCAGTCAGAGAACGAGTGCGTCATAGTTGGAGGGACAGATTCGTGTGGAGTCAAGGGCATTCAGCCCGTGGATTGGTCCAGGGACGGGAGGTTTCTACTCGCGAATCTGCTGCTTTGGCAATACGAAAGCGATTCCTCCGTCACGCGCGTTCCGATAATATACGACGCTGGAAAGAGCGAGGTTCTGAGGCCAGACGTCTACCGTTTCTTTGAAGGGTACTGTCCGAACCAGGCTAAAGAGAGCTGTGACTTCGAACTTGTGGCTCAAGGCTTTTCGCCCGGGGGAACCCTCGTTTTTTCGGCTTCAATGCCGCCAATTGATCCTTCCTCCGGGCAGGCGTCTTGCCTCGATAAAAAGCGACCGTTTCTGTTTGAGTTAGGGGCGAACAAGACTACTTGCCTCCCCTCCGATTATAAGGTGCGACATTATGGCACTTGGAGCTCTGGAAGCGTTCCCAAGCCTTAGTTGTGATGTCCCTCTAATTCGGTAGCAGACGGCTGGTCCTAGACCCTTCATTCAGTTACACCACAATTTTCAAGTCCTGGAGTCGGCAAACCGGTAAAGTCAATCCACTTGTACGATTTCGGGGTTTATCAAGTGAAACGGTGCCCTTTCGTAGTCCGCAAATATCGTCCGAGTCTATAATGCTCGTATGCAGCACAGTAAACTAGTTGTAGTCCAATCGTTTGGAACGCGGGCTGCAGCGGACATTGCTCTGGGCATCCTCGAATCCTCAGGCATTGAAGCGATGATCCAGGCTGATACCGCCGGCGGAATGCGTCAGCATTTGGCATGGAGCGGCCTCGGATTTCGGGTGCTCGTGTGCGAGGAAGATGTGGCGATTGCGCGCGACGTACTTAAGCCTCCGTCCGACACAGACCATGTCGTGGTTCGAACATTCGCAACCCAGGATGAAGCAGACTGCGCGCAGGGCACGCTCTTGTCCGCAGGCATTCCCGCAACGATCCAAGACGACAGCGCTGGCGGCTGGCGCCCTGACGTGCCCTGGACTGGCTCCGGGTTCGCGTACTCGTACACGAAGAAGACGTGGCGACAGCACGCCACGTGCTTGACCGGCCCGACGAAACGCGCGCCAAGGCCATCTGATAAGTCAAACTGGACACTTGTCCAGTTTCAGCCTTACCAGGCACGGGTGGAACTTTTTGACTTTTCAATTCGTAACGTGGTTCATGAGAAGCCCATATTGGCAATTGGGCGTCCCGGAAGGTGTGATCCTATTTGGGGCGAGTATTTTCATCTTAGTGTTGGGAGTATCCGCGTTCTGGGAGCCCGACATTCGGTGGCTCCATTTCTTTCAGTCTTGGATGTACCTCGCGACCATCGCACTGAGCTTGAGAGGCAATCGGTGGGGATATTTCATTGGAATTTCCGCAGCAGGGCTCTGGGACTACATCAATATCTTCGCCACCACCTTCTTTTACAATGGACTCCAACAGCTTAACCAGTGGTTTCACACTGGGCATTTGGCCAGACCAGATCTCTTGATCGCAGTACCCGCATGGTTCTCCAATTTACTGGTGGTTATAGGTTGCTTGTGGGCTTATGCGCGTAGATCAGACAAAAACCCAAGGGACGCCGCCAAGCTCGTACTTTCCTTCGCGCTCACAACGGGCTTTTTCGCCCTAGCCATCGCGCTGTTCCAGCCGCGTTATCTCGGGATTTTCCCCCGACTATTGCACCCGCACTTGCCGTGAGGAATCTTGTGCCTACCGAAAACCTCGTCCTGGCCCATTACGGCTCCCGCAGGGTCCATGTAACATGTTACACAGCCTCTTTTGCATCTTGTTGATTTCAAATGTGCTTCTAAGTTTTGGCGAGGCACAGGTCTGGCCATCGAGACATGTAGCAGTGCCGATCATCGTTCCATCAATGGACAGCTCCAGCGATCCAAGAAAAACTCGGTTCGCGGACTCAACCGCAATTGCAATCACGATCTGAAGAATCTGTTCAAGGGGGCGGCGGTCATCGCCTCCAGCAAAGCCGGTCCGTTGCAGGAGTTCTACGCGGCTTTGTTGGCCAAAGGCATGAGGCCAGAAATGGCCCGACTGACCTTGGCACGAAAGATTGCCACCATCGTGTTGATTGTGTGGAAGAAGGGAGTGTGCTTCGACGCCCA
>QHYM01000054.1 GCA_003223295.1 Acidobacteriota bacterium | reverse complement strand
TTGCCGTTGAGATGTCCGCTTTTATGTCCGGCTTCGTTGCCACAATAAGCCATTACATATCATTAGCTTACGTTAGTGTCAAGCGTCGACATGTCCGCATCAGGGTCCGCTTTCGTGTCCGCAATCTCTGACTTTTTTTGCTTCCCGCACTCACATTTTCCTTTTTTCGGGCCTCTGAGCTTATGAGCGGCTACGTCGTACTGGCCCAGCTCCCCACGATAGGCAACCACTTCGCCCCAATTGCCTTGATGCGGAAAAAAGGTCGTTGAGGTTTCTCCTTTTGGAGGCCTCTGAGTAAGTAGGGGGAAGGTTTGCCAAATTCTCCCTTGGGCTAAGCACCCTCACTTTTGTTTGGCACAGGAGCTATATACGCATGTCCCGAGCTTATCGGTTTTCCGATTTTGAGGCATTTCTTCGAAAGCATTCCGAAGCGCCTCTGTCCCGACAATCTGGCCACGCGGACCGCCTTCAATTGGATCGCGATTCCCGCGAAAGCCCGCCAATTGAGCGCCAGGGCCGAGACCGAAACAACACTCAAGAGGACAGTTCAGACCGCTTTCGGACGACTTATCGCCATCGAAATCGGGAGTATTCGCTCCGCGAGTCAGAAGTCAAAACCCTGATCGAGGTGGGCAAGTTTCGTGTTATTCCAGCCGACGACCTTGGGGGTTTGGGTTATCGAGGTGACCGCACGCGGATGGAGAGCGATGTTCAGAACCTTCGCCGACAGGGACTCATTGAGCAGCGAAGCATCGAGGGGCACGAGTCTTATTCGAAGCAAGTCTTTGCCCTCACGAAAGAGGGACACAAACTTCTTTCGCAGCAAGATTTGATTCCAGACCGACAGGCGATCTACCACGGCTTCGTCAAAGCTAAGGAAGCCCGCCATGATGCCGACCTCTACCGGCTTTACCACAAAGTAGGCAAGGAGATTGACCGCGTCGGCGGCAAGGTCCGCCGTGTCGTCCTCGACTATGAACTCAAACGGGAGCTCTACAGGAAGCTATCTCGAGTCCGTCCGGAGAAGGACCCAGTCTACGAGCGAATCCAGCTCGCAAGCGAATACGACCTCAAGTTTGTGAACCACAAGATTGTTGTACCAGACCTCCGCATTGAGTACGAAGACGAGTGCAGAGACATTCGTCGCCTGGACCTCGAAATCGCCACGCGTGACTATCGGCCTCAGGGATTGGCTGAGAAGGCGAAGGCTGGATTCCATTTGTTCGCAAGGCCGCAAGACCATCCCAAGCTGCGCCGCGTCCTCGATACCCACGAAATCACTGCGGAGATCTTTGCCCTATGAACATCGCACGAATGTATACCATCGCTCTGGGCTCGTTCGGCTACACGGAGGACGAGGCTCGCTTTCTTTACGTTGTCGCGGCGCATTCGGGGTACTTCACCTGCCAGCAGTTCCTTCGCTTCATCGATGGAAAGCCCGGCAAGCGCAGCCTAAATTTCGTTCGGAAGATCGTCGAACAGGGGCACGCCTCCGCCCGCGCCTATCTGCGGAACGGCAAGGTCTACCACCTTTCGCGCGCAATATCTACGAGGCGATTGGCAAGGATAACGTCCGCTTCCGGCGCAAACATTCGACCGAATACGTCCGAACACGGCTTGCCGCACTAGACTTCATCCTGGGCAGACTCGATTACACGTTCTTGGAATCAGAGCCCCAAAAGGTCAGTCTCTTCACCGAACAGCTCGCCATCGACAAAAAATATCTGCCTGCTAAGCGTTACGCTGGTGCCGTCCGCGAGCGGCATACCGACCGCTATTTCGTGGACAAGTTCCCCATGTATCTCCTGCCGAATTCCTCTTCTCCCCCTGTGGTCTCCTTCTCTTTCGTTGATCCGGGCCTTGAAAGCCTCGACAGTTTCAAGACCCATCTGCAAGCCTACTTGCCACTCTTCTTCCAGCTGCAGAGCGTGAGATTTCACTACATCGCGACGCGGGAGACTCACCACAACAGGGCGAAGGAGCTGTTCATGGGCCACTTTGATCGGCATTGGAACCCCGATAGCCCTGAGGGGCTGGTGGACTTTTTCTGCCTGAGAAAGCGTATTGAAGGCGGAGAAGCCGGCAAACTCTCAACCGCTGATCTCATCGTCCACGCTGACGCAAAGCTCAAGTTCAACCACTCTGGTATCGAGGACCTCTACCAGAAATGGCGCTCCGGCCAGCTGAGCTTCGATCAAGTCCGCAAGGAGTACCAGGCTCTGCGCCGGCCCGAAACCGTGACGTTTATCTTCTCTCCCGTGAATGGCCAGGTGGCCTTGTTCGAGCGTCATCCGAGGACCCTGGTGAAACCTGCCCGGAAAAGTGCAGGCCCACGGCGTTTCACTGGAGATTTCACTCCCAACTTCGCCGGGTCGGAAAGGTAAGCGGCAGAAAGAGCAGGCAAATGCGCGGAACTACGAAGGAGAACGGAGCGCGGCCAAAACACGATCAGAGGCGGGAGCGACCCCACCGTGCCGCAAAATCGCGGCCCCGGTCCCTGCGGGCTTCGGGGGTCACTCCCGCCTCTTGCTGCTGGAAATCGCAGCTCGTGTTTTGGCCGCGAAAGAGTTCTGTCAGACAGATTGTATGCGGTACTGCATACAGCTCGTCCGACAAGATTGCATGATGAAAGGAGACGAATACTTGTCGCTCTTGAAGGCACAACCCAAACAACCTAAGTCAGCAACCATTCAAATCCGCGTCGAGGAGGACGTGAAACTCAGGCTCTACAAATATGCTGAGTTCATCGATTCCTCTCCGGCTTACGTGGTCACCGAAGCTCTCAAACTCCTCTTTAACAAAGACGGAGAATTCAAATCCTGGCTAGGCCAACACGCTAACAACCACGACCAAGAGAAAACGGAGGACGCGCCTCTCGCGAAACCGCAGCTAAGATGAAACTCCGTCCGACCCAACTCGGTGTGCCCGAGAATACAGCGTCCTCAAGACAGCATGCCTCGGGCCTTGCAGTGAGTCCGTCATTTCACACGTCCAGGACAGTTTCGTTCGTTCAGCCGCAAGAAAATGCCTCCGGCCTTTCGGAAGAATATCCACTGACTGTTAGAGAAGCGGCCAAATATCTTGGCGTGAGTCCTCAATCTGTGTATCTTTGGGTCGAGCGTAAGCAGATTCCCCATCTCCGCGTCATGGGTCGAAATATCCGGTTTCTCAAATCGGAACTCGAAACATTCCGCGCGTCATTCAAACAGGAGATGGAGAATGGCTAGATTACGAGAACACGACGGTGTCGCGTTTCGGAGAAAAGAAAGCAAGGTCTGGTGGATTCGCTATCGCGACCGGAATGGAGTTCGTCGTAGGGAATCTACTCACACTGAGGACTGGAATGAAGCCCAACGAAAGCTCAGGGAGAGGCTTCAGGCCAGAGACGACAACATTCTCGATACAGTCAAGAAAGGCGAGTCGATGAGCTTCGGGGAGTGGGCCGACTTCTTTTTGGAGAACTATTCGAAGCCGCCCCTCCGCGCAGAGAGTACGCACGAAATCAACATGAGAGTCGCGAAACACCTCAAGCCGGTTTTTGGCATGAGCAAACTTGTGGACATCTCGGCCGACAAGATCGAACTGTACTTGCGGCGCCGTCTTCGTCAGCGTATTCGAATCAAGACCGGCCTTGGCTATCGAGAAGGCAGCGTCCTGCAGGCGGCAACTGATTCCGTAACCAGTCGGCGATCTCAGGCCCGGGACCATTTTTGTTTCCAAGCGACCTTAATCCCACTGGACATCAGCGGACCTTGAACACGGCATGGCAGAAGACACTTCGGCGAGCTGGCGTTCCCTATTTTCGGATCTACGACCTGCGCTCGACCTATGCAACGAGACTGAGCGCCGGCGGCGTCGCCGACGAGTGGGTGATCCAGCTGCTTCGACAGGGCGACTCGCACATCTTCAAAAAATACTCGCAGATGAAGCTGCAGATGAAAAGAGAGGCTCTGGAGAAAATCAACCGGCGGGCAAACGAAATGACACTGCACCCGGGCATGGATTCTGCGACAGCGATGATTCAGTGAGGGAACTCTGGCACAGAAAGGAATTCTGGCACAGTTTTGGCACAGTTAAAGGCCAAAATGGCTGGTTTTCCAGAGCGAGGAAATTGGAAGTGCTTTATAATGAATAGCGCACTTCATGTCGGGGCGTAGCGCAGCCTGGTAGCGCGCCTGCCTTGGGCGCAGGAGGTCTCCGGTTCAAATCCGGACGCCCCGACCAAAAATATCTCGCGTGTTTTCTTCTACTTATTGAAAGCGCCGTTCACCTCAAACCCCGTCTGTGGAATTCCGGCAGACAGGAGTGCTTAATTCGCAAGTCGTTTAGTTTCCTGGAGTTCGCCACATGACGAATTTGCAAAAACATGAGGAGGCAGGCGTGCTATACAAAAAGTATTGAACGGAGGGAAGTTAAGCGCGCACTATTTGGCAAGTATGGGGAGAATTCAGGGGACTCTACGCATTCTAGTCTCAATGATCATCGGAGATGCAAATCAGTAATCGCGCGCCATGCTCAGCTCGCGCTTCGCCGTATGCCTCTCAATTGTCTTCGCATTTAGTTGGTTGAATTTGGAAAGCGCGAGATCTTGGTTGCGGGACGCGAAGCGTCCGTCGCGCCAGCGACTACGTTCTAACCCGTCATCCGACCGGAATTGCGATTCGACGTTGCCGAGTCTCTGGTCAAATGCTGACTTCCGCCGTGCCAATATCGACACTCTCAGACGGCGGCTCCATAACCCCCTGCCTCGCGGAGGTGTTGCGGCTGAGCAAGTTGTAAGCGCGCTGGCCGTAGACGTTATCGATGGCCTTCATAGCACAGCGAGTG
>QHYM01000080.1 GCA_003223295.1 Acidobacteriota bacterium | reverse complement strand
GAGGAAAAAACGCGGCTTTGCTATGAATGTTGTGGATAACTGGTTCCGGTCCGCAAAACATCAAAAGATGGAAGAGATTCTGTTGGACGGGCACTCTCAAATTTACAAATACCTGAAACCGTCAGCCGTGCGAGCGATGTTCAACCAACATCAGACGGGGCACAATGACAACCACAAGATTCTATTCAGCCTAATTGTTTTTGAAGAGTGGCTTAGATCTCAGAATTCGGCGAGACATTAGCAGTGCGATCTGTTTGCCTGTCAAAGAGAGGGCGGGGTGGTTGTGGAATGATGCTGCAATCAGAAGGCATCGCAGACTTCCAACCGATGGTGCGCGAACGGCTCCAGAGCGCTATCACGGTTAAGAATATGCTGCTTCTAGATGACAATTATCAAAGATTGGTGATTCGCGTCGCAATGAGAGTTATCGAGTCATTGGGCTCTGGAGGAAAAGTCATCTTATTTGGAAATGGTGGAAGCGCTGCGGATGCGCAGCACTTGGCGGCGGAGTTCATTGGGCGTTACTTAAAGGAAAGGCGGGCCCTGCCCGCCTTGGCCTTGAGCGTAAACCTTTCATCTCTCACGGCAATCGGGAATGATTATGGATTTGATCTCGTCTTCGCCCGTCAAATTGAGGCGTTAGGAAAGGCAGGGGATGTTGCCATAGGCATTTCTACGAGCGGCAACTCCCCCAATGTGATCCAGGCCCTTGGCGTGGCGAAATCCAAATCAATCTATACCGTTTCGCTTACTGGGAAATCGGGAGGGAAATCGAAGAATGTAGCAGACTGCACCATCTGCATACCTTCGGAGGAAACACCACGCATTCAAGAGTGTCATATCCTAACAGGTCATTTGATCTGTGAGATCGTCGAGGAAGCCTTGCTCAAAAACCTTTCGTACGGAAAAGCGTGATCTCACTGCAACCAAGAAACAAAGTGTAAAGCCAAAGTAGAAAGGGAGTTTGCCGTCTTGAAGGTTAAGCTGAGTCAGTTCGATAGACTATACGTGAATCAACCTTGGAGTTCTGCACCACAGACCAGGACGCAGAGGCAGGCCGCCCAGCGAGGAGTCTCTCTTGAAAATTAGCATTTTTGGTTTGGGTTATGTCGGTACGGTTTCCTGTGGTTGCCTTGCGCACGCTGGTCATGAGATTTTTGGAGTGGATCCCATTCGGACAAAAGTCCAGCTCATAAACACAGGGCAGTCTCCCGTGATCGAGGCTGACATTGGAGAGATTATTGCAGCAACTGTTAAAGCAGGCCGGCTCCGAGCAACGGAGGACCAGCGCCAAGCGATTCGTGAAACAGACCTGTCTTTTGTCTGCGTCGGTACGCCGAGCCAGATCAATGGCAACCTCGATGTTACTTATGTTAGACGTGTCTGTGAACAAATAGGCGCGGCGCTGAAGAACAAACCGAGTCGCCATACTATCGTAATTCGTAGCACGGTCTTGCCCGGAACGATCCATGGGGTGGTGATCCCGGTGCTTGAGGAATTCTCCGGAAAAAAGGCCGGCCTTGACTTTGGCGTTTGCAATAATCCCGAATTCCTCCGCGAAGGTTCAGCCGTGAGGGATTTCAATTTCCCTCCCAAAATCGTGATTGGTGAGTTGGACAGGGCCAGTGGCGACATGCTGTCTACGCTCTACGCTGATCTTGACGCCCCTCTCATCAGAACCGATCTAAGAACATCGGAGATGGTCAAATATATCGATAACTGCTGGCACGCCCTCAAAATCGGCTTTGCGAATGAGATCGGCAATCTGTGCAAATCTCTATCCATTGATTCACATCGGGCCATGGAAATCTTCTGCCAAGACAAGAAGCTGAACATTTCTCCCGCCTACCTTTTGCCGGGCTTTGCCTTTGGTGGGTCGTGCCTGCCTAAGGATATTCGGGCGCTAGCTTACAAAGCCAAGCTGCATGATTTGCAGCTGCCCATCTTGTGCTCGATCCTACCCAGCAACGAACTACAAGTGATGAAGGGCTTGGAGCTCATCATGGAAAAGGGACACAAACGGATTGGTGTCCTCGGTTTCAGTTTTAAGGCGGGGACGGATGACCTTCGAGAGAGCCCCATGATCGAAATCATCGAAAGACTTATCGGGAAAGGCTACGACCTTCGGATCTATGACAAAAACGTTCATGTGGCCAGCTTGGTCGGTGCCAACCGGGACTTCATCCTCAATCATATTCCACACATTTCCAAACTGATGGTCGAGAATATCGATGCGGTTCTTAGTCATGCAGAGACGATTGTGATTGGCACCAATGACCCTGACTTTCAAAGTGTGCCCCAACACCTGAGCAATGATCAGTGCGTGGTGGACTTCGTCCGGATTACCGAGCATAGAAGCGAGAATAGCCGGTATAATGGCATCTGTTGGTAAGGGCACCAAGCGTTCTTAGATTCAGCACGCAGCTACGTTAAAATGGTAAGCAGGCGTCACCTGTTTGAACTATAGTCTAGAATCTTGTTTGGGAAGAATTAGACCCCGTCGTGAAAACAAAAGTCCTGATAATTGTTGAGAATTCATATTACCCCGCTGACCCGCGCGTGCGGAACGAAGCCCTTACGCTTCATGCTAACGGGTACGAGGTGACCGTGTTATGTCCACAGGGTGGAGACGGCCCTCAAGGACATCAAGTGATCGACGGAATTCGCGTCTACCGGCATCCTCAATTTAGACACCGAGGGACACGCATTGGCTATTTTCGGGAGTACTGCGGGGCGCTATTTTGGGAATTTTTATATAGCTGCTGGATCTACCTCCGGCATGGATTCCATGTTATGCAAGGCTGTAACCCCCCCGACGATATTTTCCTGATTGCCCTGGCCTTCAAACTCCTGGGAGTCAAGTACATTTTTGACCACCATGATGCGAGCCCGGAATTATACGTATCGAGATGTGGTCATGGCCACCAATGAAAGTTATAGAGATTTGGCCGTTTCAAGAGGGGGGTTGGCTTCAGAGGATGTGTTCATTGTCCGAAACGGGCCTACTGAGAGTTTCAAAGCAGTTGCCCCGAATCCCGCCCGGAAGCACGGAAAACCTTACTTGGTCGGCTATGTCGGAAACATGGATGTCCAAGATGGCCTGGACATTCTTCTCGATGTAGTTTTACGGATCAAACAATTAGAACGAGAAGACGTCCATTTCACTTGCGTCGGTCCTGGGCCCCAACTGCCATCGCTGCGAGACATGGTGCGGAAAAAAAATCTTGAAGCGATAGTCAACTTCACAGGATGGGTTTCGCAGCAGGAACTGTTGGAGATTCTGTCGACAGCGGATGTATGTGTGAATCCAGATAGGCCCACCGAAATGAACAATATTTCTACGATGGTCAAAATCATGGAATATATGGCCTTGGGTAAGCCCATCGTTCAATTCGACTCAAAAGAGGGGAGATTCAGCGCTCAAGAGGCTTCCGTGTACTGCCGCCCGGAAAGTTTGGTCAATGATTTAGCTGACAAGATCCTTTGGTTGCTCGACAGGCCGGAGGAAAGAAAAAAGATGGGCGAATTCGGTCGACGTCGAGTCGAAAAGGAGCTTGCTTGGAAACATTCTATCCCCAACCTGCTTGCTGCCTACGAAAGGGCCGTTAACAAGTGAGGCCAATGGTGTTTTTGTGCCGGCAGGACGTAGATCCTTGGATTTTTGTAAAACTGCCGTGTTTTTACGGACAGGCTGTCTCAAGTAAACCCCAGCCGCCCACAAACCTGACGGCCATAGTCAACTGAGACATTGCCACCGCGCCTTGCGACGGCTAGCAACGAACCTGTGCAGGTATCCGGATTGAAGCACGCGGAATAAGGACCAAGCATGAATTTTATCTGTTTAGCCTTCCAACGCTCGCGCTTGCGTTTGGTAAAGAATACGCTTGTTTCAACAAAGCCAGGAGCTCAGTCAAGGGTAACGGTCAGTTTTGTCCCGGGTTGGGTTGCTTATTCGGTGCGTGCTTTTGTCCGTAACAGTCGTCAGCGTTGAAGCTCAGCGCCGCTCCTGTGCCAGTTGGAGGACCACTCATCCTGTCCAGGTAGCACGCCATCGCTGGAGTTTCATTGAGGTGTCCACCCATGCTAGAGAGTGTTCCACCGGGGCATTGAGTGCCGCTTGTGACATAGGCTCCCGTGTTCGCTCCTCTCACACAGATGCTCACATTTCCATTGGTGACATCTGGCCCAATCGGCGGCCACGGTGTGTCACTTGGCCACCAAGAAGGTTTTGAGAGGAGGTAGAATGACGCCGGGAGAGAGGTACTCGCGGGGACAGGGTTGGAAAAATTCACGATTGTGCTTGGAACCTCCGATCTGCCAGCACACACAGTCGTCCATGCTGGATCGGACGCACTTCCGCACCACCTTACAGCCGCCGTCACGACGTCATAATTCCCCCAACGCATGAGGGTGCGTGGCGTGTTGAAATCGCTGGGCACTCCGTTCCCGATACCGATAGCGTAAATTTCCGAGCCGGCGGGAACGGTGCCCAGACTTCGGGCGTTGAGTTCATAATCCCGGTGCGGAAGGGCTGGGCTACCCAAGACATTCCCGATGATGTTGTAAAAACGAGAAAAGGCATTAATCCGCATGGGAGAGGTACCATCGCCACGGGTTATGGTCCCGTTGTTTTGTTGGAATCCGTTGTAAGCGTTCCGAAAAATGGTTTGAAACTGGTGCGTTCCGTGAAAGTTATCGCTATAGATTCCTGCACCTATGTTTCCCTCGTACAGGATGTGCTCGTCACCCACCGCATGAGGGTAGCCGCTATGATTTTGCCACGTAAAACGCCCATTATTATCATATAATTCGTTGACATCAAAGTTGTATGCATAGACGCATCCTGAGCAAGTTCCGGTGGAAGGATAGGGGGCTTGCACCGCTTGGAAAATGTTGTTCTGGATCAGGGAGTCCGACGCGGGTATCGTCTCTACGCCATAGTTAACCGAAGCAGAAGAACCTGTCAGATAAAAATAACTATGCTGTACGGTACAATGAATGCTCTGAAATATCTGAATGTGCGAGCGTTTTGGATGAATGCTGGTAATTCCATTCACGTAGCAGCCAACGCAATTGAATATCCCAATGTTCGTTTGCGGACTAGCAGCAGTGGCGTCTATGCTCAGATGTTCAACACCATCTCCGAAGACAGGTTGGCTTGGCCACCATGCTTGAGGACTTTTGCTCTTTACCCAGTTGGGCATGTACAGACCAGGAGAAATGCCGACAGTATAGGGGCCCTTCCCACTGATGCTCACGACGGTGACAATCTGTTGCTGACTTCTTCCAGGCCGCGGACCGCCGCCGTTATCACCGTTGGAAGAGCAGACTAGTTTCGGTGCATAACATACAAAAATGTCCCCCGAATCGCCGGAGGAAGCGTCATCCATTTGGTCCAGAGTGATCGGCCATCCGACAGAAAGATGAGTGACATGAGCCAACGTGATTGAAGTAGACCCAGGGCTGTAATTGGCGACCCAGTTTGCGAGGTTCGACGGCGAACCCCAATAGTTCGTATCCGAGCTCTGAAAGCAGATTGGGGCAGCTAATCCTTGACAGCCTGCATAAGCGCTGAATGTGAGAGACGTCTGGTTTGCTCCCGCGCCACGCAAAGTGACATTATTTTTTGCATTCCAAGTTAGTCCCGCAGTCAGTTTGTACCTTCCTGCTGGCAGAAAAACGTATGTGTTTGGGGGGGCTGACGAGATTGCTGCTTGAATCTGTTCTGCTGTTGACCTGGCACCAGCCGAGGTTACAGTTCGACAGGCGGACGTAACGCATTGTAAACGATGTGTAGGAATTCCTCCAATTACCCCCGCTTTTGACCAGTCAATCGCTCGACTTGGGGCAAGGATTCCAGACCATGTCTGTGGATAGACAGACAAGGGCATCAGGACGATCGCTGAACAAAAGCACATGACTAACCAAGGTTGCTTCATGGCCGACCCCCGTTGCACCGCCAGAACCGCTTTAGTGCCTCGTATAGGGTCGTAGGATACCGGATTTTCCGCGCTGCAATGTTCCGAATCTGCGAGAAAACGCCGATAACGATTTTTCAGCGGACAAGACAATGGGTCAAAACCGAAGGGTTCGTTCCGGTTGGAGGTTAGGGGAGCAGCGCCGCTAACGCTTGTGACATATGGTGCCAGTTATTCCCAGGTAGCTCATGGACTTCAGCCACGCTAAAACCAGCTCGTTTGAACTTATTTCTTTTCGTAAGGTGCGTAGATTCAACAGGTTCCCTCGATAGCGTTGTCGACGTTTGGGCTGATTTGGACCTGGACGCGTCACGAACTGCTACCTCAGCCTTACACGTGGTTCAAGAATGTGATTGAATGTGTTGGAAACGCCGTGGACTTGCACATCGCGTATACTAAAGTTGTTCTTATTGCTGCTTTTATGATCTTGCAGTTCAAGGGCACAAGTTACTTTGAGTACGCGTGTTCCGATAAAAGGTTTCACAGCTTTGGCGCCGTCTCCCTGCTTCTCTGGCACGCGATTCTCAAAGCTAAGTCAGTCGACTGTTCTCAAGAATCGTTGGACCCGCGGCTCAGATCCATTGACGTATTGGGCTTGTCCCTGCCAGATAGTCGACTTAAGCAAATGTCCCAATTTCGAATGGGCTAGGCGCATTTTTGGCCTCTTGCCGGATCCGTTGTTGGCAGTGGCAGGGACGGTTATCTTCGCCGCATTGGATGAGATGAGTTTTCTGCAGTAGAGGGTAGATCAGTTAATTTTAAATGGCCGTAGTGCCACGTCCATCTTTGAACACTTTACGGCGACAAAAGCTCCAAGGTTTGCTGTCTGGCTTTCACGATGAAGAGACCCATGCGAAATATCCTGGCAGAATACTATAGGACTCCTTTCAATCCTCGCGTGCTCTACCCTTCTGGGGGCTTCCAGAATGAAGCTGGTTTCTTTCGCTTTGGCCCTGATATAGTTTGCTATGGAGAATGTGCAAAGGGCATCGCGAATGAGGTGATGAATTCCGAGGCTCTCCATGTCTCGGAAGCCTTCAGTGCCACGGGCGCAGAACTTCGTTTGCCATTTGACATCGGAGATGTAATCGAAAACCTACGAAGAGAACGCTACCTGGAAAAGCTGGATAGCGGTCCGAAACCCCTTACTCGTCGTACTTGGACGCGCGAATTCTATTATTTGGTAAGGAGGTTTCTACCGGTTGCGGTCCGTCGGCATCTGCAGCGAGTCTACCTGAAGGATTGGAAAACACTGCAGTTCCCTCATTGGCCGGTCGACTCCACGGTCGACTCGCTCAACGAAGCGTTTCTGCGACTGGCGATGATCGCTCAAGGCTGTGACCGGGTTCCTTTCATCTGGTTCTGGCCGGATGGAGCATTCAGTGCCTTGATTCTGACCCACGATGTGGAAACGGCAGCAGGCCGAGATTTTTGCTCTTCTTTGATGAATATCGACCTCTCGCATGGGTTTCGATCCTCCTTTCAGGTTATTCCAGAGGAGCGCTACGAAGTGCCCAATAGCTATGTCGACGAGATTAAGACCCGTGGGTTTGAATTTAACATCCATGATTTGAATCATGATGGCCGTCTTTTTGAGGGAAAGGCGAAATTCTTGTGCAGTGCGAGGCGCATCAACGAATACGCAAAAAAATACAACGCCCGCGGATTCCGTTCCGGAGCAATGTACCACAATCTGGATTGGTACGATGCCTTTTTTGTTGGAAGAATTCTGGAAATTCCTCTCACAACCAGCCAAGACTACTCAGTTTTTCACATCCTGAACGAGTACACCATAAATTTATGGAAGCGACAGATCAGCTTGGTTCATCAAAAGAATGGCCTCTTGAGTTTCATCACGCATCCGGATTATTTGATTAATCTCCGCTGTCGCGATGTCTATGAAACCCTTCTCGATCATCTGCGACAGGTCGTCGAGCGGGATGCCATCTGGGCGACCTTGCCGGGAGAAGTGGACCGTTGGTGGCGGGCTCGAAATGAGATGAGGCTTGTGCAGGACGGTGACCGTTGGCGTATCGAGGGTCCCGATAGCCAGCGTGCGCGGGTCGCGTATGCCTCGCTCGACGGTGATCGAATCGTTTATACGATTGAGAAACCGCTGCTGACTCCATAAAGGCTCTGGCGACCATGCTTGTTCCGTCTCTGGCCGAGCAAGGATCGCGAAGTTCAAAATACTCAAATAGAGCCATTTTGTGGGTACAAGATTGCCCTCGGAGGAGAATAGATTACCGTACTCATGGTCCTCAATTGTGTAACGCATTGTTTTTTAAGGTAGTTACAGGAACTCAATGGCCACCCAATTGCTCCAGCAGAATGAGGCTGCCGTTGCTTAGTGGAGGTTTTGTATTCTCGGATGCTTGTTGAGCTTGCTGCTCCTCCTGGGCGGCCAACGAGGTTTCTCTTTTTGATTGTAGGTCCTAAAGAAGGAGCATTAGGATGTGCGGAATTGTAGCTGTGTATTCTCCCAGCGCCCCGATCCCGCCCGGAGTAGTAGAGAAGGCCACGAAGAGCCTTTATCATCGTGGTCCTGACGGTCAACGTCATTGGATCGCGGCAGACCGCAGCGTGGCCCTTGGTCATGCAAGACTCAGCATTATCGATCTTGCGACCGGGGACCAGCCAATTGCCAACGAAGATGAAAGCCTTCGCATTATTGTTAACGGCGAGTTCTACGGCTACGAGCCTATCCAAAGGGAACTCGAACAGGCAGGACATCGGCTGCGAACCCGGTCGGATAGCGAAATAGCCCTCCACCTTTATGAAGACCTGGGCGCTCACTGCGTGCACCGGCTACGAGGTGAGTTTGCCATCGTGCTTTGGGATAGTACAAACCGGACAGTTTTTGCTGTGCGTGACCGGTTTGGAATCAAACCTCTGTTCTACGCACTACATGAGGGCAGACTCTATTTCGCTTCCGAGGTAAAGGCACTTTTTGCTGCGGGGGTACCTGCTCGTTGGAACGGCGAATCTGTCTACCATTCCCTAGAATTTGGCGGGCATCAGTCACGAACGCTCTTCGAAGGAGTTTTCCAAGTCCCTCCCGGCCATTACATGGTGGCGACCGAAAAGCGCTTTCAATTGCAAAAGTATTGGGACCTAGACTACCCAGAAGAAAAAGAAGCTGCGCCTACACGTTCCGATTCCGAATACGCTGAAGAATTTCGTCATGCATTTGATGAGGCTGTCCGGATTCGTCTGCGCGCCGATGTGCCGGTGGGATGCTACCTTAGCGGAGGGATCGACTCCTGCGCCATTCTTGGGCTCGCCGCAAGGCATCATCCCGACCCGATACGCGCATTTACGCTCAGTTTTGATCGGCCAGAATATGACGAAAGTCAGGTTGCCAAGGAGATGGCAGCTAAAGCAGGCGCCCAATTTTTCCCAATTCCGATCCGGCAGGATGACATCGCAGATCATTTCGCTGATGCCATACAGCAGGCTGAAACGCTATGTGTCAATGCACACGGCGTCGCAAAATTCCTACTCAGCCGTGCCGTACGTCAAGCTGGGTATAAGGTGGTTCTGACCGGTGAAGGTTCTGACGAAATGCTCGGCGGATACTTACACTTCCGCCGCGACATGCGCGTATGCAATGGAAAAGGTCAAGAACCGGAAGACGCTGGCTCTCTCCCGTACAAATCCCAGAACGTTGGTCCTAGATTTTCCACATCTCTGCCTGCGAACGGTTACGGGCGTTCTTTGGAAGGCATTGGGCGCCTTCTCGGCTTCGTCCCCGGGTGGATCGATACCTCTTCCTCTCAATCGATCAAGATGCATGCGGTGCTTGCCCAAGACTTTCTTGAAGCGTTTAAGGGACAAGAGGGTTTTCGCAGCTTTTTCAACGACATTGACGTTCAGGGACAACTGGCAGGGCGCCATCCGCTAAATCAGTCCCTTTACCTTTGGACAAAGACAAGGTTACCGAATTACCTTCTCACACTCCTGGGCGATCGCATGGAGATGGCTCACTCAATCGAAGGTCGGGTACCATTCCTCGACCATCACTTGGTCGAACTGATTCGATCTTTGCCAGTGACGCAAAAGATCCGAGGGGCCACGCAGAAATACATTCTCAGGGAATCGGCTCGGGATGTAATCACGGAGACCGTCTATCGCCGGCCTAAACACGCGTTTCTTAGTCCGCCGGCAGCGCTTAACCCGCAAGGACGATTGAGTTTGCTAATGCAGGATACGCTTCGCGGTCCCACTCTTGCCTCATTGCCGTTTTTCGATCAAAAGAAAGTCGTAAACATCCTCGACAGCCTATCCACGACGGATGAGGGATCAGCGGTCGCGAACGACCAGGTTCTCATGATCTTATTGAGCGCTTGTGTCCTTCAAGACCGCTTTCGCCCGTCAGTATAAGTTCAGTCTTGGATACGGATCCTCCTACGCGGCCAGCCGACGGACGACATGGAAGTGGTGATTCCTGAGATTCTCTGCCTAGCGCAGTTTGAGATTTCTTTAACAGCGTACGTTAACTGGGCTCTTTCAGGCGTTTGGGCTGAACTCGCTCCGTTCGCCGACCTGCTGTTATAGCAAGGCAAAGTGTGGCGTTCAGCAGCAAGCAGGAGCCGCTGAGTAGCCCACTGATTGACTTGATAAAACCGATGACCCTGGCCGGAGCGGGGACGGTGACCGTCGCGCAACGGAACCATTGAGCTTTGGTCTCCGCGAATTCCTTGGTGTAGTGTACTAATGAGTATTATAAGCACGTTCGCTTGAGGAAATCTTGGTACGGGGAGTTGTGGCCTGCCCGTAGTTGGAAAGGCGCAATCTCGGGGGCCTTCTGCTCGGAATGCATTGAAAAAAAAGGCCTTACATCTCACGCAGGAGGATGTCACGCTTAGCAGGAACTTCGGAAACTTGAGGGTTAATGATGGAAACCATTTTCAGGGTTCGATCAGGGATTATTTGGCCCTCCCCTCCGCAGAGCCTTGCCTATCCGAGAGCAAAATCTTAACTTGTTCACAATCAATAGGTTATAGGAAATCTGCGGCAAAAAGCCCTAGCGATTTGCTATGGAAGTTCTTGGCAACCTGATTGCGAGGTCTCCCTGTTGCCGGGCACGTCTTAGACACATGGAAAACGGAAATATGCGGATTGCGGATAGCGGCGAACAGGGTTCACCTGCCTCGAGTGCACAGGGTCCCCAGTTCAATCTTGATTGTTCCGATCTTAAGCCGGCTAGGATTCTCCAAAAGCATAAGTACCACAGCGTTCTGGAGCGCCGCCGCGGCGAGCACCCCCGGAAAAAGCCACTGCGCGTGCTGAAATTTGGCGGGACGTCGGTGGCTGATACAGCCTGCATCGGCAGAGTAGCCGACATTATTCGAGCCGAGCTGCGCGAGAGCAACGTCGTCGCAGTTATTTCTGCAATGAGTGGTGTAACTAACAAATTGGTTGCGGCGGCCAAAGCCTCTGAGGCCGGAGACCGCAAGTCAGTCGGAAGGATTTTTGAGGAACTGCGTGCACAGCACGAAGCTGTGGCCAACAGTCTGATTCATTCTGCAACGACTCGAAAACGGGTCGCCCGTACGATGAAGGATGTCTTTCGAGAGGGTGACAGCTTGTGCAGGGGCACGATCCTCTTGCGTGAATTGACGCCGCGGGCGCTTGATTCAATTTCAAGTCTTGGCGAGCGGCTTTCGGCTCCTCTCGTTGCCGCTGCGCTGGCTGAACGCGGAGTCGCCAGCAGGGCCATTGACGCTACGGAACTCGTGGTGACCGATTCTTCTCACGGCGCCGCTGAGCCATTGATGGATCTGACTCGCGAGCGTTGCAAAGCGCGCATACGCCCGCTTTTGTTGCAGGAAACCGTTCCCGTTGTAACGGGCTTTATTGGTGCCACGGCGGAGGGCGTGGTCACAACTCTTGGCCGCAATGGCTCTGATTATTCCGCTACGATCCTGGGCGCAGCCCTGGATGCGGATGAGGTTGTCATTTGGTCAGATGTGGACGGCGTTCTGACAGTTGACCCACGGCTCGTGACAGGTGTAAGTACAATTCCGGAAATTTCGTACCGGGAGGCGGCCGAGCTCGCTTACTTCGGTGCCAAGGTCTTGCATCCGAAAACTCTTCGTCCAGTGATGAAATCCGGCACTCCCATTTGGATCCGCAATACATTTGCCCCTGAAGGCCGAGGAACAAAGATCACACGCTCGGGTTGCCCAGATGGCGGTAGAGTGAAAGCGCTAACTGCCATCAGCGACATCGCCATGATCACAGTGGGGGGATCCGGCATCGTTGGAGCACGGGATGTTTTGAGTCGCACATTCAAAACCACAGCGGCAGTTCAAGCCGACGTGCTTTTGGTTTTACAATCTTCGTCGCAAAACGACATTTGTTTTGTTGTTCCGTCGGCGACTGCGAAGCGTACAATCGAGGCCCTGCGGCATGAGTTTGCGAAAGATCTGGCGCACGAAGAAACAGAGCACATTACCCTCAACCAAGATGTTGCCATCGTTGCCATAGTTGGCGAAAAGGTGCACGACACTCCGGGCATTGCCGCACGTACGTTCTGTGCCTTGAGTCGAGACAATGTGAACATCATCGCGATCGCGCAGGGTTCATCGGAGTCCAATATTTCCTTCTTGGTGCCTCAGAAAGATATGCGGGCGGCGCTTATCGCCACGCATCGGGAGTTTCTGAATGGGTCACACTCTGAGGTGTCTTCTGCAACCGGCGTTTAATGACCGTTATAGAGCCCAGCAAGACTTCGCAGGATTTAGAAACGGCGCAGACACACTATACCATTGAGCTTTGGGCGAGATTGTAATGTTCCAGTTTACCTTCTAATCTTAGAGCCGCTGGCCTAGGTGTTCGCGCAGGATGCGCAGCATTCTCCGCAGAGGCTCCGCCGCGCCCCACAGTAATTGATCACCGACCGTAAAGGCGGCAAGAAATTCAGGACCCAGCTGCAACTTGTGAAGGCGGCCTATTGGCACGTTCAACGTGCCGGAAACCGCTGTTGGTGTAAGACAGCGGAGGGTTGATTCCTTGTCGTTCGGAATTACTCGCACCCAAGGGTTGCTTTCCGCAATGATCTGTTCGATGTGACCGAGTGAAACGTCCTCGGTGAGCTTGATGCAGAGCGCCTGACCGTGGCACCGCATCGTTCCGACGCGCACACAGATGCCGTCGACCGGAACCGGGGGCTCCATCCCCAGGATTTTGTTGGTCTCCGCCATGCCTTTCCATTCTTCCCGAGTTTGACCTCCCGGCATGTCGCGGTCAATCCAAGGCAAAAGGCTCCCGGCCAAAGGCACTCCAATCTCCTTTGTGGGCAGGCTCGAATCTCTCTGCGCTTGAATCACCACGCGGTCTATTTCCAAGGCGTTTTCGGACGGATGCGCTTTGGCTGGCTCCGTTAGGTATTCCATCTGCTTGACAAGTTCCAACATCTTAGCTGCTCCGGCTCCGGATGCAGCCTGATAAGTCATAGTTGTCATCCACTCGACCAAGCCTGCCTTAAACAGGCCGCTAACCGCCATTAACATTAAGCTCACCGTACAGTTGCCACCAGTGAAGTTTCGCACCCCGCGAACAAGGGCATTTTGGATAACGTCGGCGTTCACTGGATCAAGAATGATCACTGTATCGTCGCTCATGCGGAGCGCCGAAGCCGCGTCAATCCAGTATCCTTTCCAGCCACTACCGCGCAACGGGCCGCATATTTCGGTTGTATACTCCCCGCCTTGACAACTGAGCAGGACGTCGCAGCACCCTAGCTTATTTACATCTCTGGCATCGTGGAGCACACCGCCGTCAGTTGCTTCCTTCGGTCCTTTTCCTCCTGCGTTGGAGGTGGAGAAGAAGATAGTTTCAATGCCAGAGAAATCACCCTCTTCCCTCATCCTGTGCAGGAGGACACTGCCGACCATGCCTCTCCAGCCGATCATTCCTACACGCAGCATGGGGTCTCACCTCGGAACTCCGTTTAGTTTACTAGGTTAGCTGCCATTTGTGGGGCGCGATTGCTAGCGGGGTTGTGCAGGATAGAATTTTCTAGAGCTGAGGGAAGCGAGCCAAAGAACCAATTCATTGGTGGACACTATCCGTTCCGTCCTTCGGTTGGCGTCCGCGATGGAGGTGAGTACGATCCGAAAGGCATAGGCCCTGCTCTATTAAAATAGTCTTGTGCCACTATCAGAATTGATGCTGGCAGAAAAAACTTGTAGAGTACTGGATAGCCTCTCCGGGTAGACACCTTGCGTATAGCGGTCATCGGCTGTGGCCACGTGGGTCTCGTCACAGGAGCCTGCCTGGCCTCACTCGGACACAATGTAGTCTTTGCCGATCGTGACGTCCAACTGGTGAGCCTGCTTGAGGAAGGCAATCTCCCCATTTACGAGCCCCATCTCGATGAATTGTTTGTTCGCATTCGGGCGAACCATAGGATCACATTCACGTTTGATTCAGGCGACGCTGTCGAAAATGCAGAAGTCGTCTTTCTCTGCGTTGGTGTTCCCCAACTTGAAAGTGGTGATTCGGACTTTTCCGCCATGGATGTCGCTATACGACAAATTGCTCGGGCAGGGGATAAATCAAAGCTAATCGTAGTGCGGAGTACAGTGCCGGTGCTAACCGGACAGAAACTCAAGCACCTTCTCACGGTATATCGGAGGGACCGTCAGACCTGTTTCACCGTTGCTGCCAATCCCCAGTTTCTTCGTGAAGGCACTGCGGTAAATGATTTTCTCCATCCGGAGCGGATAGTCACGGGCGTGGAAGACTCCGAGACAGAAAGAACGCTGCGCGAGATCTACCGGCCGATCTTGGAGCAGAATTTCCACTGCCCAATGCACCGTGAAGGATGCCCACGCCGCAGTGCTCCGCACCTTCTTGTTACCAGTATCAAGAGCGCCGAGTTAATCAAGCACACGTCCAATTCCTTTCTGGCAGTGAAAATCTCTTACGCAAACGTGCTTGCGGACTTGTGTGAACGGCTTGGTGCTGACGTGCAGGAAGTAACCCATGCAATTGGCC
>QHYM01000337.1 GCA_003223295.1 Acidobacteriota bacterium | reverse complement strand
GACTCCATTTATCACGCGGCACAGTTTTCGGTGGACCGCAAATTCTCCCGCGGCCTGCTTTTACGTGGCTCGTATACCTTCTCGAAGTTACTCGATGACGCTTCCGAAGTATTTACGATCTCTCAAGCGAGTTCATTCTCGGAAAACCCCTTCAATCAAAAGCAGGACCGTGGTCCTTCGCTTTACGACCGGAGACACCGCTTCGTCGTGACCTACATCTGGGACATTCCCTATGTGCACAGCACAGACAACGTGGGATACCGCGTCCTGAACGCGTTGACCAGCCGCTGGCAATGGTCCGGTTTCGCGACCTTCCAGACGGGCCAACCGGAGACAATCATCGTTGGCAGCGATATTTTAGGGGATCTGAATCCGACCAACGACCGTCCCGATTTGGTCAATCCAGCCTTGCCTCCAGGGGATTTTAACCGGTACGCTCCAGCGGCAGCGGGCGCGCTTGGAAACCTTGGGCGCAACACTTACACCGGTCCCAATTCCCAGTATTGGGACACGGCCATTCAGAAGATGATTCCGCTCGGATTCCATCATATGGAGCATCAGGCTCTGACTCTTCGCGCGGAGTTTTTCAACGCTCTGAACCATGCGAACCGGTTCCTTCCTGACCTCAACCTGGCGGATGGCGCCTCGAAAACGCCCGGAGATGGCGGATTCGGAGACACCACCGTTACTGCTCAAGGCTATCGGCAGATCAAGATTTACTTAAAGTATTCTTTCTAATTCGGGGAATACCCTAACCTTTGACAAAAGGAGGCCGACTCGCCGGCCTCCTTTCTTGTTGAGGATACTTTAGGCGCTGATGAGATACAGGTGGCGCGGATTGCGAAGCTTACCGCAAACGTCCGGGGGGATCGGCGGGGGCGGGCATGGAGGCGGTTCCTCGGCTTCCCGGCGCGTTTGGCGAGACCTTGGCCGGAGCGGGGTTTGGCAGGCCGATGCCAGTATTCTTCTCAAGATGGTCTTTGCCGCACGCGGGGCAGTAGCCTTTGCCGGTGTCCTCGTCGCGCAGGCTGGCTAGCTCGTAGCATCCGCAGATGCAATCGCAGTAACCGGTTTCCGAAGCCGTTTTGATGGGTATAAGCGCCATGGAAGTTTTCAGTCGACAGTCAACAGGTCACAACTAAGACCGGGGGCTGCCAAAGCCCACAATAGCAATTGCAAAACGGTCCAACGTCGCAATCATACTTTGCGGGAGCGGTGTGCGCAAGTCGAGGAGGCGGCGGAAATTAGAGAGCTTGAAGGCCAATCGCTGGCAGCGGTGTAAAGCTACCGTTACAGATTCTTCAAATGCGCCAGCCGGAACGGCGAGCCGAGATTCTCGCGCAACTCAACCCAATGCTGTTCCGGGATCGACATAAAAACTTTGACCACTTCCGGATCGAACTGGCTGCCGGAACACCGCTTGATTTCCTCTCGCGCATGCGACATCGGAAGTGCCCGGCGATAAGGCCGGTCGCTAATCATGGCGTCGAGCGAGTCAGCGATTCCAAAGATGCGCGCCCCCAGAGGAATTTGGTCGTCCTTCAGGCCGCGAGGATAGCCGGAGCCGTCAAAAAACTCCTGGTGCGCTAGGACGATTTCGGCGGCATCGCGCAAGAACGGGATGCGAATCAGCATGTTGTAGCCGATTTCGCAGTGCGTGCGCATGATTTTCTTTTCATCGTCGTTCAGGGGGCCGGGCTTTCGAAGAATGCCATCGGGAATGGCCATCTTGCCGATGTCATGCAGAAACGCCGCGCGCGCCAAAATCGGCAAATAGGTATCGGGGACGGGCATCGTTTTCGCGATTGAGATGCAGAAGGCGGTAACCCGCTGGCAATGTCCTTCGGTTTCCGCGTCCTTTAAGTCCAGCGCGCTGCCCAAAGCCTCCAGGGTATCGTCGTAGGACTGTTCGAGTTGATTGAGGGCTTCCTGGAGCCGCGCCGTTCGATCTTCAACCTGTTGTTCGAGATCGCGCTGGTATTTACGGTTTTCGTTGACGAGCCGCCGGTGCTGTAGCGCGCGGCCTACGCCCAAGAAGAGCTGGTCCTTTTCGAAGGGCTTCAGGATGTAATCATAGGCGCCCCGGCGGATGGCTTCCAGCGCTGTGGAAATGTCGTGAATCGCCGTAACCATGATAACCGGCACGTCCGGGTCAAACTCGCGCACCCATTCGAGAAGTTTGATGCCGTCCATTTCCGGCATGATCATGTCACTCAGGACCAAGTCGGGCGTGATGCGCTTAATGTGTTCCTGCGCGGCGCGGCCGTTGTGCGCCACCGCGCAACGGTAGCCCTTGGATTCGAGCATCGTTGAAACGACCTCTCGAATCGCTTCTTCGTCGTCCACGACAAGTATGTTCTCTGTATCCACCCTGGTTCGCTCCAGCACACATTATAAGTGACAGCACATCTTCTGTCTGGCCGCTTGCCCTGTCTGGAAATAGCATGTTAGCGTCAGTCAGGGTCACCATTCAGAGCTTCTCGCCGTCCACCCAGAATTCGCGGCCGCTTGAGCGCCAGTGACGGCACGTCCGGCCGGGAGGCTGCGCATCGTGTTGGAGAACCAGGGCCTGCTCGGGATTGCCTTCTTCGAAGCCAGCGCATTCGTTATTCTACTGGTGCTTTTTTCCCTTTTTCGCCGCGATCAGCATGGAGGCTATTTCCGCTTCTGGCTTGCCGGGTGGTTCTTCCTAACGTTTTCGGCAGTTTGCGAAGTGGCGTTTCTTGCGCACCCAGCGGGTGGCTTGAATTTAGCGTATCTGGCGGGTCAGGCCGGCGCCCTGCTGCTTTTTTTGGTGGCAGTGGTGAACCGGATAGCCGGTTCGGATCGCCGCGTTTATTCCGCGCTTCCTCTTATCACTTTGATTCTTGCGGCGGTTTATTACGTGGAGAGAAACGGGCCCCAGCGATTTGGGTCCTTCCACTGGGCAACCACTGTTTTGGAAAGCCTCGTTTGTCTGGCTGCAGGTTTCTTGTTGTTGCGAACTTCCGCAACCTGGCGGGGACACGGTTCGCAGCTTCTCGCGGGAGCGTTTCTCCTGATCGGTCTTCATGGGCTGGACCGTCCGTATTGGCTGCAGCATCCGTATTTCTTGCTGCGCATCGCTTTCGATCACATTTTGGGAGTGGCGTTAGGCATTGCCATGGTTGTTGTGGTGCTGGAGAGCGAACGCACACGGAGCGAAGAATTAAACGACAAGATGCGCCGGTTATCCCTGTTAACTGCCGCCAGTACCCAGACTCTTTCTGTGCAGGATGTCATTGACCAAGTGCTTAAACAACTGGTGGGAAGCTTGGACGCCACGCATGGAATGGTTCGATTGAAGGAAGGCGAAGGCAAGGATGCGCAATTAGTGGCCCGCTCTTCCGTCGGTTACGAAGCGACATTTCTCGCGCAGTATGCCAAAGTCTCCGCCCTGGAGCCCTGGGCGCAGCGTGTGTTGAAAGAGGAGTGCCAGTTTCTGGAATCGCAAGACGAATGGGACCCTGGCGTGCGAAAACGATTGGATGAAGCAGGGTTGAAGTCGCTGGTCACGCTTGCGCTTCCGGGAAAAAACGGACCGTTGGGCGTCATCGCGATTGGTACCACCGAAAGCAGGCGCTTTGCCCCCGGCGAACTTTCCTATCTTGTGAATATGGCCAACCTGCTCGGAATGACGCTGGAGAATGTCCGTTTGTTTGAGCAGGTGGACACGGTCCAGCACCAATGGGAATACACGTTCGACTCCATCGGTGACCCGATCCTGGTCCACGATGGGCAGGGGCGCATCCTGCGAAGCAACCAGCGATTGCGGCATCTCTTGGGCCGCGACCGTGAGGCCGTGGTTGGTTGGAGCGTTGGTGAACTTCTTCCTGTCAAAAACGCGGCGTACAAGTTGTGCCCTTACTGTGAGGGAGTCGCCGGCGAAGGCGACAATCCTGACCCCTGGCTTTCCGGATATTTTCTGGTGTCCAATTCGAAATTCGCGGATCCCAGTGGACGGGAACTTGGCACCGTTCACGTTTTAAAAGATATTACCGACCGAAAGCGAGCGGAAGAAAAATACCGCACCCTTGTTTCCAACGTGCAGGAAGGCGTCTTCATCTCCACGCCGCAAGGTCGTTTCCTGGATTTCAACGATGCCTTGCTGCGCATGTCGGGTTACGAGAGCCGCGAGGAATTCCTGGCCATTGATATTCCTACCGGCTTCTATAAGAACGCTGCCGACCGCGAGCGGCTCAAAAGACTGCTGCACGAACACGGAGCAGTTGCGGACTTTGAATTTGAAATGCGGCGCAAGGATGGCGAAGTGCGCATTATGCTGGAGTCCTCCATCACGGTGCGGGATGCCGGGGGCAATGTCACAGCTTACCAGGGCTTCATTCAGGACATCACGGAACGCAAGCAGGCGGAGCTGGAAATCCGCAGGCGCAACCGCGAATTGATGGTGCTGAACTCGATCGCACAGACGTTGACGGAATCGCTGGACCTGGGCGATTCGCTGCACCGGACGCTGCGCCAGATGGCTGAACTCTTCAGTCTGGACGCGACGTCGCTTTACCTTTTCGACGAAAGTGGCACGGAGTTGCGGCGCATTGCCGCTGCCGGCCACCGCTCGGAATACTCGCGGCATTTTCCCGCAGTGTCCGTGAAGCCGGAGTTGTTGCGGCACATCAAAGAGGCGCACGCGACATTCATCTCGGCCCAGGGCCTGCCGCTGCCGGCGGTCTTTCGCGATGCGCAAATCAAGGAAGGAATTGCCACTGCCTACATTGTGATCCTCTGGTCCAAGGACCGCGTGATGGGCGGCCTCGTGGTGGGAACCCGCGCGGCGCGTGAGTTTTCTCCCGCCGACGTGAACCTGCTCATTGCCGTTGGCAGCCAGATTTCCAGCGCCATCGATCGCTCCATCCTTTATGAGGAGACACGCCAGGCTTACGAAAACCTGCGCCGGACACAGGAACAGCTGCTTCACAGCGAAAGGCTCGCTGCCGTGGGGCAGCTCATTTCGGGCGTTGCCCATGAACTGAACAATCCGCTTACCGCCATCCTCGGCTACAGCCAACTGCTGACTTCCAGTGGGCAATTAGGCCCGCAGGGCATCGAATACTCGGAGAAGCTTTACAAGCAAGCGCAGCGCACCCATCGCATCGTACAGAACCTCCTAAGCTTTGCCCGGCAACACAAGCCTGAGCGCATTCCCGTGAAGATGAATCAGACCCTTGAGGAGACCCTGGCTCTTCGCGATTACGATTTGCGCATGAACAACATTCGCGTTCACTTGGACCTGGCTTCTGACCTCCCGGTGACGGCTGCCGATCCTCATCAATTGCAGCAGGTGTTCCTGAATATGGTGAACAACGCTGTGGATGCCATCTTGGAGGTTTCCACGGATGGCGATCTTTGGGTCCGTACGGGAATGGAGGGAGAACGGCTGGTCATTGAATTCACAGACAGTGGTCCCGGTGTGAAGGATCCTTCCCGGGTTTTCGATCCCTTCTACACTACGAAACCTGTGGGAAAGGGAACCGGCCTCGGCTTGAGCATCTGTTACGGGATTGTTACGGAACACGGTGGAGCAATTCGCGTGCGGAATGTTCCCACTCGTGGCGCCTGTTTCACGATCGAGTTGCCGTGTCAGCCTGTTGCCGCATCCGGGTCCCCTCTTGATGCCCCTAAGGCTGGCCCCGGCAGGAATGCGCATATCCTCTTGCTGGATCACGACGAATCCGTTCTGGAAGCGGTGAGCACCTTCCTGCGCGGGCGCGATCATCGCGTCCACTCAGCCAGGAACATGCAAGAAGCCCGCACCGCCTTGGAACAGCAGAACTTTGACGTGATTGTAGCTGATTTCCAGCTAGCGGATGCTTCCAATGGAAGCGATGGAGGCGGCCTGGAAAGCTGGCTCGCTCAGCATAAGCCCGCTCTTTCTCGCAAGCTGATCTGGATGTGTGCGGTAGCGCCTTTCGGTGAGGCCGCGGAGAGAATCGCAGAAAGCAATTCGCGGCTGCTGCAAAAGCCCTTCAAAGTGAGCGACCTGCTTGCGGCTGTGGATGAATTGCTCCTAAACAGGGTGGATGCTGCGCCGATCGGGCGATGAAACCATTTCCGCCACAATGGCGGCGCGCTCTCCCAATTCTTTCATGGCCTCTTCCAGGCGAACGCTGTACCCGCTGAGCAGGTTACTCAGGTTACTAATTTGCGGAAGTGGTGTCAGACCTGCCCACAAACTCATCCAAACGATCCGGTATCGCCACAGAAAACTCGTCCTCAGCCGCAGCCTTTCAAGTTCCTGCCCAACTCCAATTTCCGGAGAGAGCCCCGCAATAATCCGGGAAATGCGCATTAATTCTTCAAAATCTTGCCGCAACGCCGACAGATACAGTAGGGCCACACGCCGTCTCTCCCGCCTTACACGATTCCTCAGGCCACTAAAACCAGCGCGCATAAGAAACTCGGCATCTTCGGACCTCAAAGCCTGCCGCATCTGCGGCAGGAAACTGACGTGGGTTCGGCCGCTTCCCTCCAAAGGCTTCGAGACGGTGCGGGAGCCTATATACCGTTCACTGCCACGGAGCGTCCAAACAAGCAGCGCGAGGAGCACTGCAACAGTTGCGCCAAGAGCAATAAGCGTGAGACTCATTAATGAGTAGCCTCGGGTTTCCAAAAGCGGTCCAGTTGTTCGTTCAGCAGCCGCAAGCGCTCATTGATTCGCGGTGACATTTCCCAGTACGTGCGCGCCGTCTCCGGCGACACTTCTCGTTGTGTGGGTTCTGGAAGCGGCGTCCGCAGCGTCACCGCCCAGACTGCTAGCACGGCGACAAACGCACCCATCGTGACCAACTGCCATATCATTTGAAAATTCGCGTTGCCATGCAGAAAAAGTATCCCGCCGATCGTGTTGGCCAGCACGACCGTACAGGAATAGAAACAGAAACCACCCAGGAGAGCTTTATAAACGGGATGGATGGGAATCAAATAATAGTGGGCGAGCAAGAGGCAGGCGACCACTGCGACTCCGAACGCCAGATGGAACCCGCGATCTGCGACCAAAACCGCCCAGGAGAGTTCGTGCCAGGAACCGATCAGCGACACTGAGAAAACTACGCTGAAGGCGAACGTCAGCACGCGCCATCCCAGTCCCCAAATTCCGCGGTAGGGTTTAAGCACAAGACGGAGAACTTCGCTTATTGCCAGCACACGAAGCAACTGCGGGATGCACTGCGACCACCAGGCGATCAAAGCCGCCGTCCGGGAGCCGTATCCGAATTGATAGTAGACCACGTACAGCGCGACTGCTTGGCAGACATTCGACATCAGGTACGCAGTAAAAAAGGGAACCCTGCGAAAGTTTCCTCTGAGGAAGAGCACGACGCACACTGCCGCCTGGACAGCAACGCTAATTCCCCATACCCACTGCACGTACTTTGTCAGGCCGGCCATTGCACCGGTATCCTAGCATTGAGTGACTGGGCGGTAAATGGGCAAAGTATAGCAAGCCGCGGGTTAGCCTGATTGGCCCAAAGTACCTTCATTTGCTCTGCACCAATGTGGGGCAGTACCTGTTTCAATATGAAAATGGCCTTTCAACGGTGCCAGCTCGCTTTCGAAGTAGCCACAAAACGCAATCCGGAACGAGATCGCCGCAGCCCGTTCCTTGCCTTCAAATGGCGGTCGGGCTGCAGCGTTGCAACTTTGCTGCCGTGCTCGTTCATGCAAGCGTCGAGCCGCCGCTTGGGGGGATCGGCCAAGGTAGGGGTGAGCCGTCGGCCGTCAGCGTTGAGCCACCGCCTGGCGGGATCGGCCAAGGCAGAGGCGACCCGTCGGCCACAACAGGTTTACTTACATTAAACTTGCCATTGCTGAATCCGGGCAGTAAGATCAAGGCAGCCAGAAACAAGACAGCAAACAGAACTGCGAATTTCTTCATGGATGAACCCTCCTGGCTGTTCACCGTGAGGGCTCGCGGAGTCACGCGAGGTCAGATCTCGAAAATGTTCTGATTTCGGAACGGGACGGCTTGTGCCAATACTCAGCAACCTTCAGCAGAACCGCAGGGTAGTTCAGGACTTTACTTTGAATACTCTGGCGAAGATTGACGGACCTTTTGCGCGGCTGGTGTATGTGGCGTCCTTGCGCGACCTGTCCAGCGCGCGGTATGAGCACCAGGGATTGGCGGCGTTGTACCCGGAGGAGGCGGTGCAGCAGGCCTTGGAGTTATGTCACGAACAGATTTTCGAGCGCATTCTGGAAATGCCGTTGGAGAAGCAGTTGGAAGACTTGCGGAATTGTCTTGCAGCGATGGGGGGGGGGCTTCCCGGTGTGGTTTCACACTGGAAGCAGCTGGAGCCTTACCGTGTTCTCTTGCCTGAAAACGCGCCTGATTATCTCAAAGAGCTCTTTTTCTCTAATCTTCGGGCGCTGCTGGAGATTCTCCACGAGCAGTGCACTTCGACCCATTCAGACGCGTGACGATCCCTGCAACCTGCCCGACAATCTCCGCCTCTTCCGGAGTCCGCCATGCTTCCGGCAAGCAGTGCGACAGCGGGTGCGGCTGCATGACCAGTTTCCCCCCGTCCTGGTGAAACCAGCCGCAGCGATAGCCAGCCCGCACATCCACGAAATACATGGGTCGATCGTGCTCGGTTGTCCAATCGCCATCCTCAACCCGGTTCTTGGAGGTATCCACTAGAACAATGCTGCCCGGGCGGAGGATGGGCACCATGCGCCGGTCGTTGGTCCCGATGTATCCGTAGAGATGGTGACCGTGGCCGTTGGTGAGCACACCCTCGAAGTGGCCCCACTTTTCCACCATCCGGGACAGCATCTCCGTCCTTCGCGGATCGAAGGCCGGGTCAAACTTCATCGGAATGCGCAATGACGTGGGCGCAGCCATGGTGTGGGTCCGCGGCGCTTCGAACGACACTCCGTCGTGAAAGCAGGCCTCCAGTGGAACATCGTACCAGCGAAAAATCTCCCAAGGACTCAAGTGGTAGAGGGTCGCGAGGGTATACAGTTTGTGGAGGCCAGGCACTACGCCGCGATTTTCAATGTCCGCCAGCCGGCTGATGTGGAGAATAAAGTCTGGGCGCCCCCGCCGTGCTGCGAGTTCATAGCTGGCGCTCTCTACGTCTCGATAGGTCAAGCCCAGTCTTTCTCGAGCTTGCCTCAGACGAAGGCCTGGTTGCATCAATTTCCCCCCGTGCAGGAAGGAGCCCCCTCTCTTCAGGGTACTACAGAATTACCAGGGTGTTAAGAATTCGGAACAAAAGTCGACATTGGAACTGCTGAGGCTATGTACGCTAAGCGGCTTAGCCGTAATCGCGGTCTACCACGTGGCCCACGTTTTGCAAGCCCGGCAGACAAATCTTGATTCTGTTATTCTGCTGAAGATATGCCGCTGCCCTCAAAATGCGCGCGACGCAGCCTGGCGGCACTGCTCGTTTGCTTTGGCTGGTGTTTTAGCGCTGCGGATACTCGCGCGCAGGACGGCTCGACAGGGGCTCCGCGTGCGGATTCCAAGACCACCAACAATGCTGAGTTCATCGCTGCCGCCGACGAAGTGCTGCAACAGATGAGCGAGATCACCGGTTTGAAGCTGCTCACCCCGCTGAAGAAATCTTTGCGGTCGCGCGAGGAGATTCGCGCTTACGTGATCAAGCAGATGAACGAGGAGAAGAATCCCGCCGAACGCTACGCTGACGCGCGCACCGCGGAAGCTCTCGGGTTGCTCCCCAAGGGGTTCGATCTTGATGCGTTCATGGTGAACGTGCTCACGGAGCAGGTCGAGGGTTTGTACGATCCCAAGACCCAGGAATTCTACATCGCGGACTGGAGCCCCATTTCCGACCAGCGCATGGTCATGGCCCACGAATTGACGCATGCGCTCGAAGACCAGCACTTCCACATTGAAGCGTGGAGCCGCGCGGCGCGTCCCAATGAAGACGCGGAACTTGCGCGCGACGCTGTGCTCGAAGGCAGCGCCATGGCCGCCATGGTGGACTACCTGATGCTTGGAACTGGACGTTCGCTCAAGGATCTGCCGGAGTTCGATGCTTCCATGCTGATTGGCGAACTGGAAAGCACTCCGACTCTCAAGAGCGCACCGCCTTTCTTGAAAGACGCATTGATTTTTCCTTACATCAGCGGGTTGAATTTTTCCGCGGTCGTGCTGAAAAGCAGCGGCTGGCCAGCGCTGTCGAGTGTGTTTGAAAAGCCTCCGGTCTCCACGCAGCAGATTCTGCATCCTGCGGCGTACAAAGCGGGCAAGACTCCAGCGACCGTTTCAATTCCCGTGTTCGACAAGATGCTAGGCAACGATTGGGCCAAGCTCGACGAGAACATCCTTGGGGAATTTGGTTGGAAAGAAGTCCTCAAACAATTTTTGGATGACGACCGTGCCAAGACCTTGGCAGCCGCCTGGAACGGCGACCGCTACGCGACGTATGAGCAAAAAGAAACGAAAAAGCTGATTCTCGTTACCCGCCTGCATCTCGACAGCGAAGAGCATGCGGCCCGTTTCTTCGGCCAATATTCCGAAGCGCTGGAGAAAAAACATTCGGAGCGATCGAATCTCCTGCGGCGCCCGAATTTCTTCCAATTCGATTCGCCAGATGGCGGGGTTTTTCTGTTCTGCTTCGGCGAAAGTTGCGTGACTATGGAAGGCGCCACGCGCAAGCTCTTCGATGCCTTCACCAAAGCGCTCGACTGGCCTTTGGCTCCGCAGCCTCCGGAGCACCCCGGTGCTGTGCCGGAGAAGACGGCTGCGCTTTTCTTTCCAGCCGTGCAAGCCGCTCCTTGAAATCATTTTCCTGTCGTGCGCATCTGGCGACGAAATAGGGATCGCGTAAGCCGCGTAAGGAAGCAGTGCGGTGCCGCTTGAGTTTTGCAACTCCGAGTTTCGCGTATTCCATGGCGCGCGGAATGTCTTTGCCGTGGCGCTCGTAATAAATTGCAAGTTGTTCGCAGGCGTGGACGTCATCCGGAGAATCGACAATCATTTCTTCCCAAATTTCTGCGGCGCGGTCGTACTCGCCACGGCGTTTCGCCATCAGCGCCAACTCTCGCTGCGCCCTGGGACGAACATCAGCCGGTAGCCCGATCGCCAGTGCTTGTGCGCACGCAGATTGCGCACGCGCGTTATCCCCGCGGCGTTGCAAGAATCGCGATAGGCCAAATAGGTCGAGGCTTTCGCATTCGTCGAGAATGCCCGCTGATTCGGAGAGCATCGCGTTGATTTTGCCGAAGAGCGCCGCCAGACCGCGCAAGTCCATCTGATTGTGCCGCACGATTCCCACGAGCGGTTCTGCGGGCCCGCCTCGCAAATAATCGAAATAATGCTGCGGAATCAGAGCGGATTCCACGTCGTCGTCGCGGTGCCAGCCAAGCCGCCGAGCGTCAAGGACGCGGCGCTCGAGCTCGACGAGACGAACGCTGCCCAGGCGCAGCTTCCATAGGGCACGCGCCGGATGTAACAAGTCCAAGTGTGCCGTCAGTTTCGGCGCGGCGACTGAACGTGTCATCGCGAAGCGGTTTTCAAGCAGCGGCCAGTCGAAAGATTTCCCGTTGAAGGTGACCAGCACCGGCCGCTCCTGGACGTGCGAGGCTAGTTCCTGCAGCAGCGAATACTCTTCGTTGAAATCGCGCATGAGAAACTGCTCGACCTGCAATCCCCCGGCATCCCACCACGCCAGCCCGACAAGAAACGCATAGGTGCCGGTTCCTCCCGCCAGGCCCGTCGTTTCCGTATCGAGAAAGAGCCACTTCTCGGGATCTTCAAGGACAGTCCGAGTTTTTCCTGCAATGGATTCGTCGCGCGTCCGGGAAAGCAGGTCAATCGCGACCGCGGAGGGCTCCATGTATTCCGGTGTGGAATACCAGTTTCGAATGGCGAGATGTTCGCCAAAATGATTGCGCGCTACGCCTGCTCCGAGAATTTGGACAAGTACATCTTCCTGGTCCGGCGCGCGGAGAACGGCTTTTTCCGGGCGTAAAGCTGCGCCCCGGGTCAGTTTCAGCGCTGCCAGCCGCGAAAATCTGTCAGGTATTGCAGCCATCTATGCACACAACCGATCGAGAATGGCAAGCGCGGCTTCCTTGGCGCGCGGAGCGAGATCGCCGGCGGGTCCGACGCACGAAGGGCAGCCTTGCTTGCATTCGCAGTACGCAATCAGCTCGCGCGTTTTCATCAGCAAATCGTGCGCGCGAAAAAGCGGCTCGGAAAAGCCGATGCCGCCGGGATATGCATCATAGAGGTAGAGATTCGGCACGAAGAATTCAGGAGCATTCGCTGAGACGGCGTCCTCCATGCGCATAGCAACAATGGAGTCGTTTTCAGAGCCTGGCGCGGGCGGCCGCTCGCCGACAGCCGTGCCCAGATCGCGCCGGTCACACATCAATAGCAGCGTGGCGACGGATTCAAGCGCATGTAGCAGCCCAAACATGCCGGATTGTCGTTCGCTGACCGAGAAGGGAAGCGATTCAAGCAGGGGCCGTTCCAGCGTGATCCAGTATGATGTCGTGTGCATTTCGTTCTCGGGAAGCTCGAGTTTGCCGTCACCGATGTTTTCGTTGGTGAAGAACTTAATTTTCTTGAAACCGACCACTTGCGAGCGCACCAGAACATCTCCATGAGAACGCGAGGTAAATGAGGTTAAGGAAGCAGCGGATGTAAAGGATTCAGATGCGGCGACTTCAAGCACGCGGACCTGTGTGTACCGGACGGCGTCGGTGTAGTAGTCCACATAAACGCGCTTCACGTAGGCTTTGCGCTCCTTGAAGTCGAGATGTTCGACGTGATATTGCAGCCCGCCGTGGAGGTAAATGGCTTTTTCGTGGACGAAGACAAGCGCGCTCGGGAAATCAATTTCCCCGATGACATTCGGTTGGCCTGTAATATCAACGATCACGAAATTGTCGCTAGTGACGGAGCGTAAGCTGATGGTGTCGGCCGGGTAGGCTTCGTGCGTCCAGTGATAGTTTGCCCCGGCGAGGTGTAGAAAGCCGGCTTCGGCCAGCCGCGCGCAGAGATCGGGAAGATCCACGTCGCCAAACTTTTCATCGGGTGCGATCGGCAATTCAAAGGCAGCGCATTTCAGGTGATTGATGAGGATTTCCAGATTATCCGGCTGGATGAACGCGTGCTCCGGTGTCCTGCCGAAAAAATAGTCGGGATGCCGCACCATGAATTGATCGAGCGGGGCCGAAGAAGCCACCAGCACGGCGCACGAGCTTCCACTGCGCCTTCCTGCGCGGCCGGCGCGCTGCCACGTGGCGGCAATCGTGCCGGGATAGCCCGCCATCACCACGGTGTCGAGCGAACCGACGTCGATCCCCAATTCCAGCGCGCTCGTTGAGACCACGCCACGGATCTTCCCGTCGCGCAGGCCGCGTTCGATTTCGCGCCGCTCGTTCGGCAAGTATCCGCCACGGTACCCGCGAATCGTTTCTGCCTTTCCCGGCAAACGCGGATTCGCCTGCTGCAAATAGGTAAGAAGAATCTCCGTGTGCAGGCGCGAGTTCGCGAAAACGATCGTCTGCAAGTCGTGCTTCAGGAATTCCTGCGCGACGCGCGCGGACTCGTTGATGTAGCTGCGGCGAATGCCCAGCGCCCGATTGACCACGGGCGGAT
Organism: Acidobacteriota bacterium; assembly: GCA_003223295.1. GTDB lineage: Bacteria > Acidobacteriota > Terriglobia > Acidiferrales > UBA7541 > Acidiferrum. The sequence goes on along the minus strand of QHYM01000337.1, from coordinate 4,278 downwards.
TGTAGAAAACAAACGTTTTCTCGGCGGCAGGCGCGCCGTTCGAATCCAGCACTTCGACCTCCGCCTCAAGAAGGCGCGAGGCCAGCTTACCGGGATTCGCAATCGTGGCGGAGCAGCAAATGAATTGCGGCTCGCGTCCATAAAATCGTGCGATGCGGCGCAGGCGGCGAAGGACATTACACAAATGACTGCCGAAAACGCCCCGGTAAGTGTGCAGCTCGTCGAGGACGATGTAGCGCAAATTCTCGAACAGCCTCGTCCAGCGCGTGTGGTGCGGGAGGATGCCGGTATGCAACATGTCCGGATTCGTCAGGACCACGTGGCCTTTTTCGCGAATGGATTTTCGCGCGTCGGCGGGCGTGTCACCATCGTAGGTAAAAACGCCGAAACAATTTTCGAGGCGCTGGTTCAGGTCGTGGAGTTCTGCGAGCTGATCCTGCGCGAGCGCCTTCGTGGGGAAAAGATAAAGCGCGCGTGCGTCGGAATTTTCTAGAACGGCGTTCAGCACGGGCAGGTTGTAGCAAAGCGTTTTGCCGGAAGCCGTGGGCGTGACAATCACCACGTTTTTTCCGGCATGCACCGCTTCGGCTGCGGCGGCTTGGTGCGTGTAAAGCCGGCAAACGCCTTTTGCGTTGTATGCCGAAACTAGATTTGCGTTCACCCAGCTTGGAAAGTCGGCCCACTGCGCTTCGCGCGCAGGGAAATGGCGAAGGGTCGTCAGGATTTCGCCTCTGTGGTCGCGCTCCGCGAAAGCATCCAGCACTTCGTGTACGCGCGTGATGGCGTTCGAAACGCCAGCCCTTCGAACTGCAAGCGAATCCGGCATGAAAACCCCTCAGAAAAGGCCTTAGGCCGCTCCGCCCGAGTGAAAATTTAACTTCAGCCGAACTAATGCCATTCGCCTTTTGTTCGCCAAGCTAACATGCCGTACGCGGCGGCGCAAGAGGAAATCAGGAATGTGTGCGCAGGCGGAGGATCAGCATGGCGCCGGCAAAAGAGAGGATGGCGGAGGCGGCGAAGGCGGTTTGCACGTTGAAAGCGCTCCAGAGGGAACCCACGAGGAGGCTGGAGATGAAGTCGCCGACGGCGTTGACGGCGGCGAGCGTTCCGAAGGCCATGCCGTGCTGCTCCTCGGGCACGAGCTCGGCGGAAAGGGAATCCTCCAAGGCTTCTTCGGTGCCGATGTAAAGGCCCGCGAGGATGAAAATCGCGGCAAGCAACCAGAACGAATGCGTTCCGGTGCAGAGAAGAATTGCGGTAACGCCCGCAATCGCGTAGCCGGCCGCGAGAACCAATTTGCGATGCGGAATGTGGTCGCTGAGCCAGCCGCTGAGATACGCGGAGCCGGCGTAGAATACGTTATGCAGCGTGTAGAGGCCAACGGCGAGGCTGGCGGCGCGCGCGAGACCGTGCTCAGGCGCAAGCATGCGCGAGGCGTAGAGAATCAGGAGCGAGTGAGAGAAATCTCCTGCGCCGAAAATCCCGACGCCGACAAGCAAACGCCGGAAGGGAATCGGAAGCGCCTGCAATCCATGGAAGAAGGAACGTTTTGAGCGGGCGGCTATGGGTCGCTCGCGCACCAGGAACAGGAAGCATGCGACCGCGACGAGGCCAGGCAGAAGCGTCCAGAGAAAAACTTTGTGATAGGAATGATGGGTGGCTTCCAGAAGCCACAGTGCGGTGAGCGGGCCAACGATGGCGCCGAGCGTGTCCATTAGGCGCTCAAGGCCGAACGCGCGGCCGTAGGCGTTGGGAGGAACGTCCGCGGCCAGCAAAGCTTTTTTTGCGGGAGAGCGAACGCCGCGGCCGAGCCAGGCTCCGGCGCGTCCAAGGAGGACGTGATAGGCGTGAGTGGCAAGACCGAACGAGGCCGTGCATAGCGCGGTAAACGCGTAGCCGAACACGGCGAGCGGCTTGCGGTGTTTTAGGCGGTCCGTGTAATGCCCTGCGATGAGCTTTGCGAAACTGGAGAGCCCGTCGGCAATGCCTTCGATCGCACCGAGCCACGCGGGACCGGCGCCAATCGCCGCGAGGAAGGCAGGCAAGACTGCGGTTGCGGTTTCGTGGCTCCAGTCGCTGAACAGGCTGGTGAGGCCCACGCCGAGAACGGTGCGGTTGAGCCAGGATGGTTTTTCTGCGGCCTCAGGCATGAGGAAGCAGTTTACAGTTGTCAGTACTCAGTGAAAAGTTCGGAAAAACAATTTCGCCAAAGGCTACTTCTTGGCGGGGCGGTAGAGGATAACGCGGACTTTCTCGAGGGTGATGAGGCCGCCGCCGACCATTTCATCGAGGCGCGGAAGGATTTGCTCGATGCGTTCGTTGGATTCGATGACTTCGAGGACGATGGGAAGATCCTGGGAGAGACGGAGGATTTTGTCGGTGTGGTAGACGCTCGAGCCGCCGTAGCCGGCGACGCCGCGAAGCACCGTCGCGCCCGAGAAGCCTTCTTTACGGAGCATTTCGACGATGGCTTCGTGGAGCGGCTTGCCGTGCCACTTGTCGGACTCCCCGATGTGGATGCGCATCAGGGTGCGTTCACCTTCGAATTTTTGGTGGGACATGGTGGTTCCTCGTTAGGTCCGCAGAGAGATTCTTCGCTTCGCTCGGAATGACGGAGCGGTAATGAAGCGAAATTAGAACTTGTTGGAGAGGCGGATGCCGGCGACGGACAGCAGCAAGCCGGCCATCACGCTCGCTCCCACATAGACGGACGCGCGCAGCCATTCGCCGTCTTCCAGCATTTTGGCGGCCTCCCAGCCGAAGCTGGAGAAAGTGGTGTACCCGCCGAAGAAGCCGATGGTGATGGCCCCGCGCCAGTCCGGTGAGAGCACCATGCGATTCATGGTGAATTGGCCGATCAGACCCAGAAAGAAGCAGCCGGTCAAATTGATCAGCAGCGTGCCGTAAGGAAAAGCGCTGCCCACGCGGACCTGCACGAGGCCCTGGAGGCCGTAGCGCGCGAGGGTGCCCACGGCGCCAAAGATGGCAATCAACGCGAGTTGCAAGGTTTCTCCAATCCGCAGCCTGACAGGACGATCGTGTTGCACGCGGCTCGCTAACAAAAAACCCCTGGAGCCGAGAGCCCCGAAGCGCAGGGGCAAGCTGCCAGGAGTCATCAGAGCCGGTCAAGAGCCACGGCCCGCTTATGGCGAACTCCATCGCCTTTGAATTTTGTTTAGTGTAACAGCTTCCCGCATCGGCGAAAGGCGAAAGGAGGGTGGTCTCTAAGTCGCAAACAGACTTCCTCGGGAAGCGAGACGAATGCTTACCAAGAGTGATGCCCCGCTTTTTCTTAGGCGTTCATTCTAAGGCACTTAGTGTTTTAATAAGTCTTTTAGAATGGACAGTTCTGGAGAGGGTCTCGCAAGTGTTCATTCTAAAAGGGTTAAGGATTGGAGAGAAGTGCGCGCACTTGGTGACCGCTCGCGACAGTGAACAGCTTAGAAAGTTGGCCCTCAGCGACTAAGACCGCGTTTGATCTTGCGATCGTTACGGCATGGCTGAAGCCATACCCTGACGAAAACCCGCGTCCCCAAGGAGATTCGACTACCCGCTCGGTAATCTGATGGCTATCCGCGCTGGAGCACAAACAAAAAAGCGACAGAAGATCTGCCGCTTGGCGATACTTTTACCCGAAAACTAGTGTGCTCCCGAGGTAAGGTCACGTCAAGGAGAACGTCGCCGGGAGGACAGTTTGGGTCCGGGTCAAGACGGGCGAATGAGGTATGGTTAGGGAATACGAATCCCATGGGGAGCCAGGATGAACATGACCAACAAATTAGCGAGATCTTGTTGCTTCATACTTTTGTTTGGCGCGACGGCGGTGGTGGTTTGGCCGAGCAGCCAGGGCGCGGGAGTCGCAAGGGCCGGCCAATTGAGGCGGCAGGTTGCCATCACCGTGGATGACTTGCCCGGGGCGATTCCTGCCACGCCTGCCGCCTCCGGGGATTTGCGCGACCTTGTGCGCTACAACGAGGCGATTCCGTCAATCCTCAAGGCCCACCACGCCCCTGCGATTGGGTTCGTCAACGAAAAGAGGCTGCAAGTTGCAGGCGAACGAGATGCGCGGGCCGCGTTGCTGCAGCGATGGATTGATGCCGGATTCGAGCTGGGAAATCACACGTACTCACACGCCAATTTCAATCAGGTCTCCTTGCAGGAAATGGAGGACGAGACGATCCGCGGAGAAGTGATTACACGGGCGTTGCTGACGTCCGCCGGGAAATCCGAGCGTTACTTTCGCTATCCGTATCTTTTCACGGGGCCGACGGCGGAGGT
>QHYM01000336.1 GCA_003223295.1 Acidobacteriota bacterium | reverse complement strand
GATTACATGTTCAACGACGTCCTGTGCACAGCGCTGGCGCAGAAAGACACCGAGCTTGCCGAGAAGACAAAACGGGAGTATCTGCAATTCGCCCAAACGGAATTTGACTACTTTGAGGATGCGTCACGAAAATTATTTGGGCGAGAGATTCCCCAAGTGTTCCTGATGCACGACAACGAAATCAACACGGAGACGTTGGATCGCCTGCTTACCAATTTGGAGCAACGTGGATATGAGTTCGTGACCCTCGACGCGGTTCTTGCCGATCCCGCGTACGGGACCCCGGATCGATTCGTCGGCACGGCGGGCATTTCGTGGATTGAGCGCTGGAGAGTTCACTTTGGACAAAAGGCCGACTACGAACACGATCCGGACCCGCCGGACTGGGTGATGAAGCGGTTCCGAGAAATCCGAAAGGCCGCCGCAAATGAATAGCGGAAGCGATAGCGGAGCCGAAAAAAG
>QHYM01000079.1 GCA_003223295.1 Acidobacteriota bacterium | reverse complement strand
TTTCTCCTGTGAAATGAAGCGCAGAAGCCTTGCAGGATTGCCCGCGACAATTGCGCTCGCGGGAACGTCTTTGGTTACCACACTCCCGGCTCCTACAATCGCGTTCTCACCGATCGTTACATTGCTCAAAACGGTCGAGCCAGAGCCGATTGACGCACCTTTTTTTACCAGAGTTTTTTCTACTGCCCAGTCAGCCTCGGTTTGGAGTTCGCCTGTGGCAGCGGTTGCTCGGGGACAAGAATCATTGATAAAAGTAACGCTGTGACCGATGAACACGTTATCTTCGATGTCCACACCTTCGCAGATGAAACTGTGGCTGGAAATCTTGCAGCGTCGTCCCACCCGGGCGTTCTTTTGGATCTCGACGAAGGCCCCAACTTTCGTTTCGTCACCTATTTCGCAGCCATATAGATTGACAAATTTGGAGAGCTTAACGTCCTTGCCAAGCTTCACGGTTGATGCGATACAGATGAACTCATTCACAGAGTCACTACCTCTCCCCGGTTACGCACCGATTTCTCGGCGGCTTCTAGAATTCGGACAACACGCAACCCGGCATGCCCATCGTTTAGCGGCTTGACATTCTCCGCAATGCATTTGAGAAAGTAGGCTGTTTCAGCGCGAAGAGCCTCCACCTGCTCGACCTGCGGCGCCCACATGTCTCCCGACCGGTAGCTTACGAGCAGCTGATGCAAATTTGCTGGGTTTGTGGACATGCTCACGCCCTTGTCGTAAACCCGAATCTTTTCGTCGGCTTCCAAATCGTTCCATACAAGCATTTTTTTCTCGCCGCCGATCAGTGTGGTGCGTACTTTTACAGGGGATAACCAATTCACATTCACGTGCGCAATAATCCGCTTGGGGAAGTAGATGGTGATGAAGGCCACGTCTTCCACGCCATTTAAGTGCTTCTCTCCTGTGGCCACGACGGCCTCAGGCCTTTCCCTTATGACATGGTCCATGATTGACAAATCATGGGGCGCCAAATCCCAAATCACATTGATATCGTGCTGAAAAAGACCCAGATTCACTCGCAGGGAGTCGTAGTAGTAGAGATCCCCGAGCGCTCCTTCTTCTACCAACTGACGGATCTTTCTCACTGCGCCTGTAAACAGGAAGGTGTGATCTACCATGATTTGCAGATTCTTCCGGTCGGCAAGCTCAATCAGTTCTTCTCCCTGGGCCACGCTGCATGTAAATGGCTTCTCAACGAAAACGTGTTTCCCGTTTTCGAGCGCAGCCTTTGCCAGTTCGAAATGCGTCCACACAGGCGTCACCACGGCTACGGCATCGATGCGGGGAGATGTTAGGATATCCATCGGGTCCGTCGTGAAGGGAATCGATGGGTGTGCCTTTCTCAATCGCTCCGCGGCCTTCGCATTTTTGTCGCAAACAAGGGCCACTTCCGAACCTTCGTGCGTATGGAAATTACGAACGATATTCGGACCCCAGTAGCCGTAACCAATGACGCCGATCCGCATCATTTATTTGCTCTAACCTCCACTTTCCGGGAGACAGCCAATTGGCCTCAACTCACGCCTCTGCGTGTTCCAGTCATCAGCTGCCTGCGACGGTGAGGGACAACCGTCAGGGCAAAGATAGAATAAATGTTGGAAACTGCTTCCGAGAGTTCCACTCGTCTCCTTAGTGCGCACCATCTCCGGAGACGACCGCCGCAGGCGTTCGAAACAAGATTTTCAGGTCCAACCAAATCGTCCATTTGCGAGCATATTTCAAGTCGAGGCGAACCATATCATCGAAATTGGTACGGCTGCGCCCCTCGACCTGCCACAGTCCGGTGACGCCAGGCTTGATTTCTAGCACGCGGCGACGATGCCAGACGTCGTATGCCTTAAACTCGTATTCCAAAGGAGGACGCGGACCTACTAGAGACATCTCACCGCTCAGCACGTTCCAGAATTGAGGCAACTCGTCCAAGCTTGTTTTGCGAAGGATGGCACCAATTCCCGTGATTCGAGGATCTCTTTGTAGCTTGAATACTTGCTTTTCATTTTTGCGTCCGTTATTGGCAACCTGCCCAGCAATAAAGCGCGTGACATATTCCTCGTGAATTTTGCTGTCGGAATTCACTCGCATCGTACGAAACTTCACAAGCTTGAATCTTTTCCCATGCTGGCCCAACCGCTCCTGTCGGAAAAGCACCGGGCCCTTGGACGTCAGCTTGATCGCCAGGGCGACCAGCACAAACAACGGGGAAAGCAGAATCAGTGCGCAGGCACTTCCGAAAATATCCATAAGGTGTTTGAATCCCAACGCTAGTCGGTGAGACGGTGGTTGGCGAAACAGATCGGGATAAAGAGCCATGTTCGCGGAATCTGTTGAATCTCCGTTTCCGCGCTCCTCAGGGAAAAAATGGAACGAGACGAAGATAAGGGATGCTCTTTCCGGCCCGAGAACAGCAGAAAATGCGCTGCGAAACTTCTCCGATATGACTTGACGTATTTCCTGAGCGCTTGCCTTTCCGATCTCTGTGCCGATGACGCCGATCAGACTGTCTCGCACGTACCAGCCTACGATGTCAGTTTCGCGCGTAATCTCGCAAAGGGTCCGGGTAATCCTGGCAGACGCATGTTCGGCTCCCGTCCCCGCAAGCACGTCCTTCACATCTACAAGCATAAGGACATAGCGTTTGCCGGCACGTTCTGCGCGACGCCGCTCCAGGTAGAGAATCGAGGCAAATGAGTCCTCTTCCAAAACCATTCGCGTTGAAATCTCTTGCGTGTTGGAGCCAGACACGCCAGTCATGAGCTCCAATCGCTTTGGTCCCCGGCCAACTGCTGTTCGAAAAAGGCCCATAGTCTCCATCTCTTCTTTGTAGAAAATGACGTGCTTCTTTCCAGCTACAGACTGAGGGATGGCGCGGTCGCGCAACCATGGAAGAATCTCGATGACGCTGAGGTCCGCACCTCGCCTACCGGTGTGACCCAAGCAAGATCGACTTCCACGGCCACGGACCGCTGCAACAGATTCAAGGACAAGACGACGCGATGGCGCCCCTTGAAATTGATCAGGATCCCTTCGAGATTGTTGAGGCTTCCGTACCTCACACGAACTCGCTCACCGACCTGAAGGTATGGCCATGGCTGGCTTGACAGACCCGACGCGAGTGCCTGTCGGATCGATTCGAGTTCGCTCTCCTCCACCGGGACTGGAGTGCGACCGATCCCCACAATTTGTTGCACCCCTGGCGTCATCAGAACCGGACGACGATTCTGAAAGTCAAATTGGCTGAATAAATAGCCGGGAAACAGGGGTTGCTCAAGCTCCTTCAACCGATCCGACCACTTTCGGACGACCTTATAAAGGGGCAAAAAGCACGCGTAACCCTGCTCCTTAAGGTGGGCAGCAACCATCCCTTCGCGTCTAGAGTGCACGTGGAGCGCGAACCACGGTAACCGGGACACAGCTTCACTCGATGCTTCCCTAGGATAGGTCACGAAAGGTCTCTCCAGTGGCTCTGAAACCGAAAGGCTCCTTTGGCAGGTTCGAGTTAGGCTACCGCCACAAATCTCCCTTTGGAGCTCGCGTCCGACATTCTAATAGGCAACTTCTATACCACTCCGGAAGGTGGCCGACCTCTACGGTTTTGTTTCTTCGGCCCAGTAATGGATTGAAAACAAAGGACCTCTTTTCGGGCGATTCGGACCGTTGATTCATCGCCCGAGGTCAAGCGCCAAATGTAGAAAATCCCTACCGGTTTGTTGAAATCTCCTTCCAGCACATTCGATCCCCATCATTCCAGCTGGCGCCGAAACCATGCACGTTTTAACCCGGGTCGCATGTAACGTGTTTTCAAGAGCTTAGAAGGCCTGACTTCGGAGGGCGGCAGACTGGTTCGCCGAGAGGCCGTAAACTCCTCAGGATGGCCGCTATTGCCTAAGAGTAGCCATGTCCTTACCAGATGGTTTACTAATTGCGCCGATCGAGCGAACATACTTGGGAGTCTTCCCCGATTGGGGTCAATGGATAGGACATGCCACGATTCAACGCGGAAGGAGATGCGTGGAGCACGCCCATGAGGGGTCTTCAAAAGAAGATTCATGGTCGAACGAAGAGCCTCGCGCCTGCCGTACCCGCGAGCCGGCGGCCCTTGCGTATTTGCATGGTCACCTACACTTTCTATGAGACGGACAGCCGCGTAATGCGTTATGCGGAAGCGCTTGCACAGCGGGGAGACGAAGTCGAAGTCTTCGGCCTTCGTCGGCCGGGAACCCCGCGGACGGAGGTCTCTGAAGGTGTGCGTGTCCACCGATTGCAAGGGCGGTCATTCAACGAGAAAAGTCGGTTATCCTATCTCTGGCGCATTGTCCTTTTTCTGACACGAGCGCTGTATCGAGTTTCCCTGAACGATCTACGAAGCAGATATGATTTGATTCACGTTCACTCGGTGCCGGACTTCCTCGTGTATTCTGCTCTCGTGCCTCGTTTGAGGGGAACGCCGGTCATCCTCGATATTCGCGATATCCTCCCCGAATTCTATGCCAGCAAATTTGCGGTCTCCCGTAAATCACTGGGTTTCCGATTCCTGTGTCTCGTGGAGCGGCTATGCGCCGCGTTTGCCACGCATGTGATCATTGCGAATCACGCATGGCAGGAACGATTGCTATCTCGCTCTGTCAAACCGGGCGGATCGACCGTCATGCTCAACGTTCCTGATCGATCGATCTTCATGCCAACTTCCGATACGAGTTGTGCACGGGATCGTTTTCTTCTCCTGTATCATGGAACGCTAAACTGGCATCAGGGTTTGGACATGGCCG
>QHYM01000335.1 GCA_003223295.1 Acidobacteriota bacterium | reverse complement strand
CTACGTTCTTTTCTTGCGGAAGTTCAGATGCCGAATCTCAACGAATTAGCGGTGTCCGCCATGCCCGCCGTGGCCTCCACCGCCGCCATGGAACCCACGGCCGTGGCCACCACGATCGTGGAATCCATCGTGACTGCGGAACTCGCCTCCACCATGGAATTCGCGCCCACGAAAGCCATCATGTTCGAATCCTTCGTGCGCGAATCCTCTGCCGCGAAAACCGTCACGGCCCCAGCCGCGCTCGCGAAACTCCCGGCGTCCGTAAAACCCGCGCCCATAGTAGCCACCGCGGTAGAAGCCGCGCCCATAAAAACCGGGGCGTCCATAGAATCCGTGAAACCACGGGCCCGCCCCGATGAACACGCCATCGACAAACCATTCCGGGCCGTAGTAGCCGTACGGCGCGCAGGCGTGCGGGTAATAATCGTAATAGCCGTAGGCGCAAACGGGTGCCGGGGCAACATAGGCCGGACCAACTCCCACGCCAACAATCACTCTTTGCGCGCTCGCATACGACACGCAAAAGAGGCAAATGCCGAATAAAGCTGCGTACCTTAGGTATCGCATTGTCTGGGTCCCTTCATGACGCTGCGCTCTCTTCCGAAGCTCCTCAAGTCCTTCTCCCTCATCCGCTTAGAGCGGGCGTCTATTCCATCAAACCCGGCCGCGCCCAAAAGGTTGCAAGTACGCATTTCGCGCCGCTGCGGCCTGACGCTGGGGCAACCGAATTGCATTTCGCCGCTCCAGATGTGAGGATTCTCTCCATGACCACGAATGCCGCGACCGGCCGGCCAGAGCTGCTGAAGCCCATGCTCACCGCGCATCTTTTTCCGAAGGTCGATGGTCTGCTGCTCGAACTATTGCGCTCGCTCTCACCCAAAGACTGGGAGAAGCAAACCGTCTCACCCAAGTGGAAGGTAAAGGACGTCGCGGCGCATCTTCTGGATACTCCGCTGCGCGGCCTATCCATTGCCCGCGACAGGTACGCGCCACGGGTTCCTAATCTCGATTCGCCAGCTGCCTTGGCTGCTTACATCGATCGCCTAAACGAGGAAGGCGTCTCGCTCTATCGCCGCCTGAGCCCCGCTGTCTTGATTTCCCTGATGGAAATTGCCTGCCGGCAGCTCGCGGACTATCACGCTTTACGCGATCCCTACGCCATGGCGCCCTACGGCGTGAGCTGGGCTGGGGAGGAGAAATCCGCTAACTGGTTCGATACCGCGCGCGAATACACCGAGCGCTGGCACCATCAACAGCAGATTCGCTTGGCCGTTGATGGTCCTGGGAATGCGCGCCCGGGCATCATGACGCGCGAGCTTTACTATCCCGTGGTGCATTGTTTCATGCGCGCTTTGCCCTTCACTTATCGCAACGTTTCTGCTGTGCCAGGAACCACAATTCGCATACGCGTCTCGGGAGATTGCGGCGGGGAGTGGTATTTGTATCGCGAAGAAAAAGCGTGGCTGCTTACGGAGAGCGAGCGCGGTCAGCACGCGGCGGGGATTACCATACCGCAGGAGATAGCCTGGCGCATTTTCACCAAGGGCATCGACCGCGCATCCGCCTCATCCCAAGCGACCATCACTGGCGACTCCGTGCTCGCTCTCCCTGTCCTCGGAATGGTTTCCATCGTCTCTGGCTAACAACGTGGGCTTAAGCCTCACGGTTCAAGATCCAATGCCTCTTTCCCATTTGTTCACAGCTGCGACTCGATCGCGTTGGCAATCTCCGCGTAGCTGATCAGCCCTTGAAACTTCTTCACTACTCTTCCATCGCGCGAGATGAGGAAGCTGGTGGGGTAGCCCAGCAGCCCGCCGAACTTGTCAGCCACCGCATCATTGCCGCGGAGGATCGGATAGTTCATGGGGAGCTTTTGCCCGTTCACATTGAAGCGTTCCTTGGCGGTGTACGCGGAGACCACGTTATTGCCTTCATCATCCACGTCCACTCCAAGAATGGTGAAGCCCTTCGGCGAGTACTTCTGTTGCATTTCGATGAGCCAGGGAATTTCCACCTGGCAAGGCTCGCACCACGTGGCCCAGAAATTCACCAGCACAACTTTGCCTTTGAACTGGCTGAGCGGCACGTCCTTGCCGTCGAGATCCTTGAAGGTCGCCTCGGGCGCCGGCGTGCCCCCACTCGCATCCACGCGGTCCGGGTGGTCGAGGGAACTCCTTGGTTTCACGCGCGTGGCCCTGTCCGCGTAAACGGTCACACCGATGAGCACCACCACGGTGCCGATAATCAGAAGAATTTTTCTCATCAAAGGTCCTTAAGGAAAAATTATGCGGGGAAGCGGGGCCAAAGCTTCCGCTAGGTGACCGTGAAGCGCTCTATCGGCCTCCCGTTACAGCGTGTTCCAACCACAACACAAGCCCATTCAAGAAACTGAGTTTGCCCGAGAGCCAGGTCAGCCTGTTGGTGTATACCAAGCCTCCAACGAACAAAAGCAAGGCCCCGCTGAATAGCTCTACCGCGTGCAGATATTTTCGAAAATTCTTGTAAAACGCCATGAATTGGCTGATGCCCATGGCCGTGAGCAAAAATGGAATCGCGAGTCCAGCGGAATAAACGGCGAGAAGAAGGATGCCGCGCGTGATAGTGTCGCTGTTAGCGGCAAGAATAAGAACGGCGCTAAGGATTGGGCCGATACAAGGAGTCCAACCGAAGGCGAAAGCGAAACCCAAGAGGAAGCCGCTCCAGATACCAGGCTGCGTAGCTTTGGAGCGTAGGTGAACATCGCGATTGAGCCAGCGCGCAATCGGCGGACCGAAAAACCCAATCATCGAGAGAGAAAAAAAGTGCATTGCGCGGAGTCCGGCGAAAAGCGGGGCCTGGCGCACCAACGCGGCGACTCCTAAAGCCGCAAGGAAGATGCCGGCGACAATGCCAATGCGCACCTTGAGCTTGATCAAGACGCCCGTGAGATGTAGGCCAAAGAGAAGTATCAATGCCCCAGCAATGGGGGCGAGAAGCGCGCGGTTCTGGAGCAGGAAGGACCCCACGGCGCTGGCCGAAGCGCCGAACGCAATGAACACCACCGAGAAGCCCCCGACAAATGCGAGTGCCGAAGGAAAAAGTCCCGAGCGAGGAACTTCGCCTTCGCGCAACTGCTCCATGCCGATGCCGGAAAGCATCGAGATGTAGCCCGGCACCAACGGCAGCACACACGGCGAAAGAAACGATACCAGCCCTGCCAGAAACGCTCCTGCGAGAGAGACATCTGTCATATTCGTGCCATACCTTCAACTTCGCATCATACCTGCAATGAAGAAAATCGCGTAATCCCCAGAATTATTCCCGCACGGTCAAATTCTCACGGCCCTCATTGAGGAAGGACAGGGGAACAGTCCAACAATTAGACGCGCTGCAGAAGAAAAAGCCGCACGCAGGCAGTTCAAGCAAACGGGCGACAGATGCAGCATTTGCCCGACGTGTCATTGGCTTCGAGGTCTTCCGGCATGTCGCGAATGCCTTGATTCTAAAGGGATTGCGAGGTTCGAAATTGGCATGGCGCTTGCTATCTACTGGTCGAGCGCCAGGGAGGAGCGCCTGCGATGGCTTTTGAATGGACGCCCAACAAAGTCACATTGCTGCGCGTTGTCGTGGGATTCGCGGCCGTGAGCCTCTTTGGTCGCGGTGCCTGGGCGAATCTGCTCGCGGTGGCTCTTACGGCGGCTTCGATCGCCCTCGACGCGCTGGACGGGCACATCGCTCGCAAGAAAAAAATGGCCACGCCCGTGGGTGCACAGCTGGACATCCTCGGTGACCGCATGATCGAAAATGTGTATTTCACATATTTCGCGGTCGTCGGCATGGTGTCGCTGTGGCTGCCGATTCTGTTTTTCGCTCGCGGCGCGGCGACGGATTTTCTGCGCGGGCTGGCAATGAACGCCGGCTACTCCGGTTGGGGCTCGAACGGGTTGTTGCAGACGTGGTGGGGTCGGGCGCTGGTGGCGTCGCGTTGGAGCCGCGGACTTTACGCGGCGATGAAGTGTTTGTGTTTCTGTTATCTGGGTTTGGAATTAGCGCTGACGCGCGGGCCGGTGGCGTTAGTGAGCGGGCTTGGAGGAGATGTGAGCGCGACCATTCGAATGGGCGCGCAAGCGCTGACCTGGGCGACCGCAGTGTTTTGCTTGGTGCGCGGCCTGCCCGTTCTTGTCGAAGGCTGGAAGTATTCTGCGGGCAGCGTGCGACAGAGCCGTGGACCGAAACGCGCATTCGCCGCGCCGGAGGCAGCATGAGCGGGGGCGTGGCCGCGTTTTTTGACTTGGACGGCACACTGATGCCGCTGCCGTCGCTGGAGCAGAGGTTCTTTCGAATCCTGCGCTACCGGGGAGAGATTCCGCTGAAGAATTATTTCTTATGGCTACGGGAGGCAGCGGGTTTGTTGCCGCGCGGAATCAGCGCGATGACGCACGCAAACAAAATGTACCTGAAAGGCGTACAAAGTTTCGACGAGAGTGGCACGGGGAATCGCGGCGATTTCCCCCGACACACGAGCGGCCACCACTGCGAGGGACAAGACTCGCCTCCGAAGCGCAACCCACGATGGCTTGTCCCTCGCTTCTTCGAAGACGGAGTGGAAAGAGTCACGTGCCATGCCATGCTGGGCCACGCCATTGTGATTGTGACTGGCACTCTCGAACCGTTGGCAAAGGCCACTGCGCGGGCCCTGGAAGTCGAAATTGCGACCAGAGGATTTGCTGCCACGATTCGCGTTTGCCCGACCAGACTGGAAGAAGTCGGCGGCCGATGGACGGGCCGAATTTTGGGCCAAGCCATGCTTGGAGAAGCAAAGGAACAAGCCGTGAGAAAACTGGCTCAGGAAATGCGCCTGGACTTATCGCAGTGCTGGGCCTACGGCGACAGCGCGAAGGATCGGTGGTTGCTTGCGGCCGTGGGGAAACCCACGGCCGTGAATCCGACACCGAAGCTGGCACGAATAGCGCGAAAGCGTGGCTGGCCTGTGCTTCGAACGACAGATCGCGTGCAGAAAATACGGCAGCCACTGCGGAATGCGGAGCATTGCGCGTGAACGAACTCCAAAGACGAAATTATCAAGGCAGCGACGGCACGATTGCGTGGGCACCACAAACGGAGCGGCTCGGATTCGTTGCGCTGATGGCAAGGGAATTCACGGAAGCGTGGACCGCGTGCAAAACGTTCGAATGGATCGCGCTGGGATACTTGGGATTGTCCAGTGTGTTGGTCGCCATGTTCCCGGAGAATCTGGCGCATCCCATGAAGTTGATTGCGACGCAGGCAGGAGTAGCGGCGCTGATACTGATTCTCTGCCGGGTGGAAGCAAGCACTGCCCAGCAATCACCGTGGCTGTACGAGTCGTTTTCGTACCGGTTCTGGCACTTTTGGCGACATTGGTATCCGCACCTGTTTTTTCTTTTCTGCTTCGAGGAGATGGGCAGGCTGGTGCATCTGGTTAATCCCGGATGGGAGGACGCGAAGCTCATGGCGTTCGATCGCTGGCTTACAGGCGTAAATCCTTCCCTGTGGCTGGAGCGATTCGCGCATCCCGCGCTGACCGAATTCATGGAGTTTTCCTATTTTACCTATTTTGTTTACCTGCTGATTCTCGGCGGCGTTCTCTACTATCAGCGTGATTTCAAGGACTATTGGGCGGTGATGACCTACTCGGCCGCTGGGTACGCTTTTGGCTACCTTATCGCCATGCTCTTTCCGGTGCAGAGCCCATGGTTCACACTGGCGGGCCAATGGCACGGCGAACTCACCGGCGGTCCGTTTACGGCATTGATTAATATGATCGAGAAATACGGGCGCGTGCACGGCGCGGCATTTCCTTCCCAACACGTCGCCGGAGCGATGGCCGCGCTGTGGGGGGCGTGGCGGCACCGCCGCGGGCTCTTCTGGATCTTCCTCCCGTTCGTTGCCTGCATGTGCGTTTCGACGGTGTATGTGCGAAACCACTATGTGGCCGACGTGCTGGGCGGCATGGTCACGGGAACTCTTGCGTACTTCGTGGGACGCTGGGTGATGAGTGCGCGCGGCTCTGTGCAAAGCGCTACAGAGAACAAGTAACGGCTAGTTCGCCTCGGACTTGAATCCCTAAGCACATCAATGGAGAGGGCACCTTCCCGGAACTTCTGATCCACCGCTCCGACTACGCAATCTGAACCCCTATCTGGCCCCAATTTGGACGTTGTACCGGGCGTCATCCCTGCAATTCTAATGTTTTGTGTCCCTGGTGGTTTCTCTCGAAAGGAGCGGCCCATGGCCTCCACGACGACTTCTCTACAAATCGACTGGCGCCAGGAGTGGTTCGAATTTGAGGATGCGACCTATCTAAATCTCGCAGGCCAATCGCCGCTTCCTCGCGTTTCCGTCCGGGCCGTGCAAACCGCGCTCGAAGCCAAGAAATTTCCGCATCACAAAACAGACGCCACGTATTTCGAGGTGCCCAATCGCATCCGCGAATGCCTCGCCAAACTCATCGGCGGCAAGTCCGAAGAAATCGCCCTCACCAGCGGCGCGAGCACGGGAGTGGCGGCGGTTGCCTATGCTTTAACCTGGAGGCCGGGCGACGAGGTCATCATCGCAAAGGGCGAATTCCCGCTGCAATATACGGCGTGGAAGCCCATGGAGGAGCGCGAAGGTGTGAACGTCAAGATCGTCGCGCCGAAGAATCGGTTTCTTTCTGCGGATGACTTGATCGCGGCGATGACGCCCAGAACGCGCGTCGTTTCCGTCAGCCTGGTGCGCTACGACGACGGCTCGCTTCTGGATGCGCCGCGCGTCGCCGCCGCTTGCCACGCCCAAGGTGCGCTGCTTCTGCTCGACGCGAGCCAGTGCTGCGGCGCAATGACCATGGACGTGAATCAATTGGGCGCCGATTTTCTGGTTTGCGCGGGTTACAAGTGGCTGCTCAGCCCGTTCGGCACCGGATTCTTTTGGATCAACAGCAAACATCTCCCCACCGTCCGCCCCGGACCGTTCTACTGGATGGCCGTTCAGGGCTCGGACAATTTTTCCGCGCTGAATTTCGATGATCCCAAGCCTGCGCCGAATGCCAAGCGTTGGGATGCGCCGGAATGGGCCAGCTACTTCAATTTCAATTTGGTTGCTATGGACACTTCGGTGGAATTGGTTTCGCGCATCGGACCGGAGTGTGTGGCGGCGCACAACCGCAAGCTGATTGATCTCATGTTTGAGCGTCTGCCCAAGGACCGCTGCACTCCGGCGAGTCCGCTCGATGCAGCGCAACGTGGACCATACGGCTGTTTCGCCGCGCGAAGCCGCGAGAAAACGGCCGAGCTTTACCAGCGCCTGCGCAAAGAGAACGTGATCGTCAGCCTGCGCGAAGGCAACATCCGCGTCTCCCCGCACCTATACAACACCGAACGGGATATCGACCGCCTTATCAGCGTGATCACTCCATGACCGATTCGCAGCCGTGGCCCAGAATCGCCGTCGTCGGCGCGGGCGCCGTCGGCGGGTATTTCGGAGGGCTGCTCGCGCGCGCGGGCGCGCCCGTCACCATGATCGGGCGCCTGCCATTCGTCGAGGCGGTCAAGAAGAACGGGCTCTTTCTCGACACGGTGCAGTTTCAAGAAAAAGTACATGTGGAAGCAGCGACGGCAATCGACACGGTACGCGGCGCGGAAGTCGTGCTCTTCTGTGTGAAGACGACGGACAATGCCGCGACCGCGCGGGCAATCGCGCCCCTGCTCTCGAAGGGCGCGATCATCCTCAGCATGCAAAATGGCGTGGACAACGTGGAGCAAATCCGCGCCGGGGCCGGCATTGATGCGCTTCCCAGCGTGGTTTACGTCGCTGCGTCGATTCCCGAGCCTGGCCGCGTGAAACACGTGGGCCGCGGTGATCTGGTGATTGGCCCGAAGAAGGAAAAAACAGAACGCATTGCCGCGCTCTTTTCGCGCGCCAATGTTCCCTGCCGCATTTCGGAAAACATCGAAGGCGAGCTTTGGACCAAGCTGGTGTGGAACTGCGCGTTGAATGCGGTCTCGGCGCTTGGCCATGCGAAGTACGGCCAAATTGCCGGAAGCGCCGATGCCTGGAAAGTGGTCGAGGCCGCTGTCTACGAAGTGCTCGCCGTGGCGCGAGCGGCGAACATCCATCCGCCCGGGCTGGAGGATCCGAAAGCCGCGCTGGCGGGCGCGCTGAAAATTGCCACGCAGATGGCCGAAGCGCTTTCTTCGACGGCGCAAGACATGAACCGCGGCAAACTCACGGAGATTGATTCGCTGAATGGGTACGTTTCCCGCCGAGGCGCGGAACTCGGCGTTCCCACGCCCGTGAATCACGCGCTCTATGCCTTGGTCAAACTCGCCGAAGGCCGTTCCTGAAGTGAAATTCGTTTAACGGAGATCGGGGGCGTGAAACGGGATGTGCACGATGGCTTCGAGCTCGACGGGTTCTCCCTGCCGCGTCGCCGGCCGAAATCTCCATTGGCTCAGGGCATTCATGGCGTTCTTGTCGAGTTGCTCGTCGATTCCGCGGACCAACTGAATGCTGTCCACCGAGCCGTCGCGCCGAATCACGGCGTAGAGAACCACTTCACCTTCCACGTGCTCATTGATCAGCGTCGGTGGATACTTCGGATCGACTTTCCGTATCGGGGCAGGCCCGGATAAATCGGACGAAACCACGCGAGGACCATCCGAATTTACGCGCAGCTCGGTGAAATTCAAAATCCAGCTTCCCGTCGCGCTATTCAGGTTGGGCATGTCGATCCGCATTTTGTAGATTTTCTTCGAAGAAAAAATCTGTTCCGGTTTTGCTCCCGGCGGAAGCGCCGTGAAATTCGGTGGAGCGGTCCGCGCAGGCTCATCATCGGGCGCCGCATGCGGCTCAGGCCGCGTGATAAGCGTGTGCGGACGGGGTGTCGTGATTTTTTCAGTTCCGCCAAGACCGGAGACTCCCTTGTTTGTCGGAGGGTTTCCGCCGCGGATGCTTACGTCGATGCCGTTATTCCCCGCGCCGCTAGCCGCGCCAGCCCCGCCACCAGCACCCCCGTTCTCGCCGGGAATTCCTTTGGGCGAACCGCCCGGCACTCCGGGTTGCTTGCCTTCGGGCGAAATAGAAACCCGCGCTGCGAGATTTCCTTGCGGCGGCGTCACCGGAGCAGGCGGAGCGGGCATTGCTGAGAGGGCAATCAATGTCGCCGCGTTTCCATGCGCACCGGCAAGTTCCGTGGCGCCAACGTCCGGCGCCGGACCTGCATCACCGGCCTGCCCTTTCTGCGCGATGCGAGGCGCGGCTCCTCCATTCAAATCCAGCGGGGGCCTCGCGGGGGCATTAGGCGAGGCGATCATCGCGAGTTCTCCCGGTTTCTGGTCAAAAACCGGAACGTCCTGCGGAGGCCCATCCGTCACTGTGGCCACGCGTCGCTGCTTTGGATGCAGCTTTTCTAGCGCTTCCTTGCTGATTTCCAGGCGTGGCCGCGCCGGACCCGGCAGCTCCTGAATCTGCACGATGTTGGGCAGGTTGGGAAGAATTTTCGGCGCCTCCGGCGGAGCAGCCGAATTTATCAAAGTCTGGCGCGGATGATTTGGATGCACCGGGTCGCTGAAAATGTGCTGGCGCGGATGGAACGCATCCGCGCCCTCTGGAGGAAGAGGCTTCTCTGGTTCGCCCCGCGGGCTCGGCTTGGGCGTCGGCTTTGGCTTTGGAGCGTGCATGTCGAGCAGTGGAAGGTCGTTGATCGGCCCCGACCACGAAAGTTCTACGTTGTCGAAAGAGGGGTTGTGATGCGGCGTCGCCGGAAACTGCGGAAACGGCATCACGAAGAACACGATGTGCCACAAAGCCGCAGCAACCAGGGCGCGGCGCGGGAGTTTGCCCTCAATCCAGCAGTATTTGAAGAATCCTTCGATTGTGAATCTCTTCGGCACCGGAGACTTGCTGAATAGGACACCCAGGCTGCTGCCAATCCCTTGATGAAAACTTCCCCAGGCAATATCCAGCTGCGGCGGACGGCCGGCGGGCAGACGGACCCGGGCGCGCGCCACGGCAGTGGCCTGTCCGGAACCGGAGAAGGAGTCAAAGCGGTTCAAAGACATATCCCTTTTGATTGTGCGTGTGACGCGCTCGTTGCCTTCAACGGCAGCACGCCCCTCAGAATATCCCTCAGGATACCTTCGGAAATACGATCCTCTGCCTGAGCGGGTTTACTGAGCAGAGTTCTTTTTGCCGGCAGCCGCGGCAGCGCGGCGGTAGAAACTCAGGGCCGCATCGCCCTGCTGGAGAACGCGGTAGCGCTGCAGTGCGCCCGCTCCCTCCGGCAAATCGAAGCTGCGGCGGTGCTCCGCGATCACCACGCCGCCGGGCGCGAGGAGATTCCCCGAACCCAGAGATTCTAGCACGCGAGCATAGTCATTGGCTGCAGCGTATGGCGGATCGAGAAAAACATAGTCGTATTGGGAGGATGTCCCTTTTTTCCCGGAGGCGAGCTTTTCAAGGCCGCGGAGTGCATCCATGCAAAGCACCGTTGCGCCGTTTCGAATGCCAAGCGATTCGAGATTGCGCCGAATTAGCGTGACGGCGGGCGCATGGTTTTCCACGAACGCCACTTCGGTGGCTCCTCGGCTCAGCGCTTCAATGCCAATCGCGCCGGTTCCCGCAAACAGGTCGAGGAATCGCGAACCCGCGACGCCGGCCCCCAATACATTGAAGAGCGTTTCCCGCAGACGGTCGCTCGTTGGCCGAAGCGCCAGCCCTTTCAGGCTCTTCAGGATGCGGCTGCGATAGGTTCCGGCGATGACGCGCATTGGAAAGACTCGCTTATCCCACCTTCGCCAGATGGTACCGGCGCTGCCACTCGCCGGGCAGCATGCGCAGAACGCGCTGCAGTTCTTCCCGCTGCGCTCCACCTTCGACGAGCGCGAAAGCCTCTTGGCGCGCCAGTTCGAGCAGTTCCTTGTCGCGAATCGGATTCGCGATGTGAAAGCCAAGTTCGCCGGATTGCCGCGTACCGAAGAATTCGCCCGGGCCGCGAAGCAGGAGATCCGCTTCCGCGATGTCGAATCCGTTCGACGTGCACACCATGGTGTCGAGCCGCGCGCGGGCTTCGTCGGTCATGCGAAACGGCGCTACCAGGATGCAATGAGATTTTTGCGCGCCACGGCCGATGCGCCCGCGAAGCTGGTGCAGTTGTGCGAGCCCGAAGCGCTCAGCATGCTCAATGACCATTACCGTGGCGTTGGGCACATCCACGCCGACTTCCACTACGGTTGTGGTCACAAGGATTTGCGCCTCGTTCCGGTGGAAGCGCTGCATGACTTCGTCTTTCTCTTCGCTGGAGAGCCTTCCGTGCAGCAATCCAAGCTTCAGCTTGGGAAAAACTTCTTTCGAAAGGTTCTCGTACTCATCGATCGCGGCCTTCAACTCGAGCTTGGACTCTTCAATTACCGGATAAACGATGTAGCCCTGATGCCCTGCCGCCACTTCGCGGCGAAGAGCTTCCCACACGCCGGGAAGGTGCGGCTCAGTGGTCACGCGCGTGACGATGGGCGTTCGGCCAGGCGGCAATTCGTCCAGCACGGAAACGTCCAAGTCACCGTACAGTGTGAGCGAGAGCGTGCGCGGAATCGGCGTGGCCGTCAGAACAAGGACATGCGGCGCATGCCCGTGCGAAGCCGCCTTGTCCATCAGCCGCTTGCGCTGCATGACGCCAAAGCGGTGCTGCTCGTCAATGGCCACAAATCCAAGTCGTGCAAATTTGACATTCTCCTCGATCAAAGCGTGCGTGCCGATGACCAGCTGTGCTTGGCCGGACTTGATGCGTTCGAGCGCGGCTTGCTTTTCGGCGCCCTTCAGGCCGCTGATCAGCAGTTCGACACGGTAGCCCGCTTTGCCCAGAATCCGCCGGGCCGAAAGGAAGTGCTGAACGGCGAGAATTTCCGTGGGCGCCATGAGCGCCGTTTGCGTCCCGTTTTCGATGGCGATCACCGCAGCCTGCAAGGCAATGATGGTCTTTCCGCTGCCGACATCGCCCTGCAGCAGGCGATTCATCGGCGCAGGCTTTTCCAGGTCTGCAACAATTTCTGCGAGGACACGTTTTTGCGCCTCTGTAGGTTTGAACGGGAGAATGCGTTTCAAAGCTTCGCGGATGCGGTCTTCGCGCACGCGAAAGGCGATGGCGTTTTCCTTGCGCGTGGCCCGGCGGTCCAAGCCCAGGCTGAGCTGGTACAGAAAAAACTCCTCGAAGATGAGCCTCTGTTGCGCGGGCGAGCGAAAAGTGTTCATGGCGTCGAGCGATTCCGTTGGCTCGGGAAAATGTGTGTGAATGAGGGCTTCGCCGCGCGAGGGATAGCCCAGGCGGCGGCGCAAACTTTCCGGCAAAACATCCGGCATCCGGGGATCGATGAGTTGCACTGCAGCGTACATCGCGCGCCGAATCTGCTTGGAGCTGAACGTCCCGATCGCTTCGTAAATCGGCACGATGCGCCCCACTTCCGTCGAATCGATCTCATCGCTGTTCAGCAACTCGATCTGTGGATTGATCATCTCCAAGCGCGCGGGCCGCAGCCGGTCGATTTCCACCTTGCCGTGCAGAATCAAGAGCTGGCCGGGTTTCAAGCGGCCTTCGAGATAACCGCCATGAAAAAATTTGCAAGGCAGCAGGCCGCCCGCTTCGTCCTGCACAAGCAGGTGGTAAATAGCGTCGCGGCGAAAGCGCATGGTTCGAATGGCTTGGCCGCTCATCACCCGCGCGCGAATGGTATACGTGCCGTTTGGCTGGATGTCCTTCACCTTTGAAAAGTGGATGCGGTCTTCGTAGCGGAAGGGCAGGTAGCCGAGAAGATCCCCAAGCGTCGAAATGCCTCGCTCCGCGAGCAGTTGCGCGCGCTGCGGGCCCACGCCCTTGATCATGCGCGCTTCGGTAGTGAGGCTCATGGCCATGACAGCTTCTTTATATCATTGCCAACGCGAACTCATGGAAGCCGGGCGGTATGGAGACACTTTAGAGAGCCCCGTTCCTGGAAGGAAACTCACAATTGCTCAGTACTGCCGCCGTGACATACTGAGCAAAAGCATGAGGCTTCCTCACTGAAGGGGGCCCAACTTTCACGAGTGCATGATTACCCTCGCCGATCAGACGCTCTGGATGCTCACGATGTTGGTCGAGGCTTTCGTCGTGTGCCTCTTCTTTGTTCAGGGACTATCCGGCAGGTTCCTTTTTTTTCAATGCTTACTTCCTGCTCTCGGTCTTGATCGGCATTGGCCGGTATATTGTCTTGACCCGCTCCGGAGTCAGCTCCCTTGAGTATGCATATTCATATTTCTATAGCGATGGTCTGCTGTCGCTTTGTTTGTTCCTGAGCATATTTGAAATAAGTGCGCGCCTTGACGGTAGCAAAGTCCTTCGCACGAAAAATCTGTTGTTGAGCGTGGGTACCATCCTTGCAACGGCCTGGTTCAGTTTCGAGGTCACTTCGGTTGCTAGATTCAGGGCGACGCATTTCGTTTTCGAGTTCTCGCAAAATATCTATGTGGTGTCTTGTTTGGCGATTGTCATTCTTTGGATTCGGAGACTGCGCAACGATCCGCAGGATCGCATGCGGCCCGATTCGTTAATGTGCTGACTGTCTATTTTTCGCTGTTCTTGCTGGACTGCGGTGTGCGCCAATTGGCTCCGCAAGACCTTAGCATCATGAACAGTTTGGGGCCGATGACGGGCGTTTGGCTGCCCCTTGGATGCGGGTTTGCGTTCGTGCCCAAGAACGGCCGCCAGGAATAAGCCGCTCAGAAGCCTTACCGCTCCGAAAGCAAAGTCTGTCGCTTTTCCTTCATGGCGTGCGTGACGTACTGGCGCAGAGGCGCTGACCCGGTAGCTGGTTGCCTGGAACACCCAGCAGTGCCTTGGGGCCGAAACTTGCGCCGCGGCCCTGCGTACCGATAAAGTGAGGGATTCGTGTTCTCGCAAGGGTGCGTCTAAGCACAAGTAACGGAGGCCAGCGTGGCTGGTGAGCGTCTGACCGGTTCGGAAAAGCGCGCGCTGCTTCTGTGGGTGGCGGCGGGAATCCTCGGGCTGCTCTTCGCCTATAAATATTTCTTCCAGGCGTTTCCGGAAGCCTCCGTTAATTTTCAAATTTCGCGGCACGAGGCCTTGGCGCGCGCGCAGAACTTCGTCACCGGTCTTGGCGAAAACGTTAACGGGTACAAGTCTTCGATCATTTTTGATGTGGACGAAGATGCCAAGGTCTACCTCGAGCGTCAGCTTGGCCTGCGCGAAGCAAACCGTCTGATGTCCTCGGAGCTGAACATCTGGTATTGGGAGGTTCGATTCTTCAAGCCTCTGCAGCCAGAAGAGTTCCAGGTGCGCGTCAGCCCGTCGGGGCAAATCGTTGGTTACGACCACAAAATTGAAGAGGCCCGCGCCGGAGCATCGCTCGAGCGCGACGCGGCGCAATCTGCCGCGCAAGATTATCTCAGCGCGAAACTTGGAATGGACCTCCACGGCTGGGACGCACTTCCGGAGGAGGCCAATTCCAAAAAGAAACCGAACCGTACGGATTGGGCATTCACCTGGGAAAAGCACGGCTTTCGCGCAAAGGATGCGCCGTACCGC
Organism: Acidobacteriota bacterium; assembly: GCA_003223295.1. Classification (GTDB taxonomy): domain Bacteria; phylum Acidobacteriota; class Terriglobia; order Acidiferrales; family UBA7541; genus Acidiferrum. The sequence goes on along the minus strand of QHYM01000335.1, from coordinate 17,692 downwards.
CTGCACGTGACGGTGCAGGGCGAGCGCATCGGGGGCAGTGAAGAAATCCTGAAAGTCCCCGAAGCTTGGCAACGCAGCTACCAGCGGCTGCGCTCCAGCAACGACACGCTGGCGCTGGCATTTTCTGTCCTTTACATCGCGCTGCTCGTCGCGGCGGTCTGGTTTGGAATTAAGCTCACAGTGCAAGGACAGACGCGCTGGCGCGGAGCCATTTTGCTCGGTTTGCTGATTGCCGGGCTCCTCTTTTTGCAGAGTCTGAATGACTGGCCGTTGTGGAGTGCAAGCTACGATACAAGAGTTTCTTACGGCAGTTTTCTAGCAGGAAAGGTGGGCGGGGCGCTCTTGTTCGCGGTTTTATCTGCGCTGACCGTCGCCTTGGTGCTCCCGGCGGCCGAGCCGCTTTACCGCTCTTCCTGGCCGCAGCGATTGCAGCTATCCAAGACCTTCACGCTGCGCGGATTGCGTTCGAAAGAGTTTTTCTCTGCGGCCGTGGTGGGCCTCTCGCTGGCTGCAGCGCACATTGGATACGTGGTCGGATTCTACGTCGTGGCAACCTGGTTGGGTGCGTGGGCCCCGCAAGAAGTGAATTACCAGGAGTCCGTGAACACGCTCTTCCCGTGGATCTCGGGCGCGGCGATAGGGTTGCTGGCCTCCACCAACGAAGAATTCACGTTTCGCCTCTTTGCCATTCCCTTTTTCACCAAATTTACGAAATCGCGGTGGCTCGCCGTGATTGTTCCGGCATTTCTCTGGAGCTTTCTGCACAGCAACTATCCGCAGGAGCCGGCGTACATCCGTGGCATCGAGATCGGCTTGATCGGGATCGTCGCGGGAATCGTGATGCTGCGGTGGGGAATCCTGGCGACCCTGATCTGGCACTACACTGTGGACGCATCGCTGGTAGGCTTGTTTCTCCTGCGTTCGAACAGCCTCTATTTCAAAGTGTCCGGTGTGGTCGTGGCGGCCGCAGCCTTCGCGCCGCTCGTGTTTGCCGGTATTTCTTATCTGACGCGCGGGGGATTCGAAGCGCATGAAGACCTGCGAAACGGCGCGACGCCTCCCCCGAACTTGGACATTGCCACGGCTCAGCCCTTCGCCGCTTCCGCGGCTCCGAAGCGACGCTACGACGCCCTTGGCCCGGGAATGATTGCGCTTCTCGCGGCATGCCTTCTCGCGGGAGGGCTCCTCGCCTGGCGGTTAAGGCCCGAGTCCATCGGCGATTATTTGAAGTTATCCGTGGATGCAAAGACCGCGCGCGCCAAAGCGGACGAAATTCTGCGGAGCCGCGGGGTGGATCCCAACTCCTACAAATGCGCCGTCATATTCGCAGACATCGTGGATCCCGTCACGAACGAATTTCTTCGCGAGCGCATGGGAATCGCCCGCGTGAACGAGATTTACGACAAGCAAGTGCCGGGAGCGGTGTGGCAGGCGCGTTATTTCCGCGATAGCCAGACCGAAGAGTACGCCATCAAACTCAAGCCAGATGGTTCGCTCTTCGCGTTCCAACACAAGATCGCGGAAGATGCCGCGGGAGCGTCGCTGAAAAAGGAAGAGGCCGTTGCGCGCGCGCAAAAGTTCCTGCGTGAAGAAAAGAAGCTGGACCTCGACCAATGGACGCTCGTCGAAAGCGATTCCGAAACGCGTCCTCACCGCGTCGATCATCTGCTTACCTGGCAGCAAAACACCCCGCTTGATTCGGGGGCTTCTCGATCAACAAGCGGCCACGCGTACGTGCGCGTCAGAGTGGCGGTGCTCAGCGATGAAGTGACGGACTACCGGCGTGCCTACTTCCGCCGCTCCGGTTCCGCCGATGAAGACGAGCCGGCAAGCGAGGGTTTCAGCACGTTCATCAAAATTCCCGATGACTGGCGGCGCAAGCAGGAAGAAACCACACTTCCGCGCGAGGCCATCACCTTTGGGCCCATCGTCCTTCTCGGCGGCTTGGGCCTCACCGCGCTCATTCTTTTCCTGAAGAATCTGCGCTCGGAAGCGGCACGCGCGATTCCGTGGAGAAAGCTTTCCCTCTGGGCCTCCTGGGCACTCGTTGCTTTTTACGTGGTTTTTGCGCTCGGCGATCGCCTCCCGAACCTGATGAACGCGTACAATACGGCGATCCCCTTCAAAACAACGCTTGGCGTCGTCGGCATTTTCGCGTTGCTTGGCGGCCCATTTAGCTTTGGTTTCCTGGTCCTGCTTTTCGGTGTTGCCTGGTATTACGCGACGTTGGCATTCGGAGAGGAGCGCCTCCCCGGCTGGGCAGGCATGCCTGGCGAATATTATCGCGATGCATTGTGGATCGGACTGGGGGGCAGCGCGGGCCTGCTGGCCGTTTTTCCAGCTGCGTCCATCCTCGGGGGGACTCTGCTCGGTAGTCTGAGGATGACGGCTTATATTGTGGTTATTGCTTCCTTCATCGCCGCAGAAATACGGCAGACGTGGCTTCGCGTTCTGCTGTTCTTTGTCGGTGTCTTGGCGGTCGTGGGCGGAAGCTGGGGCAGCCCCGCGGATTTTGCCAAGCAATTCCTCGCGCGGCTGATTCTTCTGAGCGTTTTTGTTCTTGGTGTGCGCCTGCTGATGCGTTTCAACTTGCTGGGAGGCTTCCTCGTCATCGCGGGAGCTTCCCTGGTAAGCGGAGCCGCCGAGTTGCTAGGGCAACCGGCTGCGTTCTACCGCACGAATGGCTATGTCGTCCTGATCGCCCTGCTCCTGCTTCTTGCCTGGCCCGCTGCGGGCTGGCGGATGAGGTCGATGAACGCGATGGCCCCAAGCGCAGGCACTGGGGGAAATGCCTGACGGAAAGAGCTCAATCCCCAGGCACTGCAACTCCATCCAGCAGGCTGAGGCGAAACAGGCCTTTTCGGTGCCTTTTTAGAAACAAAACCCACAGCATTGACGTCGTTACCAGTGGGGAGCTACGCTCACACTTCGGGTATTGGTCCGTCCAATTTGGATGACGCCGCGGTAGCCAGCAATCAGACCAAGTGCAGAATTCTGCTCTAACCTGTTGTCCTGCAATCGGTAAGTTGGCCGCGCGCGAAGAGAAAGCGAAAAATGCAGCTCCCCAGATGGGCTCTTGCCTTGGCCGATGAAAACGGTTGCTCGGGCAGCACCAATGCCGCCCTAGCCACGATGACCTCTTTGCCCAATCTTGACGAGCGAGCACTGGTGGCGGAAGCGCAAGCCGGCAACCGTGCCGCTTTCGAGGAATTGGTTCGCCGCTTCGACCGCGATGTGCTGCGCTTGGCTCTGAACCTGATGAAGCGGCCCGAAGATGCCCGCGATGTTTATCAGGAAGCCTTCCTCAAGGTTTACCGCAATCTCCACCGCTTTCGCTTCGAATGCAGCTTCTATACCTGGCTCTACCGCATCGTCACCAATGTCTGCCTGGACCACCTGCGCCGACGGCAGGCCCGTCCCGAAGATCAAGCGCCGGAGCTCAATGCCGGCCACCACGAAGAAGGCATCACCGATTTTTTTGAACGCCAACGCGAGCACCGGCCGACGCTCGATCCCGAGCGCTCCATGATGGGACTGGAAATCAAGGCGCGCATCGCCCGCGCCATGGAACGCTTGTCGCCTCGCGAGCGCGTTGTTTTCGAAATGAAGCATTATCAAGGCCTGAAGCTCCGCGCCATCGGCGACGCGCTCGGCACCACCGAGGAAACCGTGAAAAATTCTTTGTTCCGCGCTACACGCAAACTCCGCAACGAGTTGGGAGGTTTGCGATGAGCCCCTTTGAAAAGAAACTGAACTGCAAGGACGTTGCGCCCCTGTTGGTCTTTTACGTTTGCGAGGAAGTTGGCGAGAGTGAACGCGAGCTGATCGCAACGCACCTTGCAAATTGCCATGCCTGCTCCGAGCAACTTGCTGAGGAGAAGGAATTCCATTCGGCGCTTTCCTGTGCTCCGCAATCCTCTGACCAATTCGATGCTTCCGGGATCCTTCTTTCGCAATTCCGCAGCGAGTTGGCGGAAGCCCTTGACGATCTTTCTGCCCCGCCGCTCCAGGAACATTGGCGACCTTTCGGCTGGCTGCACCGCTGGATGGCGCTGCGGCCGGCTTGGAGCGGGGCGCTGCTGGTGCTCGTGGGTGTGCTTGCGGGAACCCAGCTTGTTCCCTGGCTGCGGCAGAACTCCAGCAATACGGGGCAAGCCATGAACGTGCGCGCCCCGCAGCCCCTCACCCAGGACCAGCTTTCCAACATGGTGGTCAGCGGCGTGAATATTTCGCCGTCTCCCGGGTCGGACTCTCCTACGGTTCAGTTGCAAGTCAGCGCCGAACAGCCCATGGTACTCACCGGTAATGTCGACGACAGCCGTATGCGCCAGGTCCTTACATACATGGTCCAAAACAGCGAGCGATTCGATGCCGGGATGCGGCTGGACTGCCTGGATGCTCTTAAGGCCGCGGTGCGGGATCAGCAGGTACGCGGCGCTTTGCTCAATGCGGCTCGCAAGGACCAGAATCCGGCCGTACGCATGAAGGCTTTGGAGGCGCTGCGCGATGCGGCAGGAGACGACGACGTTCGCCAAGCGCTTCTGGATACTCTCGAACATGACACGAATCCCGGCGTGCGCGTGGAAGCGGTGAATTTGCTGGTAGGGTCGCTGGATGGCGAGGTCCTAGGCGCAAGCACAGCTCCAGAGGCCCCTGAAGCGCCGGTCGTGGCGTCCACGGCTGCGCCACGAGCACCAGGCGATGAATTCGAACATGTGGTTAAAGTGCTTCAGGAATTGCAACGCCGTGACCCGAGCCGCTACGTACGGCTGCGCAGCGCCGCCGCCTTGCGGCAAATTGGGCCCCGTGAAGTGCAGTGATCCACCGCCGCGCAGAGAACTTGCTTTCGTGATGAACTGGAATTTCTATCGAAAGGTTTCTTCCTCCCTAGCGCGCTACGCCGCGTTGCTCTGGGCGCTGGCCGGAATTTTTCTTGCTACACAATTTTCGCTCCCGGTGTTCGCCTCTGACCCCAAAGACCCTGCAGCCGTGCCGGAGAAGCCCGGAGAGCCAGGCGCGCCGCGCACGTCCATCTTGAAAAGCAGCGTGCTGGACACCAAAGAAGGACTGACGCTGCGTCTGACTGCGGACCTTGGCTCTGTAAACATCACACAAATCGAGCCCGGCTCTCCCCCGGTCGTGCGCTATACGGTGCATGTCGAAACAGACGCGCGCGGTGCTGCGGCAACGCAACTCCTGAATAACTATTCTCTCAAGGCCGGAACCTCCGCTACCGGAGTGGAAATCGCCGGCGCGCTCTTTCCGCAACCCGCCCACCATGCCAATGCCCAGTTCTGGGTGCAATTTGAGGTCGCAGTACCGCGCAATTACAACGTGGAAGTGAACACCGACGCGGGCGACATCACCACCGGAGATATTGGCGGCACCGCTCTTCTCAAAACGCAGGGCGGAAACATCATTGCCGGACGAATCGGCAGAGCAGGATTTCGCGAAATTTCGCGCGGGCGCCCTCTCGCCAGACTGGAAACCGAGGGCGGGCACATCAAGGTCATGGATGTTTTGGGGGATCTGACGGCGTTTACCGCCGGAGGGCACATCAACGCAGGCAATATCTCCGGAGACGCCTCGCTGCGGAGCGGCGGCGGACATATTCGTGCGCGCCAGATTGGCGGACGCGCGGATTTGGAAACCGTCGGCGGCAACATCACGGTTGGGCAGACTGCCAGCTTCGTGAGCGTCCACACCGGGGGCGGCCAGATCGATTTTGGTGAAGTTCGGGGCTCGGTGCGCGCCCAAACAGGCGGGGGCGGTATCCACGTCATGTACGTTTCCGGCCCCATGGAAGTGGAATCCAACGGCGGCAGCATTTGCGTAACCAGCGCGTCCGGCGCCGTGCAAGCTGCCACTTCGGGCGGCAGCATCACCGCCTGGATCAATCCAAACGCGCCGGCAGGAAAAGGGCCGCTGCGCCTGGAAGCCCCTTCGCAGTTGGCCTCCGGCACGGGCGACATCGTGGTCTACCTGCCGCGGGATTTGGCCGTAAATATCGACGCATTGGTGTCCAACGGCACGGAGCACCACATCGAGGCGGATTCTGCTTTGCACCTGATCATGCAGGGGCCCACGAGCGGAGTGGGTCCGGTCCATGCCATGGCGGTTTTGAATGGAGGCGGCGCCGCGCTGAAGTTGCGAACCACCGGAGGCAAAATCCGCCTGCAGTTTATTGACGCCCAACTGGCGCTGCGCGAATCGCTGTTGTGCGAACAAGCGGATCGCCTCAACAAACGGTTTATGGAAGCGGGGCTCGCTCCGGTTTCTTTCCCTCCCTCAATGGGGCCCACGCCCTGTGATACAAATCGGCAGCCTGAGAAGACGCAGCCAGAGCGTACCAAAAACAGCACCGACTGGCTCGAAGATTGGCTCATTGACCTGGAACGCAGGTTCCGTGGCGGCATCACCGAAGACCCGGATGAGTTTTTGAAGAGGATTACCTATCATCCGTATCCTACTTATCCATCTCTTGCGCAGCGCGCGGGAATCCATGGATTCGTAGTACTTCAGGCAAAGATTACAAAAGACGGCCGCGTCGAGGTGCTAAAGGCCCTGGAAGGCGAGCCGGCACTGGTCGATGCCGCGATCGATGCAGTGAAGCGCTGGCGGGGGAAACCGGAATGGGCGAAAGGAAAGCCCGTCGAGGTTATTTCGACGCTGAAATTCGATTTTCAATTGCGCTGAGCGGGTGGTAGCAAAGCGCAATTGACTTGTTGTTGGGTCCTCGGTTCTGTAAGTAGCTCGATTCTGTAAATCGCAGGTGCAAGGGGGTAGAACGTTATGTCACGGCACGGTTTTCGCGCGACAGCTTTTTGTTTTTCCCTTCTTCTTGTGGCTGCTCTTTGGGCCGCTCCCAGCTACGCCATCAGCAAAGACTTCAACCAGACGGTGCCGTTGCAGCCGTGCGGCACGTTCGAGCTGCAAAACGTCAACGGCACTGTTGACGTTCAGGGATGGGACCGCAACGAGGTGGAAATTCACGCCGTAAAAACGGCGAAGCAGCGGGAAGCCGATCTCGAGCGCGTTTCGATTGAGGTGAACGCGCGTCCGGATGCCGTCGCGGTCACCACGCGGTATCCGCAAAACGAAGGCGTGGAGGTCGCCGTGGAATATACGATTCATGTGCCGCATCGCGTTCACGTCGAACATATCGGCACGGTGAACGGCACACTGCGTATTTCCGGCCTGGAGAACGTGGAAGACTTGCATACCGTGAACGGAGACATCGAGGTGTTCGAAGGCGGCGGAAACGTTCGGGCTCACACAACCAATGGCAACGTGCACCTCGAACTGGCCCACGCGCCGGAGAAGCCTGGCGCCACCGCGGAAACTACCAACGGGTCGCTGGTTCTTGCCGTGCCTTCCGATCTCCAGGCGGAGATCGACGCCCGCTGCCTGAACGGAAACTTTTCTTCCGAGCTTCCCATCACCATGGAGAGCACCGACCGTCCCCGGGAAATGCACGGCAAGCTGGGCCGTGGCGGAGTTCCCATTCATCTGCGTACGGTGAATGGAGGAATCCGCTTGATTGTCCTGCGATCGAGCGTCTGACCATTTTGCCGTTGCTGCGTCTAAGTGGTAAGGAGGGAAGGGACGAAAATGAATAAGCGCAATCTTTTGATTACCGGAGGGGTCGCGGCACTCAGCCTCGTGCTGATCGCTCTGCCCGCGCCTCCTGCAAATTCGCAAACGCTTTGTCCGGATGACTCTGCCATTGCCCGCCTGGAAAGAAAGCTGGAACGGCTCCAAGCGAGGCTTCAAGGGCGTCAAGACGAAGTCGCCAAACTCGCGGAGTCGCGTGCGATGCTGGCGTCGCAAATGGTTCTCGCCCAGCACCGGCAGGCGCTTGAGCAACTGGACGCTTTCCCCCAGCTGGCCGATGGAGACGATGACCTGAAAGTCCTGCTGGACGATGAAGGCTCGAGTTGGCTTGGCGTTGAACTCCACGAGGTTAACGGTGATACGGCTAAGGAATTGAAACTACCCGCCGAACGCGGCGTCGTTCTCAGCTCCATCGTTCCGGACAGTCCGGCCGCGAAAGCGGGTCTCAAGGAAAACGACGTCGTCACGGAAATCAATGGGCAACGCGTCGAAGGCGCGGCGCAGTTTCGCCGCATGATCCGCGAGATTCCCGCGGGGCGCCCCGCGCAGCTCACCGTGTGGCGTGATGGCCACGCCCAGACCGTAACCGTTGCTCTCGGGAAAGCCGAAGAGCGCCGCCACCCCTTCAAGGTCCTGACTCCCAGGCCCGGCGCTGCCGGAGAGTTCGCGTTTAGCATGCCGGAAATTCCGATGATTCCGCCCATGGAATGGGACGGCAGCCGGTTCCTGATGGGTGGTTCCCCGCGCCTCGGGATTGATGCGGAAGATCTCAACGGCCAACTCGCCACATTCTTTGGAGCTCCCGATGGCGAGGGCATCCTGGTTCGCGAAGTGAATCCCGGTTCGGCGGCGGAAAAGGCGGGCGTAAAAGCTGGCGACGTCATTACTTCCGTCAATGGCGAGCGTGTTCGCACGGTCGGCGATTTGCGCGAGAAACTCGCGGCCAAACGGGAAGCAAAGGATAAGAACCAGAACCAAACCGTAAAGCTCGGCGTTTTGCGCAACAAAAGCGAAGTTTCGGTGACCGTGGAGTTGCCCGCTCCCGCTTCACGTACAAAGCGCTTGATCGCCCATCGCACCAATATCTAAGCCTTTGAGCCCCCGCCCTCCCTCTGGATTAAGGCCGGGCGGGGGAGTCTCCAAAGAAGTTGGTAACCCCTTTGTTTTGAGAACGATATGAAATGCCGGGGGTGTGGATAGTCTCCCTGGGTACCGCATCCGAAGTAGTACTTCAACGCCCCTGCAGAGAAAGGTCTGAACCGCCTTGGATCTCTCCCGGGAGCCCGATCAGGGTTCATCCTCGGTCCACGTAGCGAGTGCAGCGTCAAAAGCTGCGTAGTGGTGGTGCCGCTCTTCTGGCTCATTCAGCGCCACGCCCTCGCGCTCAACCCAGGCGTGGGCTTCCAATTGATCGTTCTGCTTGCGAATTCCGATGCGCAGGCGAGAGCTTATTCCCTGCCGCCCGAGCAGCCACCACAACGTAAGGGATTTTGCGAGACAGGAAGGGTGAACCAGCCCGTGCCGGTCCGCGGCGTTGACCATATGCGCGGCCAAAACCATTTTCATGTTGAGGGAATCTGAATCCACTTGGGGCGTTCGGCGCGCGAGAGTTCTTTGCAGCGTTGATCGAGTCGGCTGGAAACCGCGCAACCTCAAGCTCAGAGAAACCAGCGGCAACATTGCCAGCGCGCGCAAAAACAGCATTTGCGCAGGGCGCTCCAGCGCGCTAAACCGCCGCAGGCTTTCCAGCATCAGCGGGCGACACTTGGAGCAAACCGTGTTCGACGAGGTGGCCCAGCAATTCGGTCAAGTTCTCACGCAGCAGCTCCGGCTGGACGTCGTATTCCGTGAGCAGCTCCTGATACGCAGCGTCAATATTCGGTGAAGCGGTCACCAATTGCCACATGCGCGTGCCGGTTTCATCAAGGCCGAAGTACTGTTCCGTTTCCAGGTTAAGCAAAACCGATTCCTGGTCCAGAAGCCGTACGAGGACGTGCGCGGGTGCGGCAGCGCGATCCTTGAATGTCAGCATCGGCACGGCTCCTCTAGAAACTTCTGTCAGCGGACTGAGAGGGACAGTTATCTCGGTCAGTATTCTACCGGGGATTGCGCCGCTTCGCTATGGTACCGGGCGATGGCGCCGGGTGTCCCTGCGCTTCCACAGGCCCCGTTTCAATTGTCTTCCAAGGGAAGACACGCTATAAGACTCCTGGTGGCTGCCGCCGCAATCCAAGTCGAATCTTTGTCCAAATCTTTTCCGCCCGCCCGCAGCGGCTGGCGCGCCTTCTTTCAGCCTTTCGAGAAACCCACGGCTGTTGCCCTGGCTAGCGTTTCATTCGAAGTCCACGAAGGCGAATCGCTCGCCGTTCTTGGCGCGAATGGCGCGGGAAAATCCACGCTCCTTCGCATCCTCGCTACCCTCCTGGTTCCAACCGGGGGGCACGCGAGCGTTGCAGGCCATGATACCGTCCGCAAGCCGCGCGACGTCCGCCGCCGTCTGGGCTATCACGCGGGCACAGACCACGGTTTCTATGCGCGGCTGACGGCCCGCGAAAACCTGTTGTTCTTTGGCCAGTTGAATGCACTCTCGCGCTCCGCAGCCGCGCGCCGAGTTTCTCAGCTTGCGGAACAATTCCAACTGACTGATGCGATGGATCGCCAGGTACGCACCTTGTCCTCAGGCACGGTGCAGCGCCTCAGTCTTGCCCGCGCCTTGCTTCATCAGCCTGAAGTCCTGCTTCTCGATGAACCCACGCGCAGCCTGGATGCCTTTGCGGCGGCGGAATTTCGCCGTTTCTTGAAGTCAGAAATCCTGCGTGACGGGCAGACTTCCTTGCTTTTTGTTTCGCACACATTGCCAGAGGTCGAGCTGCTCGCCGATCGCGTGGCCGTGCTGCACGCTGGTCGGCTTCTCGCGTGCGACACTCCCACGGCGTTAAAAACGAAAACCGGCTCCGCCACTCTCGAAGAGGTGTTTCTGCGCCTCGCCGGCCACCGCACGGAAACATTGTCCGGAGATCAGGTCCCATGACGCGCATTCTCCGCGAAGTCTGGCTCTTTTTCTGGCGCGATCTCAGCATCGCGCGTACCTACCGTACCGTTTTCGTTCTGGAGGCCATCGAAGGGCTCTTCGGCGCAGCGATGTTTTATTACGTGGCACGCTTCGTGGACACTCCCGGCTTGCAGCGTTCCTTGCCCCAGGGCGGCAGCTATTTCGAGTTTTCTCTGGTGGGGTTTGTTTTTCTCGATTATCTCAACGCAGCTCTTGACTCCTTTGATCGCAGCCTCGAGGAAGCGCGTGACAGCGGCACGCTCGAGCATCTGCTCATCACACAAACCTCCCTTCCCGTTTTCGTAGCCGGGTCCGCCATATATCCATTCGTGGCCACGACGCTGCGCATCGTCATCTACGTTGCCTGGGCGGCCATCCTGTTTCGATTCCCCTTGCATTCCGCCAATTGGATGGGCGTTTTGGCGGTGATGGCGGCGGCACTTCTCGCGTTTTCGGGTTTGGGCATTCTCTCCGCAAGTTATCTGCTGATTTTCAAGCGCGGCAATCCCGCCAAGTGGTTGTTCCTTGGCATTTCGAGTGTTGCCGGAGGCATGCTGTTTCCCGTCAGCATTCTGCCTAACTGGCTGCAATTGGTGGCACGCCTGAATCCCGTCTCTTATGCGATGGAAGCCATGCGCTCCGCACTCTTGGGCGGCGCCGGCGTGGCCGCGCTTTGGCGATCGCTCGAGATCCTTCTTCTCTTCGCGGTGGTGCTCCTGCCGTTGTCGATGGCTGCCTTCGCCTGGTCGCTTCGCCGCACAAAAATCAACGGCACGCTCACTCACCGGTAAAAGAAAGGCCGGCCCCGCAAAGCGGAGCCGGCCTGAATGCGCTGACAATTTGTGCTTAGGACTTCTTCTTTCTCACGTTGACCTTGAGGTCGATTCCCGGCGCCATTTGTTGCAATTGTTCCAGGCCTGCCTTGGCCTGCGTGCCGTAGGTTCCATTGGGGTCCAGTTCGATGGCTTTCTGGTAGGCCTCGATGGTTCCGGGCGCGAACTCCGGCACCTGCTTATCTCCTACTTTCTTGATCGTCATTCTGTAAACCAGAGAAGCGCCAAGCAGATACCAGGTCTGAGGGTTTTTGGGATCCAACTCCGCGGACTTCTGCAAGGGTTCCACGGCATCGCCCAGTCGGTTCGCGTTGTACAGGCTGATGCCGAAGTTTCTCCACGCCGTCGCCGCATTGAGTGGATCGAGTTCCGCACTCTTGGTATAAGCAGCTTTGGCTTCATCGATTTTTCCCGCGCGCGCCAGCACGTTTCCAAGATTGTTGTAGTAGCCTGGCACGTCCGGTTTGGTGTTGATCGCCTGCTGATAAGCCTGCACGGCTTCGTCGTTGCGTCCAGCCGTGTCGTAGGCTTCTCCGAGCTTGGCCCACAGAAGGTGCAGATTAGGATCCTTTTCGACGGCGGATTCCTGCGCTGCCTTATATTCCTTTGCCGCCTGATCAGCCAGGTCCGCCAGCTTCTGCTTGGCGGCATCGCGCTGATCCGGAGTTGCCTTCTGCAATTCTGCTTTCGCAGTCTTCTCCTGCTCGAGAATCGCGTTAGCCGCGGTAAAGTGCGCCTTCATTCCCTCAAACTTGGTCTTGGCCTCTTCCTGCTTCTTCACCTGCTCCTGTACAGCAGCGCCCTGCTTGGCCATGATCTCCTTGAAGTTTGCGTCCGCCTTGGCGTCTTCTCCACTCCCTACTCGGACCTTAGCCATGGTGTACGGAGGCTGCTTGTCATTCGGCGGGGGAAACGCTGTGATCGTGACGGTATAAATGCCGGTACGCAGGTTGGCAATGCTGTATTTGCCGTCGGTCTCGGTTTTACCGTCTTGCTTCGCACCTTGCTCGCTCACTGCCTCCACGGTCAAACCAGCCCAAGGCTTCCCGTTGATGTCCAGAATCTGTCCGCTGACCGATCCTGTCTGGGCGGCAGCGCGGGGCGTCAACACGGAAACAAGGGCCGCCACAAGAATTGCGGCGAGTACGACTGACTTATTGAAAATCTTCATGCTCCATTCTCCTTTTTGTGAGGGAGCTGCTCCGGAATCCCCGGAGCGTTTTCGCCCCATTATCTCTCTTGTTCCTGCCGGATTCCAAGTCTGCCTGCTCTCGGCAAGCCCCGCAAGCTCAACGCCCTGCGGAAACCACGCGCCGATATGGAATAGGGTCGGTGGCTCCTGCTTCCGCAAATGCGCGCAAACGCAGCAAGCAACTGTCGCAGGCGCCGCAAGCCGCCTCTTCTTGCTGATAGCATGACCACGTAAGATGCAACGGCGCTCCCAATTCCAGGCCCCGCCGGATGATTTCGCTCTTTTTCATCTGGATGACCGGGGTCACGATTTCGATTCGCGTTTCCGGCCGCGTTCCGGCGTGAATCAGCTCCTGAAACACGCGGTAATATTCCGGCCGGCAGTCCGGATAACCGGAACTATCTTCCGCAACCGCTCCGATGTGGATTGCGCCCGCTCCAATCACTTCCGCCCAGCTTACTGCCACGGAAAGAAAGTGAGCATTGCGAAAAGGAACGTAGGTCACTGGAATCGCGCTGCCCTGCGGCCCGGGCGCGCCCAACTCATTTTCCGGCACGGCAATCTTTTCGTCTGTCAGCGCCGACCCGCCAATCGCGCGAAAATGATCGAGCTGCACCACAAGGCGCTGACGCGCGCCGTAGAAGTCCGCAATCTCTTCGAAGGCCCGGCGCTCGCGTCGCTGCGTCCTCTGCCCGTAGCCTGCGTGAAGCAGCGCGATGTTTCCCGCGCCATGCCGTTCGCGCGCTATCGCCGTGCTGACGCAGGAGTCCATTCCCCCGCTCAGCAGCACCACCGCTTTTCGTGCATCGCTCATTTCGCCGTTTTTCTTCCTTGCTTCATTCCTTCCCTAGGTGTTCACTTCGTTTTTTCAAACTCCCTTGGTCGCCGGATCCCAAATAAACTTGTGCAATTGCAGTCCCAGCCGCACGGGCAGGCCGTCGGCCAGAATCCACTCCGCCAGCAGCCGCGGTTCAAGCCCCGGCCATTTTCCCTCTGGATCTTCAAACACCGGAGAAAACAAAACCCCTCGTACACGCCGCGCCAGCCGGTGCTGCCGCGTGAATTCGCGGGCGAATTCGTAGTCCCGTTGCGTCGAAAGCACAAACTTCACTTCATCGTTTTCCGTCAGCGCTGCCAGATTGTTCGCGTCGAATGTGTCCGGCTCGCCAGAATCGGGGCACTTCACATCCACAATCTTGATCACTTCCTTCGGCAAGCGTCCGATGAATCGCTCTCCGCTCGTTTCAATCATCACCGTGTAACCGGCCGAAACCAGACTTTCCGCTAGGGGGTAAATCTGCTCTTGCAGCAGTGGCTCGCCCCCTGTTAACTCAACCAGCGGAACCGCCGCATCGCTTGCTTGCTTGCCTGCGCCGCGCCCAGCCAATTCGTCGACTCGCGCCAAAACCTCCTCGACCGTCATCTTCTGGCCGCCGTGAAACGCGTACGCCGTGTCGCACCACGTGCACCGAAGATTGCACCCCGTCAGTCGCACAAAAATGCATGGCAATCCAGCGCGTGTGCCTTCCCCTTGGATCGATTTGAAAATTTCAGTGATGACCATGACGATGGAATTGGCAGCAGGCTGCTGCTCTTTCGAATTACTCCCCGCCCTTCGCTCCGCTTCTAGCTTTTCTGGGCCATAGCCAATAGGCAGCCGCAAAAAAAACCAGGCCCCCTAAAATGAGCCGCGGATAACCCGGCGAGAGCCCTATCAAGCGGAATACCAGAACGTAGCCCAGGGCGACCAGAATCGCGGGAATGAGGATGATGAGCAACGCGCGGTTCATTGTTTTCCTTGAGCTTCACCCAGCCGCTTCAGATGCTCCCCGAACGCACTAGTTACCGGGCCGGTACTGCGCCCGGCTCGTCTCTGTCTCCCACAAAACCACGTCCGTAATCCGCGCGCCCGGCGGCATGCCCTTCAATTGCTTGGTGATCTCTTCGTAAAAATACTTGGCCACGTTTTCCGCCGATGGGTTCACAACTTTAAAAGGCTCGAGGTCGTTCATAAACTGGTGGTCCAGCCGCCCCATGACTTCGCGAATAATCTGCTTCACCTGTACGAAGTCCACCAGCAAACCGATCCCGTCGAGTTGCGGACCCTCGACGGTCACGCGCACGCGATAATTGTGTCCATGCGGATTTTCGCACTTGCCTTTGTAGCCGCGCAGAGCATGCCCTGCGGAAAACGTTTCTTCCACGCTGACTTGAAACATGTCACTCCAGAAACTGCGCCGCCTGCCTCACCATATTTCTTAGTTCGTAACGCTTCAGGCGGGACCTGCCGGATACGCCGCTTTCCCCTTGCTGTTTCCGTCCAAGAACCGGGCCACATCGGTCAATTCCTGGGTTACCCGGTAGCGCGGCAGCGACTCCAGAAAAATTTTACCATAGGGCATGCGCTGGATGCGGGTATCGAGCAGCGCCAGCACGCCCCGGTCGGTCTTCGTTCGAATTAGCCGCCCAAATCCCTGTTTCAGCGACAGCACGGCTTGCGGCACCTGGAATTCGGCAAAGGCATTGCGCCCGTCTTCCTGCAGTGCATGCACGCGCGCCGCCACGATGGGATCGCTTGGCACGGCGAACGGCAGCCGGTCCACAATCACGCAGGATAACTGTTCGCCGGGCACGTCCACGCCTTGCCAGAAACTGGCCGTTGCGAACAGCACCGCAGCTTCTGTGTTCTTGAATCGCTCCAGCAGCGCCGACCGCGGCGCCGTTCCCTGCAGCAGTAAGGGAAAAGAGACGCGCGAACGCACGCGTTCGAACAACTCATTCATCTGCGAATAGCTGGTGAACAGGCAAAATGCCCGGCCCTGGCTATGCTCCAGCAATTGCACAATCTCGTCTGCGGCCTTGGACGAAAATCCCGCGTCCCGCACGTCCGGCATTTTCCGCGGCAGATAAAGCAGCGCTTGCTGCGGATAATCGAACTCCGGCGGCAGCGCACGCTCCTTCGCGTGATCGATGCCCAGGCGCTGGCGGATGTAGTCGAATCGTCCGCCCACCGTAAGTGTCGCCGACGTCAGAATTACGGTGTCGAACTGCTCGAAAAGCCGCTGCCGCAGAATCTGGCTCACGTCGATGGGCGTGGCCGTAAGGAAAACACCTTTGTTCCGCCGCTCGTACCAATACACGAAATTCTTTTCATTGGATTCGAACAGGAACGTCAATTCCTGCCGCAGCTCGAAGCTGCGCCGCGCGATCCGAGTCAGCTCTTCCGGTTTGGTTGTTTGCGCGGCGAGTTCGGTTTCCAGTCTTTTCAGCGAGGAGACCAGCGCGTCGTACGTCTCGCGGTTCTGTTCCAGGAATGCCGCGCGTTCGTTCCGCGAAAACGAGAACCGCCCTTCGCGCGGCGGAAACAATTCGAAGAAACTGCGGTTGCGCTCGCGAATCCGCTGTGTTTTCCGCAACAAAGACGGTGTGCCCAGACGCAGCAGCCTCAGCGTTTGGTCGGTGTCCCGCGCCAGTTCCTCGAACCGGAAGTTTGAAATCTGCCGCCCAAAATACTCGCTGGCCACGTCCTCCATCTCATGCGCCTCGTCAAACACCACCGCCGAATATTCCGGCAAAATATTGCCGAAATCGTCCTGCTTGAGCGCCAGGTCCGCGAAGAACAGATGATGATTCACGATAATCAGGTCGGCTTCCTTCGCCCTTTGGTGCATCCCGGTCACAAAACAGGGATTGAACGACGGGCACTTTTGCCCCGTGCAGGTATCGCGCCGCGCGTCCAGCCGTCCCCACAATTCGGAATTGTCCGGCAAAAACCTTAGCTCCGCGCGGTCGCCCGTCTCCGTCAGCTTCGCCCAGTCCTTGATTTGCCGGAACGCATCCAGTTCCTCGATGCCCTTCAGAAGCCCCTGGTCCTGCAGCTGATTCAGCTTCGCGAGGCACAGAAAATTCGACCGCCCCTTCATCACCGCCACTTTCAAGTTGGGCGCAAAATGCTTCTGCAAGAACGGAATGTCTTTCTGGAAAAGCTGCTCTTGTAAGGATTTCGTCGCCGTGGAGACCACCACGCGGCGCCCGCTGCAAATCGCCGGAATCAGGTACGCCAGCGTCTTGCCCGTTCCCGTACCGGCTTCCACGATCGCGTGGTGATGCGTTTCGAACGCGTCGTCGACCAGCTCGGCCATTTCCATTTGGCCGGTGCGGTATTCGTAGTCGGAGTTGACCACCGAGCGGTCAAATCCGCCTCTCATGCATCTCTCGAGGAATCCGCCCGGGCCAAACACTTCCTGCATCGACGGTTTTGCAGTTTCGCCTTCCGCCACCGCGCGCGCCTGGTTCCGGGCGTTTTCGTCCACCGTCGGGTCATCCTCAATAGGCACGTACGTTCGCTCGACCGTATTTGCCGCGCGCTTACCCTTCTGGGTCGCCGCGTTCACTCCTAAATTGGCGCTCTTCTTTGGCAGAATTCCACCTTCGCTCTCGCTCAACTCGACCGCAGTTCAACCGCCATTCAACTGCTGTTCGACCTAAGACCAGCTACGATAACACACCCTTCAGTCGCTACCTGGGCAACTCCGGGCCATAGCCAGGACCTCGCCGCACGCTACGAATTCCTGACCTTTAGCAGTTGAACAACGACCTCCATTTTGAAGTGCCGCACTCCAGTTGGCCGCGCTACATTCATCGGGGGACGTTGTGCGCGTTTTTCCTGTCCAGGCCAGGCAAGCGCGGTTCAAACTTTCGTGGGGGCTCCATGAATCGCGGGAAAACTCTTTCTTTTGCTGGACTCTTGTTCGCAGCCTGTGTCTTTACATCATGTAGCGGTCCGAAAATGCCTTGCACGACGAACTGTAATCAGCAAGGTACCGCTAGTGTGAGCGCCACGATGGCCACGGTACCTCTCGCTCCTCCTCCGGGCACAAACATCCTTTCTTTTGCGGTAACCATCACGGGAATGTCGCTCACCCCTTCGGGGGGCGGAAGCGCGGTGAACCTCACCCTTCCGGCCACCAGCATCACCGTGGACTTAATGAGGCTGCAAAG
>QHYM01000078.1 GCA_003223295.1 Acidobacteriota bacterium | reverse complement strand
TGGCTTTGGTTGGCGGCTCAGTAGGTATCTCTAATTCTGATGACAACGCCCTGACCATCTTCCAGGTCTATATTTACTATGTTTTCTTCCGCCTGTTGAAAATTCCCGAAGCGTACTTCAAGTCCGTAGCTTGTGTAAGCGGTTGTATGTCGGCGATTCGCCGCAGCGTGTTCCTTGAACTCGTTGCGGATATTGAAGCGCGGCATTGGCTGGGAGTGCCTGTACGCTACGGAGAAGACCGCTTTATTACCCATCAGACGCTTTTGCGCGGCTATGACACGTACATCAACCTAAAAGCGAAATGCTGGACCCCCGCGCCCAACACCTTTAACGGCTATTGGGGTCAACAGCTTCGGTGGAAGCGCAGCAGCTTCGCGGACTTCTTCAAGACTATTTTCAATCTGCGCGCGAATGTGCGCATGAACAAACCAATGGCTCTCTTCACCTACTTCTTGAGCCCGTTAAGCCTTCTCATGGGAATCGCCGTACTACTTTCTGTGGATAACCCAGCCCTAGCCTTGTTGAGAATGACGAGCGGTCTAGTCGCGACTACAGTGTTGGCAATCTCGATAGTAAACCTTTTCCACCCGGAACAAACCGTGAAGATAAATCCCATGCGCGTGGTGCTTTACGCCACCTGGGGGATTATACGAACTTTATTCATGGTCCCGGCAGCCCTCCTTACTTTGGATTCGGACGGGTGGGGGGGAGTTAGAGACACAACGGTAATTCAAGGAGAACAAAAGTGAAAACCCTAAGCACTAGAATCTTCCGGGGAGCGCATCAATTGGCTGTTCCTACGTATCGCACGGCCGCGGTACTCACCTTATACGGTATCCTGGCACTTGTCGCGTCTTATGGTTTTGTTCAAATCTTCTTTGCCCTCAACGCTTCTTGGGTGGCTCCGTTTATCGTCGCTCCCACCAATGACAAGATTTTGGACCTTACCGCGAAGCTCGTTACCAGCCAACAGACTATGACCACGTTGGTGCTGGACCGGGATCGCCTGCGTGACAGCCTGGGCGATTTGAAGAAGTCAAAAGCCAGTTTGGACCTGCTTGACCAGAAATTTCAAACGGCCTTGTCCCTGCAAAGTTCAGCAAACGTCGTAGACTCCTCGGAGCTGAAAAACTTGAACATGCAGAAGACCGAGGATATGGCCGCCACCCTGCGCATTCTTGATGAAGTTAAGGAAATTGAAGCCAAGATTGACAAGGACTTACGGGCCGGCCTGATCACCAAGGGGGACGCGGCCATAGCCAAAACGCAGTTGCGGGAAACCCGGAACACCTATACGGACGGGAGGATTGCTGAGGTCTTACTTCGCGACAACGTGCGCCAGAAGACGCCGGATTATGGGTCAACGGTTGACGCGCTCTCGAAAGAGGCAGAACTGAAGAGCAATATCATCCAGCTCTCGATTCAGATTAAGTCGGGCGAGGAACAACTCCGTTCGGATGAAGCCCAAATCACCCAACTGCAAGCTGTTATTGCGACGGCGCAAAACAGCCCGTATTCCCTCGCAACCAAACATGACGTGAGGTTTGCGTTCGTCCCTTATGAGAATCAGGCCAGCGTCTACCAGGGAGCGGAAATCTATAGCTGCTACCTGAGTATGATCATTTGCCGCAACGTGGGAACCGTGCAGCAAATTTTTACGGATGAGGAAAAGACCAACAACCCATTTCCATTTTTCAAGTCCGAGTTGCGTGGCTCCCTCATCCAACTCAGCTTGGCGGAACAGGAATCGGCTAAGGAGAAGGTGCTGTTTGTGGGCCGGAAGCCGCTGTGGATCTGACCGGGAAAACCATGAAAACCTTCGCTCTAGCGGCCATCCTTCTGGCCCCCGTCAGCGCCTTTGCGCAAAGTGAAGCGGAAGCTGCCTACTGCAAGTACGTTGCGGAGCAGGCAGCCGGGCAACGGGATCTTCTCCGGACGCCAGCGGCTTTGCTGGGACCCATACAGCCCAGCACCGGCACGCCCCCCCAACTGGTCTTCGGAGTCTCGGACAGCCTGTCAGACGTTATGAAATCTGGTTTGGTGATGAAGGCCGCGAAAACCAATTGTGACCTGTACAGGGCCACAACGGAGGCGCAGCAACATCTTATCTACGCGTTCCCGCACATAGAGAAAGACATCCTGCGTCATCGCTTGGATCTCATCCAGGCAGCCTCGGATAAGTTGGATGCCTTCATCGTGGACAACATGAAGCTGGTCGAAGCGCAAAACGTGACGCGTCCGGCGCTGTACGCCTTAGAAGGAGCAAAAGTGCGCCTTGATACCAGCCGGACGGCCGCGCTGACGGGGATAGCTTCACCGTATGTTCCTCCGCTGAGCGATACACCGATCAAAGTTTTGATTACGGATAAGCTGGCTGCGGAGGCTGCGAATCTACAAGCTACTGACAAGGTGGAAAAGCAGAGCAGTTGGGATATCAAGCTTAGCGGCGGCGCCCACCGGCAGATATCCTCCATGACGCCAGGCGTATCGTCCTTTGGAGCCTACGGAGAATTTAATCTAAGCTACAACTTGGGGCGGCGCGCCATCACCAGGCACATTGACCAGTCCGAAGCTGCTTACGTCCGTTGGAAACAGACGCAGTTTGATGACGTTGTCAATCAAGCAGCAATTCTGAAGCACCAAATCACCGACACCCTGGAGATTGAGAGGACAGAACTGGTCATTTTGCATAACCACGACAAGGAGATTGAAGCTAATCTGCGTTCCCTAGAAGGCGTGGACACGAGCAATGCCATCGCATTTCGAAATCAGTTGATCGCCGATCAGACGGTCCTCCGCGTGGAAATCGGGGACGTTGAATTCCGCATGAGCAAGCTCCAGGAGTTTTTAGATGCGAACTTCTAGCATCTTTTTGTCGTGCCTATTTCTGATCGGGTGCGGCGGGGAAAGAGTGGAAACCCAGGTATCTCCTGGGGTGGAAGGCGTGGTGTCGATCAATTTTGATGATGGTTTTGAATCTGCTTTCGTCAATGGCATGCCTATCATCGACGCAGCAGGACTGAAGACAACACAGTTCATCATCACGCAAAGGCTGGGCCTGGTATCTTACATTTCCGCTAGTCAAATGCTTGCTATGCGGGCAAATGGCCATGAAATCGCCGCGCACACGCGCACGCATCCACATCTGTCCACTCTTACGGATGCGCAACAGCACGATGAGATTGACGGTTCTTTGCAAGATCTGCGCTTGAACTGGGGAATTAATGCCACGGTGTTTGCCTATCCCTACGGCGACTACAACGATACCACACTCGCTAGTATAAGGGCTGAGGGCTTCAGCGGCGCAAGAACAACGAGTGGCGGCTTAAACGATTCCGATTCTCAAGCCTTACTGCTCAAGTGTTTCATAATCGACGATTACGAAAATAACGACATCAACCGAATTACGCAAGCGATTGATGATGCACAAGCCCATGGGACTTGGCTGATTCTACTTTTTCATCGGGTGGATGAACCGGGGAATCCCATCAGCATTTCTCACGAAATTATCCAGCAGACCGTGGACCACTTGGTTGAAAAGAAGACAGAGGTCGTTACGATTAGTTCGGGTCTGGCCCGGTACGGTCTGAAGCCATGAGAAGCCGCTGCGCCTATCAGCACGACGGGCGTTTTCATTTTCCATTATTTTCCAATTAAGACGTTCCGAAAATCGCAAAAATGCCGCCAATCCAGCGTTTTGTTGAGTTAGATTGCAAGCTTCCCAAGCGTCGGACGTGGGTTCGATTCCCATCGCCCGCTCCAGAAACCTTGTGGTCCCTCTAATAACTTCAGATCTCCTGACATACCCCTAAAAAGCGGCCAGAATTGAGGTTTTTCGAGAGTAGGGTGCGGACCTTAAACTGTCCGCTTTTTGAGTCTGCAATGGTCGGTTCCAGAGTTTCCGATTCTGCCGTATCTGAACGCGAACGAGTGCCCAACGTTTTGCTTTTGTTGATCCCTCCGGGACCGCAACCGCTGGTTTTTTGCTTTCCTGGGTGCGGACCTTAAACTGTCCGCTTTTCGAGTCGGTGGAAATAGAACATGCTAAGAAACCATGAGCCCGGCTCCACCTCAAAAAGAGCTTTTCGCCCGCCCTGCTGCTGCCCCCGGCACCATCTTCGTAAACGATCGCGTTTGTGTTGAGACCGAGCAAGGCCAACGAGTGCTTTTCGTCCATGGCATCGTCTTCTCCCATTACTCGATCAAAGATCGCTCGGCCGAAGCCTATGCCATGGTTCAGCTTTTCGAGTCGGGATACGCGGATCAGAACGATATCGCACGCTGCTTCGGCTATTCGGCCAGAACACTTCGCCGCTATCAAGAGCGTTTGAAAACCGGTGGACTGAGCGCCCTGGCGCGCCCGAGGGGACGACCGGTAGTCCGTTCTTCCGTGCACAGGAAACTCCATGAGCGAGACCGCACCATTCTCCGTCTCAAAGCCAAGGAAATGAGCAATCGTTGGATTGCCGGCCGGCTTGGCCTTAGCGAAAAAGCCGTGCGCAAGAGTCTCCGTAGGCTCGGCTGGAAACCTAGTTCTGAACCAAGTCTCTCCTTCCTGCCGGAAGCAGGTTCGCAAGTACAGTTGGCCGTGGTTTCTGCAACCACGTTGCTCAAGACTCCGCCCTCCGTTACCGAACAGACTCCCGCTAAGATGCCGCAACTGCTAAGCGATACGGCTGCAAAAAGTCTCGACGCCAGCCCTCTGGATCGGTCCATGGATCGTCTTCTCGCTGCTATGGGGCTTCTCGACGATGCCCTTCCGGTGTTTGCTCCCACACGAGGTTTGCCAAGAGCAGGCGTTTTGTTGGCCATTCCTGCGCTGGTTGCCAGTGGCCTGCTCTCGACGGCGGAGAAAATTTACGGCAGCCTTGGCCCAGCCTTCTATGGATTGCGAACAACTCTAGTTGCTTATGTTCTGTTGGCGCTTCTGAGAATCCCACGGCCCGAGACTCTCAAAGAGTATCCGCCTGGGGAACTAGGCCGCATTGTCGGCCTGGATCGCATGCCCGAAGTGAAGACGCTTCGCCGCAAACTCTCTCGCCTCGCTTCCCTGAAGGACAGTCACCGACTGGGCCGGGAGGTTGCGCGGCAACGCATCATCGAGCATGGCAAGGTACTCGGGTTCCTCTATATTGACGGTCACGTTCGGGCCTACCACGGCAAACGTAGAGTTCCGAAAGCTTATGTGACACGAATGCATCTCGCCGCGCCCGCAACCACCGATTACTGGGTCAACGATCAACGCGGCGATCCCTTATTTGTGGTCACTGCCGAGGCCAATACAGCCATGAGTAAAATGCTCATCCCGGTTTTAAGCGAGGTACGAGAGCTCCTGGGATCGCGCCGGCATTCCACAGTTGTTTTTGATCGCGCTGGTTGGAGTCCGGAAGTATTTCAGAACCTGCTGGCTATGGGCTTTGACATCTTGACCTATCGGAAAGGGCGCATGCGCCACATCTCAGAAAAGAGGTTCACTCTGCACAAGGCTAAGTTGGACGGTCGGCCGGTGGAATACCTGCTCCATGAGCAGCCCGTTCGCTTTTTAAAAGGAAAGCTGCGACTCCGTCAGGTGACTCGCCTGACAGAGACCGGTCATCAGACACCGATCGTGACAAGTCGCTGGGAACTACGCGCCATTGTTGTTGCTCATCGCATGTTCGAGCGCTGGCGCCAAGAGAATTTCTTCAAGTACCTGCGGGAGGAGTATCTGATCGATGCGCTAACGGATTATCAGTTCGAACCAGACGATCCCACCCGTTCGGTCCCCAACCCGGCACGGAAAGCGGCCGTGAAGGAGGTTCACGCTGCAGGTGTTCATCTTAGGAAACTACGGGAACGCTATGGTGCAACGGCAATCGATTACATCCATGGACCCACATCCAAAGATTCTGGTTTTGAGATTGCGGAACAGGAAATTCGCATGGAGATTGACAAGACGACAAAGCGTATTAAGAAACTCCAGGTCCGGCGTGACTCTCTTCCTGCTCGCATGACAGTCGCGGATATCCAAAAGGGTCAGGAGATGGTGAAACTTTCTACCGAACGCAAACACCTAACCAACGTTCTGAAAATGGTCGCATATCAGACGGAGAGCGATCTGGTTGAGCTGATTCGTCCCCACTACAGCCGTGTTGAAGATGAAGGGCGGACTTTCATTCAGATGGCGCTACAGGATACAGCCGACATCGAGCCGATGAACGACCAACTTCGTATAAAGCTCGCCCCGCTCAGTTCGCCACACCGGTCGCGGGTCCTCGAATCCCTTTGTGTTGCACTCAACAAAACAAAAACGCTCTTCCCAGGCACTCTGCTCCAGATGCATTATGTGGTCGCACCCCCCCTGTTTTGAACCAAAAAGCGGACAGGTTCCCGACCAACCATGTCAGGAGTTCTGAACTTACGCGTCTTCAACGCCGCTTTTAGTTCGATCCCCACCGCCCCTACCAAAACTTCCTTTTAATTCAACGAGATAAAAATTCTCGGGGGCAATAAGGGGGCACTAAGCCACCTGAGACGCCAATACGAGACGAACGACTTTGCCGTGCGCCTCGCGCTTGCTCTTCTCCATGGCTTTTCCATAGATGTTCATCGTTGTTCGGATATCGGCGTGGCGCATAAGTTCCTGCTGCACTTTCAGCGGAGCTCCAGTCTCGTCCAAAAGACTCCGGAAGGTGTGGCGAAACGTGTGCCAACCGATGTGACCTATGCCGCAGCGTACGGCTGCGGGCGCGATATGCCGCTGTTGCACTCTCCAAGGCTGCCACGGCATGGTGCCTGCCTTGAAGGGACTGGCGAAGATCCAATCCTCAGGATTCTTGAACTCCGTGACGCGCTGCCAGGTCAACAGCACTTCGGCGAGCGCCGGATCGAGCGGCATGCCTGCCCGCGAGTATTCGGTTTTGACGTCGCTTACGACCGTGTCGACGATACCCCGCCGCACTAAAAGCATGCAGGGGCGCTGGCGTAGACTCCCGCCATTAACCCTACCGAAAGGTAGTAACCCTCACGGCCCAAAACGTTCGTCTTTGGAGGCAAAAGCGATGAAGCGAATTCTCCCATTCTGTGCTGTGACCCTTGCGATTACCAGCCTCGCAGTTTCGTTCGGTCTGAGTTCCAAATCCGTTGTAATCGGACAGACGTACAGGAAACGCTCAAGCAGTAAAGTTCTCAAACCGATTTGGTGCGCGCAAGATCAGTCGTCCCTAGGGTACTCTGCTCTTCACCTGACGTTTCCCGGTGATGAAGTGCCGGGCTATTTTTATTCGCCCTACGCGGCTGCATTTGTAAGGCTTGAGTTTTGGGAGAAGACTCACATTTATCAACGTTAGGCAAATGTGCGCCACCTTCCAAATGCGGGTCCCGCAGGCTACGGCGCAGTGAATGATGCTTCTCCAAGCACTGCGGCCTTGGCAGAGCCATCGCAGGGTACAACATGTCGAGGAGGTTTCAGCTCCGGGTCAACCACCATACATTGTCTGTACTTGAGGGTAACCGTACCGTCAGCGGCGGTCGTGCGGGAGACTCTTACCTCTCCTGAATCAGGATCGGTCACGGTTACCTGGGCTCCTGCCACCGGAGCACCTGTCACCGAGTTGGTGGCAGTCAAGCGGACCTGGTGCAGAAGTCCCACTCTTTGCAACACGGTTAGGCGGACCCTTAACGCCGGGAAAGTGAGGGGCGACAGCGAGCCAAAGATATGGCTCACGTCGGTGGTTGCACGGCCGAACGTATTGGGGCTGCTGATGTGACAGCTGAAGCAGTTAAAACGACCACCTGCCCCAGTGTTATCTGAACCCTGGAAGTAGGTCTCCATGGTGCTCCCTCCCAGCATGCTGGTTCCAACCTGATTGGTCGCACTCGGAGCGGCTCCGAGAATTGTCCAAGTGGCGCCTGCCAAATAGTAATTGTTGCGGACGTCGCCGGCCGGCATCATGCCGCGGACGCTGTTGTTGATTAAAATGACCTCGGTGTTGGAAACAGCGTCGCTGCCGTCAATCGGATTTGGAGAAACACCCGTGGCCGCGCCCCAGGCTTTTCTGCGGACCGTATTGCTCGGGGTAAAGCCGCCGGGAGGGCAAGGGGGCTGGGTCGTGACCGCTACGATGTTGCCTCCCTGTTCCGCCATCAGCATGCAATTAAAGGGTTCGTTGGCGCTGGTCTTGGAAAACAGCCAAGTGCCGCTCGTGTCTCGTGGGACAGTTTTGGCGGTTGAGTTCGGCGCCTGGTTGTAGGTGTAGGTATCGAGAGGTGTGTTGCCGATGTGCTCAAAAGTAGCCCAGATCATTTCCGGGTGGCCCGGACCATTCGGGCTGGCATTGGTCCCCGTGCTTCCGACCACATGCAATCCGACGAGAGCCAGCTTGACTCGCTTCTGCCCATTCGGGGTCCATTGCGTGGCTGACTGGGCATAGGTCGGGATCGTGGCCATGGTGGTGACGTAATCGCCGGGGTTGGGGAGAGTTGAGGCTTCAACCCACGAGGATTTCAGCTCCACGGCCAGAGCGTTAGGATCGGGGAAGGTGACATTATGGGTGGAGGCAAAGGCGGTGATCTGCGCCAGATCCGCTGGTGTGGTGGGAAATTGATTCGCCGTGGGCGTGATCTGACCGCCCCTGACGCCAGTCAAGAAATAGGCAAAGACGTCGTTGACGATGGAAACGTAGTAGACGAGCGAGTTCGTCTGCGACATCAAGACCGCCCCGGTGTTGGCCTGGCCTTCTTCGGTTTCAATCACGTTTCCAAATAGATCCAAAAAGATGAGGCGGCGGTCGACCGCGGCGAACTGTTGCACGGTGCCGGTTCGATTGAAGCGTGTGCGCAGCATGGGCCGGGCGCGCTGGATTGCGGTGCCGGTTTTGTCCATGAAAATGGCCTTCCCCTCTTTCAGGCGGAGGCTTTCGATCTCGACCGCTTTACCCGCCTCGTTCAGGATCATTGGTTTTCCGGACGGCCCGAGCGGCGCAGGTTCGACGTCGAGCATTCGCCCGCGCTTGTCAATGATCACGGGTAGGCCGTGAGGTCCGACCTTGGAATCACGAACTAAGAGGAACCGGTTAAGGCCACCGAGCGGGCTACAGGTGTGCGGGATGAAGGTGCGCTGCCCGGTATTCGGGTCGGGTGGCGAAACGTCGAAAAAGGCAGACGAATCGAAGACGCGCGAGCCACCTCCACAGTAGGTAGGCGGGGCGGGCGAAGTGATCCAGAGAAACATCTGTTCCGACCAACGATAGAAGGAGCAGTTCGGCTGGTCGGGGAAGTTTAGGCTGTCGGCGGGTTTTACGACCCCATTCAGCGTGGGTGGCGCTGATTCGAACCAATTTGCAAAGTCGGATTGAGTTACAACGCAAGTGGTTTGGGTATTGGGAGCTTTGGGATCAGAAGGGATGGCCTGTGCCTGCATGGCGGGTGATACTGAAAGCAGCAATAACGTAAGCACCGTAGCCACAGCCGTTAGCGGTGGCGTGGGGATGGTTTTGGAAATGGACATGCGACCTCTCTTCCCCTTTTTCAACTGAGATCTCGATTAGTAAAAGGGGAAATGGAATGCGAGCTGTATACGCTTGCCTGCAAATACAGTCAAGGCTTTCTTTACCCGGCTGTCTTTACTCGGCGTGAAGAAATACAGATAGAACAAACTCGCAATCAAGAGCTTTCCTGCGGCGGCGGTGAATTTATGCAGGCACTCTCTGCACTGGAAGACTTGCAGGATTCTATAGCGGTTCAATCGCCTACCTTTCTTTTCTTATAGTGAATTTTGAGTGGCATCGAGGACAGACAGCGTTTTGTTCTTGGCTTTGGGGGTTGGTCATTGAGGAGGGGGGTACCTAGAGTTTATCTGCGGTTTGCGTTCTGTCCAGCCACGCCGGGCAGCTCAGGCCTCGAATTTCGGCGGGTTCGGCCTCGCATCTTAGCGGCACCGCAGGCCTCGGAAATTCGCGCGGTTCATGGCGGCATTGTCACAGTCGGCTGTCATAGCTTGTCACAGTAAGCTGTCACAGCTTGTCACGGTAGCGGCTGGTAGTATTTTGTGAAGTCCGTGGGGCCGGTGCGGATCTCGCTGACTAGGCCCTTTTCAGCCAGCAGCTTGAGATCGCGCTGGAGCGTTCTTCTATTCATCTTTAGGTCCTCTTCACATTCTGCCACTGTCGCTTTGCCAGCGCTGAGCGGATAACCGAGAAGCGCGACGGGCCGGTCTTTCAAGCCGTTCTTCCGAGCTCTCGCCAGAATCACATCCTTGCGCATGACGTGCTCAGCAGTTATTTGAACGGCTCGCATCTGAGCGCCAAAGCCTTCTGTGAAGTATTCGAGCCAGCCAGTCATGTTCATTCCACGCTCGCGCCCGCTGACCTCGTACAACCAAATGGTCAAGGAGCCGTTCAAGAAACTAGATGTGAGAATTTTATTGTACCTGTGTCCACTTAGCGGTAAACACTAAGGTACGTGAACAGAATTCGGCTCGTAAGGAAGATTAAGAGCTCCCCGCGGACGCAGGGGTTTCGTGTCACCGAATCCCGTGTTGCCTCCAGAAAACCTCGACAAAGATACGATTCGAAGCCTCCATTCCACCGCAGTTGCACATAGAGTTGCCGAATCGGCTCCGGTGTTGCGGAGATATGAAGAGAGCTTATTAAGCTTCATTGCAAATGGTTCGGAGTTGGATCTCCTCGCGATCCGCCCCTCTCTTGTTGAGGTGAAATCTAGGAGCCCTGAAGAGCGGCTTTTCCGGTACGCAACTCTGCATTGGACGATACCGATTTCGTCTGGCTACGGCCGACGTCTGCGGTTCCTCGTCATGCGATAGCTTGGCTCGCAGCAACTCTTCCCACCTCACGAATTCACCAATACAAAAATCACTGCCCTTTTCGAGAGGAGAACGGAAGTAATTAAACTGGTCAGGACAAAAGTCGCGATTCCGGACGAACTGATAAACAAAGCGAACTACTACTACAACG